>JAJYGH010000061.1:27347-37692 GCA_021785175.1 Chloroflexota bacterium | reverse complement strand
ATGCCGCGAACAGACATGCGCGAACAGACGGGGGCGCGGCCTCATCGGTCGAGCGGATCGAGCACCGCGAGCGCGTGGTGCGACGTCGGACGGCCCGTCCGGGGCAGGCGGCGCCGGGGTTCACACGGCGACGACGGAATGGGGCGCCGGGGTCCGCGCGTATCATCGCCGCGATGCTGCTCGCAGTCGACATCGGAAACTCCAACCTGACCCTGGGGCTCGTCCGGGACGGCGAGGTGACGGGAACGCGCCGCGCGACCACGCCCCGCCACGCGACGGCCGACGAGATCCGCATCCTGGTCGACGGGCTCCTCGGTCTCGAGGACCTGCGCCTGCGCGACGTCGACGGCGTGGTCGTCGCGAGCGTGGTTCCGCTCGTCGGGCTCGCGCTCGCGTCCGCGGTCGCGTCGATCGGACTCCCGCTCCTGGATGCAGCGGTCGGCAACGTGCCCATCCCCGTCCGGGTCGACCAGCCGTCCGAGGTCGGCGCGGACCGCCTCGTCAACGCGCTCGCGGCGGGCCGGCTGTACGGCACACCCGCGATCGTCGTCGATTTCGGAACGGCCACCACGCTCGACGTCGTCGCGCCGGACGGCGCGTTCATCGGCGGGGCGATCGCCCCCGGACTCGAGCTCGGCCTCGAGGCCCTCGCGGCGCGAACCGCGCGCCTGCCCCGGGTCGAGGCCCTGCGGCCGGAGCAGGCGATCGGGCGTGACACGGTCAGCGCGATCCGCAGCGGCGCGGTGTTCGGCCACCTCGGGCTGGTTCGCGAGCTGCTCGAGCGGGTGCGCGCCGAGTTGGCGGCCGAGGCGCCGGAGCGACCGATCGCCGTCATCCTGACCGGGGGCGTGAGCCAGGCGCCCTGGATCGCCGACCTGCCCGGCGTCGATGCAGTCGACCCGGACCTGACGCTCGAAGGACTCGCGATCCTCGCGGCCGAGGCCCCGCGCGACGCCTGGACCGGCGGTGTGCCGGGGCGGGTCGACCTCGATGGTCGCCTGCCGTCGGAGGTCGCCACGCGCACGGCGCCGCGGTCCGGCACGGCTCGCGCCGGGCGGGCCCGAGTGCTGGAGCGTCGAACGTGAGCGCCCCCGGCGCCCGGCTCGCCGGCCGCACGATCCTCCTCGGCGCGACCGGCTCGATCGCCGCCTACAAGGCGGTCGACCTTCTCCGGCGACTGACCGGCGAAGGCGCCGAGGTGCAGGTCCTCCTCACCCGCTCGGCCGCGGCGTTCGTCGGGCCGCTCACGTTCGAGACGCTGAGCGGCCGGCCCGTGCTGAGCGACCCGCTCGAGCTGCTGCCCGACCGGCGGATCGCGCACATCGTCGCGGCACGCGAGGCGGACGGGATCGTGGTGGCGCCGGCGACGGCCCACTGGATGGCGGCGATGGCGTCCGGTCTCGCCGGCGACGTCATCACCGCCGCGTGCCTCGCCTCGACTGCTCCGGTCGTGGTCGCTCCGGCGATGGACGCCGGGATGTACGCGCACCCGGCCACCAGTGCGAACGTGGCACGGCTCCGCTCCTTCGGGTACCGGATCGTCGATCCCGAGACGGGACCGCTCGCGTCCGGGCTCGTCGGGCCGGGCCGGCTCGCCGAGCCTGCCTCGATCGTCGACGCCGTCGTGTCGGCGCTCGCGGACCCACCCTCGGGCACACGGCGGTCGTCTCCGGCCGGGCGCGATCTTGCGGGCCGGCGGATCGTCGTCTCCGCCGGGGGCACCGCCGAGCCGATCGACCCCGTCCGCTTCATCGGCAACCGGTCGACCGGCCTGATGGGGGCCGAGATCGCCCGCGCGGCCCTCGATCGCGGCGCCGAGGTCACGATCCTGGCCGGCAACGTGTCGGTCGCGCTGCCATCCGCGGCGCGTGTCGTCTCCGCGCCCACGACCGCCGACATGCGCGACGCCGTCCTGGCACTCCTGCCGGGGGCGGACGTCCTCGTCATGGCCGCGGCCGTCGCCGACTTCCGCCCTCGCAGGGCATCCGCGACCAAGCTGCCGCGCGACGCCGCGCCCGTGCTCGAGCTCGAGCCGACCGAGGACATCCTGGCCGAGGCGTCCGGGGTGGCGGACGGCCTCACCCCGCGGCCGGTGCTCGTCGGCTTCGCCGCGGAGACGGGATCGCTCGACCGTGCCGCCGCCAAGGCGCGCCGCAAGCGGGTCGATCTGCTCGTCGCGAACGACGTCCTCGAGCCCGGCGCCGGGTTCGGCGTCGAGACGAACCGCGTGACGCTGATCGCGCCCGACGCCGCGCCCGAGCCGTGGCCGCTGATGAGCAAGCGCGAGGTCGCCGACCGTCTGCTCGACCGGATCGCGGCCCTGCTCGCGCCGCGTGCGCCGCACAACCCGGCGGCAGAACGGGTTCTCGCCCCGAATGTGGCACTCTCGCCGCCTGCCAGGGAGGACGTCTGAATGAGCGCAACGAGCAGCAGCGGACGGGTCACGGTGCAGGACATCGCGCGGATGCACGCCGATGGCCAGCGCATCGCGATGCTCACCGCCTACGACTACCCGACGGCGCGGATCCTCGACGACGCCGGCCTTCCGATGCTGCTCGTGGGCGACTCGCTGGGCGAGGTCATGCTCGGCTACGAGTCGACCGTGCGCGTGTCGATGGACGAGATGCTGCACCACGTGAAGGCCGTCGTTCGCGGGACACAGCGCGCGCTCGTCGTCGGGGACATGCCGTTCCTGAGCTACGAGCAGCCCGACCAGGCGGTCGAGAACGCGGGCCGGTTCCTGCGCGAGGCGGGCGCGCAGGCGGTCAAGGTCGAGGGCGGCGTGCGGACGGCCCGGGCGATCGAGGCGATCGTCCGTGCCGGCATCCCCGTGATGGGCCACATCGGCTGGACGCCGCAGGCGAGGCTCGGCATGGGCCGCGTCCGGGTGCAGGGCAAGACGCGCGAGGCGGCGCAGCGGTTGATGTCCGACGCCGTCGCGGTCCAGGCGGCGGGCGCGTTCGCGATCGTGCTCGAGCTCGTGCCGGAGCAGCTCGCGGCGGCGATCACCGCGCGGCTCCACATCCCGACGATCGGGATCGGGGCGGGCGCCGGCTGCAGCGGGCAGGTGCAGGTCGTCACCGACCTGCTCGGACTCGGCTCGTTCGTGCCGCGGCACGCGCGCCCATACGCACACCTCCGCGAGACCATCGCCGACGCCGCCCGCGCATACGCCGCCGACGTGGCCGCCGGGACGTTCCCCGGCGAGGCCGAAACGACGCGCATGGACGACTCGGTGCTCGCGGAGGCACTGGGGCAGGGCGAGCTCGACCGCCCTGGGACGGGCAGCTTCCTGATCCCCCTCGATCGGGACCTCTAGCCGGTGGAGACCCGCCCGGGTGAAGCCATCGCGCGGGGAGACGGCGAGACCGGGCGGGAGGTGCCCGGGAACCGGCGCGGCGATCGGCTCGCCGATGCGCCGCTCGTCGCCCGCGACCGGGCGTCGCTTGCCGCGGCCCGCGCCGCCCTCCCCTCCCCGGTCGGGCTCGTGCCGACGATGGGCGCCCTGCATGCGGGGCACGTCGCGCTGATCGATCGCGCCCGCTCCGAGTGCGCCTCGGTCGTCGTCAGCATCTTCGTCAACCCCACGCAGTTCGGGCCCGGCGAGGACTTCGAGCGGTACCCGCGCGCGTTCGAGGCGGACCTCGCGGTGTGCGAGTCGCGCGGGGTCGACGTCGCGTTCGCCCCGACCATCGAGGCGATATATCCCCCCGGACACTCGACGGTGGTCGACCCCGGCCCGCTCGCGAGGGTCCTCGAGGGCGCCGTTCGTCCCGGCCACTTCCGGGGCGTCGCCACCGTCGTGACGATCCTGCTCGGCCTGGTACGGCCTGATCGGGCGTATTTCGGGCAGAAGGATGGGCAGCAGACCGTCGTCATCCGCCACGTCGTGCGCGATCTCGGGTTGCCGGTCGCGCTGTCGATCGTGCCCACGGTGCGCGAGCCGGATGGCCTCGCGCTTTCGTCCCGGAACGCCTACCTGACCCCGCCGGAGCGAGCAGCCGCTCCCGTGCTGTCCCGCGCCCTCCGCGCGGCCGCCGACGAGCACGCGCGAGGCGAGCGCGACGCGGACCGGCTGCGGCGGCGCATGCGGGAGATCCTCGCCGAGGCGCCGATGGGCGTGCCGGATTACGTGAGCGTCGCGGACGCGGAGACGCTCGGCGAGCTGGACGTGATCGAGGGGCCCGCCCTGCTGAGCCTGGCCGTCAGGTTCCCGTCGGCCCGTCTCATCGACTGCTGGCCGATCGGCTGAGGCCGCCGGCTGGGACACGGCGGCCCTCGGCCCGCGGGGTTCGGGTGACCGTGTGCCACGACCGGGGGACACGACAGCGCCACAGGGGCGAGGGCACCGCAGAATCGGGCACGGACGCCGCACCGCCCGGCGCGTTCAGTCGGACGGCGTGGCGAGCTCGAGGATCCGGTCGACGTCGAGACTGTCCGCGACGATCGACTGGATCACGCTGATCTTGTCCCGGTCCTCCGGGTGCGTCTTGACCAGCAGGTCGTGGACCTCGGACGCCACCCGGTACGTGTCCTCGGCGACGCGCATGGCGAAGATGTCCGCGGACCGGATCGCCCGGAAGATCCGTGGCGCCGGCTCGTGCTCCCCCGTCAGGACGAGGCCGCCGATGCCTGGATGCGATTCGCCGGCGGCGCGCGTGCCGGCCGTGGCCATCGCCGTCGCCGACGCGCGCTTCGGCCGGCCCGCGGCGGCCCCCATGAGCGTGACCGTGACGATCGCCTGGACGAGATCCTCGCGGTCCCCTGGCAGGATCAGCAGGCTGCCGGGCCCCAGCCGGTCGAGCAGGTGGCCGGCCTGCATCGCGCCGATCTCGATGCGCTCGATCGGCCGGTCCAGGTCCGGACCGCGGTGGATGACCTCGCCCTTCAGTTGCTCGCAGAGCATCGAGAGCGTCGGATTCGAGAGCAGCGGCCGGTACGGCAGGACGCCGAGCAACGGGATACCGTGCCGCGCGAGCCCGGCCTCGAGCACGGCCGGCAGCGACGGCTGCGCATCGACGTCGACCTTGTTGACGATCGCGCCCACGACGTCGACGCCGTGGCGGGCGAACAGCGCGCGGTTGAGCACGATCTCGTCGATGGGGCGGCCGACTCCGCCCTCGCTCACGATGACGGCTCGCGCCGACAGCATCCGCGCGGCCTGTGCGTTCGACAGCCCGATGACGGCACCCACCCCGGCGTGCCCGGTACCCTCGACGAGGACGATGTCTCGTCCCCGGGCGACCGTCTCGAACGCCCACGCGATGCGCGCCCCGAGATCCTCCACGACGTCGCCCTGGATGTAGGCCCGGGTGAACCCACGCGGGATGTGCACCGGGCTCATGACCGACAGCGAGTCGGGCAGATCGTAGACCGCACGCACGAGGATCGCGTCCTCGTCGGCCGGGATGCCGTCGACGAGCGCATAGCGCTGCCCGACGGGTTTCGTGAACCCCGTCGCGAGCCCGCGCCCGATGAGCGCGGCGAGCAGCCCGATCGAGGTCGTCGTCTTGCCGCGGTTCATGCCGGTCGCCGCGAGATAGATGCGGCGGACGGCGCCGCCGGGCGTGGTCCGGCGTCCTCCAGTCACTCGGCCCGGGGCGCCGGCGTCATCCGCGCGTCAGGCACGCTCGCGCGGAACGGTTCGGCGCTCCACCAGGGCGACCGCGTCCTTGAGGCGCGTCAGCGTCTCCGGATCGACCGTGTCGACCTCGCTGTGCGGACCGAGCCGCTCGAGAACGTCCGCGACGAGGCTGTACAGGACGCTCGCGTCGGCGACGAAGAACTGCGGCTCGTTGTTGTAGCGCACGAGCGTCAGGCGACCCTGGAGCACGCGGCGATCGTCGACATGGACGATCTGCGTGCTGAAGTTGTGGCCCTGGATGCCGTCGGGGTTGTTCAGGAAGTTCAGTGCGTTGTCAATCGCGAGGCCGAAGCGGGCGCGCCACGCGACCAGCCGCTCCTGGACCTCGGCCGGAATCCGCACCTCGGCGACCTCGTCGAACACCTCCGGTGCCACGGTGAGCAACCCGACAAGCGTCGTGCCCGCGCGCGGCCCGAGCATGACCTGCAGCGACCGCTCGAGGGTGAACACCTCGGAGTCGAACCGCGGGCTCGTGATGACGTCGGTGAGCAGGTCCTCGACGTTGTCGAGCGCGCCGGGTTCGGCGAGGGCGTTCGACAGCTGGAGGATCTCCTCCTTGAACAGGAACTTCTCTTCGTGGTCGAGCATCGCCGCGGATGGTAGCACCCGGCCGCCCCGCGACCGGACCTGCCGCTGCAGCGGCAGGTCAGCGGCGGGACGCGGATGACGCAGATGAGGAACCGCCGCCGGGAAACCCGGCGGCGGTTCGGTGGTTCGGTGGTTCGGTGGTTGGTCGGTCGATCAGGGATACAGGCCGCGCATGGCGGTGGCCTGCGCGACGCGGTCGACGGCGAGGAGGTACGCGCCGGTCCGCATGTTGACCTCGTGCTTCAGCGAGAGCGCGAGTGTCTCGCCGAACGCCTTGGTCATGATCTCCTTGAGCTTGGCGTTGACGATCGCCTCGCTCCAGTGATCGCGGTTCAGGTCCTGCACCCACTCGAAGTAGCTGACGGTCACGCCGCCGGCGTTGCACAGGATGTCGGGGATCAGGAAGACCCCACGCTCGTACAGCGCCGCGTCGGCGTCGGGCGTCGTCGGGCCGTTCGCAGCCTCGGCGACGATCTTCGCCTGGATGCGCCCCGCGTTCCTCCCGGTGATCTGGTTCTCGAGCGCGGCCGGGATCAGGACGTCGCACGGAATCTCGAGGATCTCCTGGTTCGAGACCAGGGACGCGCCGGGGAACCCGACGACCGTGCCGTGCTCCTGCTTCCACTTGATGACGCGCTCGATGTCGAGGCCGGCGTCGTTGCGGATGCCGCCCTGCGAGTCGGACACGGCGATGACGGTCGACCCCTCGAGGACCATCAGCTGCGCGGCGATCGAGCCGGCGTTCCCGAAGCCCTGCACGACGACCTTCGCGCCGTTCAGGTCAAGCTTCACGTGCTTCGCCGCCTCGACGACGCAGTACACGGCGCCGCGCGCCGTGGCCTCGTTGCGCCCCTCGGAGCCGCCCAGGCTGATCGGCTTGCCCGTGACGACGGCCGGGACGGTGTACCCGACGTGCATCGAGTACGTGTCCATGATCCAGGACATCGTCTGGGCGTTGGTGTTGACGTCCGGGGCCGGGATGTCCCGCTCGGGGCCGATGATCAGGCTGATCTCGGTCGCGAAGCGGCGAGTGAGACCCTCCAGCTCGCGCCGGCTGAGCTTCTTCGGGTCGACGATCACGCCGCCCTTGCCGCCGCCGTACGGGATGCCGACGACCGCGCACTTCCAGGTCATCCACATCGCGAGGGCCTTGACCTCGTCGAGGGAGACATCCTGGTGATAGCGGATGCCGCCCTTGGCGGGGCCGCGCGAGAGGTTGTGCTGGACGCGATAGCCGGTGAAGACCCGAACGGTCCCATCGTCCATCTTGACCGGGAAGTGGACGGTCAGTTCGCGGCGGGGCTCGCGGAGCACTCCGCGAATGCCGGGATCGAGGTTCAGCTTCTCGGCGGCGAGGTCGAACTGCTGCTGGGCGACGGCCCAGGCATTGATCGCGCCGATCTGCTCGGTCGCCATGTGGCGCACGTCCTCCGTGGTCGACGCCCTGCGGCAGGACTGGGACTCGCCCGGCCCGCCGCGTTGAGCCCTTGCCCGACCCGGCGCCGGTGCGTGGCCGCACGGTCGTCTCGGCCCCGAATATACGCCGGGAAGCCCGATGCCGAAGAGCCGGACGGCAACATCCACCGGGGTCCCGGCTGTCACGAACGACCCCACTCGACGGGGGCGTCGGGAGGCAGTACCGGAAGCCGGCGAAGGACACTGCGCCCGGTCACCTCGCGCCGCCCGAGCGACCTGCGGGGCCGCCGTTCCCGCCGTTCGGCCCACGGAAGAAGCCACGGGCGCGAACGCTGCCGCCGCTACTCGTGGCGCCAGAGCACGACTGCGCCGTACGCGCCGGGCCCCACATGCGGCCCGATCGACCCACCGATGATCTCGGTCGTGACGGTCGCGGGATCGACCCCGGCGGCGACTGCCAGCTGCGCGCCGGCCTCGACGACGTCGTCGTCACCGGGCGTCGCGAGCAGCGCGAGCCGCTCGACCGGGCGCGCGGTCACGACCTCGATCAGCCGCTGCCGGGCGCGCGACCGGGTGCGCGGCCGGTCCACGATGTCGACGACCCCGTCGAGGACGGTCATGAGCGGTTTCACGGACAGCATCGCCCCGAGGAGCGCCCGGCCCCGCCCGATGCGCCCGCCCCGGTGCAGGTACTCGAGCGTGTCGAGCACGAGGAACAGCCGCGTGTCGGGGATGCGGCGCTCGACCTCCGCTGCGATCGCCGATGCGCTCTCGCCCGCGTCCGCCATCTCAGCCGCCAGTTCCGCGAGCAAGCCCTCGACCATGCTCGCGCCCCAGCTGTCGATCACGTGGATCTCGCGATCCGGCAGTGCGTCGCGTGCGATCTGCGCCGACTTGAGCGTGGCGCTGAGAGTGCCCGCGACGGTGACGCAGACGATCGCACCGGCGCCCTCCGCGAAACAGCGCTCGAACGCGGCCTGGAACTCCCCGGCGCTCGCGGCAGCAGTCCTGGGAAACGGGGCGCCGGGCGCGGTGAGCCGCGCCCAGAACTCCCGTGCCGTCATGTCCACGCCGGCGCGGTACTCCTCGTCGCCAAAGATCGCGATGAGCGGGATGAGCACGATCCCGTGCTCGGCCGCGGTCGACGGGTCGAGGTCGGACGCGGAGTCGGTGACGATCGCGACGCGGCGCATGCATCCCTCCGGTGCGTGTTCGCGCGGGATCATACGGGCGCTCCGAACCGCCTGTCGCCTCCACGAGCGACGCCGATCCCCGCGGCGAACGCCCCGCCGTCAGACGCGCTCGAACGCCATCGCAACCGAGCCGCCTCCGCCCAGGCACAGCGTCGCCAGCCCGTAGCGGCCGGCACGTCGCCGGAGTTCGTGCAGGAGCGTCGCGACGATGCGTGCCCCGCTCGCCCCGATCGGGTGGCCGAGCGCGATCGCGCCGCCGTTGACGTTGACTTTCGACCAGTCGAAGCCGAGCTCACGCCCGTCCGCGAGCGTCTGCGCCGCGAACGCCTCGTTGATCTCGATGAGGTCGAACGCCTCGATCGGCATCTCGATCCGGTCGAGCAGGCGGCGGACCCCGGCAACGGGCGCCAGGAACAGCCACTTCGGCTCGACCTCGGCCTGCGCGTACCCGACGATCCGCGCGAGCGGCCGCAACCCGTACCGCTCGACGGCCCGCTCGCTCGCGAGGACCGTCGCCGCCGCGCCATCCGTGATTCCCGGCGCGTTCCCCGGCGTCACGGTCCCCATGCCGTCCGCCGGAGCGTCTTCGCCGACCGGCAGGTCGAAGGAGGGCCTCAGGCGGGCGAGCGCCTCGAGGCTCGTGTCGCGCCGCGGTCCCTCGTCGATCGTGAACAGCGCCTCCTCGCGCCCGCGCCGCACCGGCACCGGCACGATCTCGTCCGCGAAGCGCCCCGCGTCGATCGCCGCGATCGCCCGTCGGTGGCTCTCGAGCGCGAACGCGTCCTGGTCCTCGCGGCTGACATGGGTCCGCGCCGCGACCCGCTCCGCGTGGGTCCCCATGTGGCAGCCCTCGATCGAGCACCATAGCCCGTCCTGCACCATGGAGTCGAGCAGGACCCCGTTCCCGAGCCGGTACCCGAACCGGGCCTTCGGGAGCAGGTACGGCCCCTGGTCCATGTTCTCCATGCCGCCGGCCACGACGACGTCGGCGTCGCCGGCCCGGATCTCGGCAGCGCCCAGCATGATCGACTTCAGGCCCGACCCGCAGACACGGTTGATCGTGGTCGCGCTGGTGCCGTCCGGCAGCCCGCCCTTCAGCGCGGCCTGTCGCGCTGGTGCCTGCCCTGACCCGGCCTGGAGGACCTGACCCATGAGGACCTCCTCGACGGCCTCGGGCGGCACCTGTGCGCGCTCCACGGCGGCGCGGATCGCCACGCCTCCGAGGGTGGTCGCGGGGACGTCGGCGAGGCTTCCGGCGAACCTGCCGATGGGCGTCCGCATCGCGGACACGAGGAAGACGTGACCGGACGGCCCGTCCGGTCGGAGCGGCTGGCTGTCCATCGATGCATGCTACCCGCGGGCGGGGCTTACCGGCGCGTGCCGCGCCATCGAGGGCCCGGAGTCGTCGGGCGGGCGGGGCTTACCGAGTCGTGGTCAGGGCATCCAGCGAGGCCAGGGGCACGATGCCCTCTGCCCTGCGCAGATTGGCCTCGGGGACGCACAG
>JAJYGH010000061.1:0-26581 GCA_021785175.1 Chloroflexota bacterium | reverse complement strand
TCCGCCACGATCAGCCGGTGGATCTGGTTCGTGCCCTCGTAGATCTGGGCGCCCTTCGCGTCCCGCAGGTACCGCTCCACGGGGTTCTCGCGGCTGTATCCCGCGGCGCCGAACAGCTGGACCGCGTCGCTCGCCACCGACATCGCCGCGTCCGACGCCGTCCATTTCGCGAGCGACGACACCTCCGCGATCGGCTCACCCCGATCCTTCGCCTCGGCCGCGGCCCGCGTCATCGCCCGCGCGATCGCGACCCGCTGCGCCATCTCTGCGAGCATGAAGCGGACGCCCTGCTGGTTCGTGAGAGGCCCGCCGAATGCCCGACGATCCGACACGTACCGCGCGGCCGCCTCGAGCGCCGCGCGAGCGAGTCCGGTGCAGGCGGCGGCGATCGAGATCCGCCCCTCCCCCAGCGCCGCCAGCGCGATCCGATAGCCCTCGCCCTCGGCTCCGAGACGGTTCGCGGCCGGCACCTGCGCGGCCCGGAACACCAGCTCGGACGCCGGGTTCGCCCGGATCCCGAGCTTGCGCTCCTTCCGGCCGAACTCGAACCCGGGCGTGCCCTTCTCGACGAGGAACGCGGTGATCGCGGACGGTCCCGCGTCGGGGTCGAGCGTCGCGAACACGAGGTAGTGCTCGGCCTCGGGGGCATTGCTGATCCAGATCTTCGTGCCGTCGAGGCGGTAGGCCGTGGCCGCGTCAGCCGGTCCCACGCGTGTCGCGCGCAGGCGAATCGCCGCCGCGTCGGACCCGGCACCCGGCTCGGTCAGCGCGAACGCGCCCATTCGCTCGCCCCGCAGCATCGGCGGCAGCCACCGCTCGTGCTGATCGGGCGTCCCCCACCGCACCACCGGCGACTGCGAGAGCACGTGGACGCTGAGCGACACCGCCACGGCCATGTCCGCCGCGCCCAGTTCCTCCATGACGAGCGTCCAGGCGCGGTAGCTCAGCCCACCCCCGCCGACCGCCTCCGGGAACGGCGCGCCGGTCAGCCCGAGTGCGGCCAGCCCATCGAACAGGCTCCGGTCGTAGTGCTCAGTCTCGTCGCGCTCCGCGGCTCCGGTCGCGAGCTCGAGCTCCGCGAAGTCCCGGACCGTATCGCGGACGAGGCGTTCCTCGTCGGTGAGCGCCCCCTCGAACACCGCGCCCTCCTGGCCGACCATCTCATCCGTCCCCGGGCGGCGCGCCGAGGGCCGCCGCTTGTCCGGCGATCCCTACGCCTTCGCCTCCCGCGGGTACGCGTAGAACCCGCGGCCGGTCTTCTGCCCCAGGTACCCGGCGTCCACGAGCTGCCGGAGGATGGGCGGCGGGGCGAACTGCGGCTCGTGGAAGCCGGCGTACAGGACCTCCATGACGTGCAGGCAGACATCGAGCCCGATGAAGTCGGCCAGCTCGAGCGGGCCCATCGGGTGGTTGAGCCCGAGCCGCACGCCCGTGTCGATGTCTTCGGGCGTGCCGAGCCCCTCCTCGCACGCCCGCATGGCCTCGACGAGGTACGGCATCAGCACGCGGTTGACGATGAATCCGGGCCGGTCCTTGCTGACGATGACCTGCTTGCCCAGCTCCGACGCGAGGTCGCGGATCGCCGCTTCGGTCTCGTCCGACGTCTCGGCGCCGCGTACAAGCTCGATGAGCGGCATGACGGGCACGGGGCTGAAGAAGTGCATCCCGACGAACCGCTCCCGGCGGGCCGGCCGGACCGCCGCGGCGAGCCGGGTGATGCTGATCGAGCTGGTGTTCGAGGCCAGGATCGTGTGCTCCGGCGCACGCTGGTCGAGCTCGGAGAACAGCGACCGTTTGACCGCCTCGTCCTCGAAGACCGCCTCCACGGCCAGGTCACACTGCGCGACGGCGCCACCGAGCGCGTCTGCGATGCGGATGCGCCGCAGCGCGGCGGCACGGTCGTCGGCGCTCATGCGTCCCTTCGAGACGGCGCGCTCGAGGTTGCCCGCGATCCGGCTCAGGCCGGCCTCGGCCCGCGCTCGATCGGGCTCGTAGAGGAACACGTCGTGACCGGAGACCGCGCACACCTGGGCGATGCCGTGTCCCATCAGCCCTGCGCCGCAGACGAGGACCGTGTTGCTGCTCATGGCCCCGAAGCGTACCGCAGGCCCCTCGGGCCGATGGGGCGGACGGCCACTCCTCCGCCACGAGATCGAGAGATCAGCCTGCGACCGATTCCTCGAGCAGCTTCATCACGCGGTCTGCCGCTGCGTACGGGTCGATCTCGTGGGCGGCCATCGAACGCAGCACGTCCGTGACCGCGGCGCGATGAGGGCCGTCGCGGAGCCGGGCGCGCAGCCGTTCCGCCATGACGGCGTCGAGCTGGGCCGCCGCCCTGGCGACCCGGGCCGGCTGCAGGGCAGCCGCGTCGCGCTCCTCGTGACGTCGGTCGAGCGCCGCGAGCAGCTCCGGGATCCCGTCACCGGTCGGAGCCGTCACCAGCATCACCTCGGGCCGCTTCGGCCGCCGCCGTCCATGGGCCTCGGCTCGCCGGAGCGCATCCGCCTCGTCGGTCGTGCCGACCGTGAGCATCGCCCGCAGTTGCGCGGCCGTCCGCCGGGCGCCGGGTCGGTCGCCCTTCGTCACCACCACGATGTCCGCCACCTCGAGCAGCCCGGCCTTGATCGCCTGCACCTCGTCGCCCATCTCGGGCGCCTCGACCACCACGGTCGTGTCGGCGATCGACGCGACCTCGACCTCGCTCTGTCCGGCCCCGACCGTCTCGAGGAACACGACCGGGAAGCCCGCGGCGTCGAGCGCGGCGGCGGCGTCCACGGCTGCGGCCGCCAGACCTCCGGCATGCCCCCGCGACGCCATCGACCGGATGAACACGTTGCGGTCGCCGGCGTGTTCCTGCATCCGGATCCGATCGCCGAGAAGTGCGCCGCCGGTGATCGGGCTCGACGGATCGATCGCGAGCACGGCGGCGGGCCGGCCGGTCGTCCGGACGGCACGGGCGAGGGCGGCGACGAGCGTGCTCTTGCCCGCGCCGGGCGCTCCCGTGATACCGACAAGGTGCGCGTTCCCCGACACGGGGTACAGCAGGCGCAGGGCGGCCTCTGCGACGGAGGTGCGGTCCTCGATCTCGGTCAGCAGGCGGGCCAGCATCCGGCGGTCGCCGCTGCGAACGCCCTCGGCGAGGCGGACGCCGCGGGCGGCGGGGGTTCGGGTCCGGCCGTCGCCGTCGACCGGCTCCGGTCCCCCGTCGTTCGGGCTGCCTGCCGGCAGGCCCCGGTCGCCGCCAGCCCCTCCCGCGCCCTCGTCGGTCACGCCGTCTCGCGCGGTCGGACGTTCGTTCGGAGGTACTCGGCGACCTCGCCGATCGTGGTTCCGGGGCCGAACACGCGGTCCACGCCCGCCTCTCGCAGCGCAGGCACGTCGTCGTCCGGGATGATCCCGCCGACCGTCACGAGCACGTCGCCGAGCCCCTCATCGCGGAGCGCACGGCACACCCGTGGCACGAGCGTCATGTGCGCGCCCGACAGGATCGACAGGCCGACGACGTCGACGTCCTCCTGCAGCGCCGCCGACGCGATCATCTCGGGGGTCTGTCGCAACCCGGTGTAGACGACCTCGAACCCCTCGTCCCGCAGGCCGCGGGCCAGCACCTTCGCGCCCCGGTCGTGGCCGTCGAGGCCGGGCTTCGCGATGAGCACCTTGATCCGTCGGTCAGCCATGGCACCGATCATACCGTCGCGGCGGTGGCGCGCACCTCACCGCCGGAGAAGCCCGCTCACTCGCCGGGCGGGCGCCGCTCCAGGTGCGAGAAGAACTCCGCGCGCGTCCGGTCGCTGGCCCGGAACACGCCGAGGACGGCGCTCGTCGTCATGACGGTGCCGCTCTTCTTCACCCCGCGCATCACCGCGCAGAGGTGCGTCGCCTCCAGCACGACGCCCACGCCCATCGGCTGGATCGTCTCCATCAGGAAGTCGGCGATCTGCTGCGTCATTCGCTCCTGGACCTGCAGCCGGCGCGCGTACATCTCGACGATCCGCGGGATCTTCGACAGCCCGATCACGCGGCCCCGCGGGATGTACGCCACCGCGGCGTTCCCGAAGAACGGCAGCAGGTGGTGCTCGCAGAGGCTGTAGAACGGGATGTCCTTGACGACGACCATTTCGCTGTAGTCGACGTCGAAGATCGCGCCGTTGACGAGCCGGGCAGGGTCGACGTGATAGCCGGCGGTCAGTTCCGCGTACATGCGGTGCACGCGTCCTGGCGTCCCCACGAGGCCCTGCCGGTCCGGGTCCTCGCCGATCTCGACCAGGATGTCGCGGACGGCCTGCTCGATCGCAGCCGCGGAACCCGCCACCGCCGCTGTCCGCCCGTCCGGGCCGGCCTGGCGTCCCTCGATGATCTCGGCCGGCGTCGGCGCGGCCGCGGGCGCGGGCGGCGCCAGGGGGGACGCCTCGAACTCCTCGTCCCCGATCTCCGTCTCGATCTCGGTGACGAGGGCCCGCACGTGATCCGGGAGCCGCTCGGTCACGTCAGCGAGCGTCCGGGCCCTGCGTCGGCGGCGCCCCCGCCTCGTCGTCGTCTCGTGCCTGCCGCCTCGCGGCGCGTATGCCTTCGCCGAACATGCGCCCGAGCTGCGGCAGGGTCTTGGGTCCCCGCCACACGACGGCCGCGATCAGCACCACGACGAGGAGCAGTCCGAAATCCACGGCGCAATGCTACGCCAGCGCGCTCGGGGCGCGGATAGGCCGCATCGGCGCGGGCGCCCGCATCGGCGCAGACAGGCCGCATCGGCGCGGACAGGCCGCGTCGGCGCGGACAGGCGCCCGTCGACGTGCTCGGCGACCGACCGTCGCGCCGAACGCTCTCGGTCGCGCAGGGCCGGCCTCGGAGGTCAGCCGTTGACGCGACGACGCTCCCAGATGACGTGCGCGGGGTCGATCGCGACGAGCGCCGCGATCGCAACAGCCACGAACGGCCCGAGGGCCTGGGGCAGCCCGAACGCGAACGACGCGAACCCGTACCACGCGCCCACGGCAACGAACCAGAAGATGGCGGCAAGCACTCTGCGAACCATGGGCGGATGGTCGCGGTCGGGGCGTCCGGCCGGAACGAGCTGTTCGTACCGGTGAGGCCCGAACGATGGTCCACCGCCGGGCCGCTGCGGCAGCCACGGGCCGCGGCCGCTCGCGAGCGCCGGCGAGGGGAAGCGGGCGGAAACGAGGCGAAGCGGGCGGACCGGTCACGGCCGCACGGATTGGGGCGGCGTGTCCGCCCGGCTCGGTCGGTCGGCCGCTTCCGCGGCTGCCGCACCGTCTACCATCGCTCCATGCCGATGCGCAGGAGAGGCAGCCAGGCCGCGCGCCGGCGCACGTCGCGGCCCCGGCCTTCGTTCGGGCAGTCGTTCTTCGAGCGCGCGCTCGAACGGGCGATCGACGGGCTCCCTGTGCCGCTCCGGCCGCTCCTCGACGAGGTCGCGATCGTCGTCGACGACGTGCCGACGGCCGAGCAGCGCCGGAGGTCGCGCCTCCGGCCGGGCGAGATGCTCTACGGCCTGTACGAGGGGGTGCCGCCGATCGAGTACGGCGCGGACTGGTCACCGATCCCGAACAAGATCACGCTGTTCCGCCAGCCGCTCGAGGGGGACTTCTCCGATCCCGTCGAGCTCGCGGAGGAGATCCGCGTCACGCTCGTGCACGAGCTCGCGCACCACGCCGGCTTCGACGAGGACAGGCTCGCGGAGCTCGGCGTCGATTGACCGCGGAGCGACGCGGGCCGGCACCGGCTCGTGCGCCGCCCGTGCCGACGTGAAGCGAGCGAGTCGAAGACGCGGGGAGGGTCAGTCTCTCCGCCCGGATCGTTCGAGCGCGACCAGGTCCATGAGGATCGCGTAGGCCGTTTCCTCCACGGGCGCATCGAGCAGCGTGAACTGGAGGCGACCCCCGTACTCCGATTCGATCCGGAGGGCCATCGACGTCCCGCCCACCAGCGCGAGCGAATCCGACAGCGGCAACTCCTCCGGCCCGACCCGCACCCGCGTTCCTCGTCGTCCGCCCGCCTCGCCCCCAACCGCCGCCTCGCGGCCGCCCTCAGCCCGTGGCGCGACCCCGGCACCGCGCCCGGTCGGACCGCCGCCCGCGTCCGCTTCCCCGCGCTCGCCCCGTGCCACGAGCCGCACGCGTGCGCCACGGCGCGCCGCCTCCGCCGGCCACTCGTCCGGGACCGCCTCCAGCCCGTGCCGCATGACCGCGTCGGGCCGCAGCAGCTCGCGAGGTTCGAGCAGCAGGTTCGCGAGGATCGTCGCCTTGAGCGCGGCGTCATGGCCCTCGAGGTCGTTGCGTGGATCCGCCTCGGCAAGTCCCATGCGCTGCGCGCCGGCAAGCGCGTCGGCCGCGGAACGGCCCTCCGCCATCGCGGACAGCACCGCGTTGCTCGTCGCGTTCACGACGCCCGCGAACGAGAGCACGCGCCCGACGGGCACGATCGACTCGCGGATCGCATGCGTGGGGAGGCAGTCCATGAGCGCGGCTTCGTACCGCAGGCGCGCGCCGGTGCGAGCGGCGAGGGCGCGGAGCTCGGCCTCGTGCCACGCGATCGGCGCCTTGTTCGCCGTCACGACGTCCCGCCCCGACTCGAGTGCGGCCCGGATGTGCGTGGCCGCGGGTTCGCCGTCCGCCGGCGACTGCGTCGTCACCTCGACGAGGATGTCGTACGGGGCGGCGCGGTCGGCGAGGAACGCCGGGAGGCCCGGCCAGGCGCTCCGGCCCGCGGCCCCAACCCCCGGAACGGACAGGCCGCGCGACCGGGTCGCGACGGCCGTCACCTCGTACGCCACCCGATACCGGCCAGCCAGCTCCGGGCCCGCCCGCTCGAGGAGCGTCGCGAGCGCGCGGGCCACGGCGCCGTGCCCTGCGAGCGCGAGCCGCCGGGTGCGGAGGCCCCGGTGCGTCATGTGAGCCCTTGCGCGTTCCGGGGTCGCCGGACGCCGCACGCTCGGCCACGGAACCGCCGCCTCACGGCCACGCCAGGTCACCTGCGAGCGCCAGGATCGCGGGCAGCCTCGCCAGGTCCACGTTCCCGCCGGAGCCCACCACGCACACCGTGTCGCCGTCCCGGAGCGGGATGCGGCCCGAGATGACCGCGCCGAGCGCCGCGGCGCCCGCCGGCTCGAGCAGCTGCTTCATGCGCTCGAGCGCGAACCGGACGCCGGCCGCGATCTCCTGCTCCTCGAGCAGCACGATCCCGTCGAGGTACCGCCGCGCCAGCGCCATCACCCACGGCCCGGCGAACGGCGCGCCGAGTCCGTCCGCGATGCTGATCGGGTCGATGTCGACGACCCGCCCGGCTTCGAGCGCGAGCGTCAGCGCGTTGCTCCGCACCGGCTCGACGCCGTACACGCGCACGCCCGGCCGCACCTGCTTCGACGCCGCTGCGATGCCCGTCGCGAGCCCGCCCCCGCCCACGCCCACCACGATCACGTCGACGTCGGGCAGTTCCTCGACGATCTCGAGCCCGATCGTGCCCTGCCCGGCGATGATCGCCGGATCGTCGAACGGGTGGACGTACACGAGCCCCCGCGCTTCACGCAGGGCCTCGAGGTGCCGGTACGCGTCGCCGACGTGCTCGCCGAACAGGACGACCTCGGCGCCGTAGCGCCTGGCCGCGGCCGCCTTGGCCAGCGACGCGCCGGCCGGCATGACCACCGTCACGGGGATCCCCTGACTGGCGGCGACGTAGGCGACCGCCTGCGCGTGATTGCCGGCCGACAGCGCGATGAGGCCGCGGCGCCGCTCGTCGTCGGTGAGCTGGTCCGTCTTGTTGGTGGCGCCACGCGGCTTGAACGAGCCGGTCAGCTGGAGGTGCTCGGCCTTCAGGAACACGCGGGGCTCGCCATCGCCGGACGGCCCCGGCGAGAGCGTGACCCCGTGCCGGTCCCGGACGACGAGGCCGGCGGTCCGGGAGGAGAGGATCGGGGTCCGGTGGACGCGGCCCCGGATGCGGGCCGCCGCCTCGCGGATCGACCGGAGCGGAAGGTCTCGCTCGATGGCTGGCGGCTCGGCTGTCACGGCGTGAGTATCGCAGCGAAGAGCGGGCGGCTGTCGAAGCGGTCCGGGCGAAGCGGAGATCGCCGCGCGAGGGCCGGCGCGACGCCGGCGACTGCCGCCTTCGGGTCAGGCCGTTGCCGGGTCCGGTCCGCCCACCGGGTGCATCTTCAGGACCCGTTCAGCCGGCCTCGATACGGTCGACGCGCGGGCCGGGTCCGCGAGGCGGGCCGATCCCGCGTTCGTGCTGCCCGGGCGCCCTCGACGCCTGGCCCAGCTGGACGAGAGGGGGGTGACGAGGTGGCCACGCGCGCCGGGTCCTCCGCGCCCCCGGCCCCCCGGAACGAGCGCCTGCTCGTCGGGTCGATGGCCGTCTACGGACTCGTGCTGGCCGGACTCGCCCTCTACCGCGGCGTCGAGCTCACGCCGTCGGTCGTCGCGATCGCCGCGGCGCTCGTCGGCGTCCTGGCCCTGCGGCGCCACCTGCCACTGCGCGAGTGGATCCCGTTCGTCGCCATCGCCCTCGCATACGAGCTCATCCGCGGTTTCGAGGCCGCGATCACCGCGATGGTCCACGTCGTCGGCATCATCGACGTCGAGCGCTGGCTGCTCGGCGGCACCATCGCGACGGCCATCCTGCAGGCGGCGTTCCCGCCGACCCATCCCCCGGGCATCGTCGCGACGCTCGCCACGGTGATCTACGTCCTGCACGTGCCGCTCCCGATCGTCGTCGCGGCGTATCTCTGGTTCCGCCACCGCCCGGTGTTCGGCGACTACGTGGCCGCGCTCCTCCTGCTGTCGATGGCGGCGTTCATCACGTACGTGCTGCTCCCCGTGGCGCCCCCGTGGTGGGCCGCCGCACACGGGTTCATCCCCGGACCCGGCGGGCACCCGCTGATCACGTACCTGCAGCCTCCCGCGTTCACGGCGATCGTCAACAGCGCCGGCCTCGACGGCCACGCGCTGTTCGCGCTGGCGTTCGGCGACATCAGCCCGGACCGCCTCGCGTCGTTCCCCTCGATCCACGCTGCGTACCCGTTCCTCGCGTACCTGTTCGCGCGGCGCGTGCTCGGGCGGTCGCGCTGGCTCGTGCTCGCGTACACGCTCGCGGCCTGGTTCTCGATCATGTACCTGGGCGACCACTACCTCGTCGACGTGCTCGGCGGGATTGCCTACGCCGCGGCCGCGTATTGGCTCGTCGCGGGCTGCCCGGTCGGCGGCCGCTCGCTATGCTCGGCGGATGGCCGACCTGCGCTTTCCCGATGGCTTCCTCTGGGGGGCCGCGACGGCGGCGCATCAGGTCGAGGGCGACAACCGGCACAGTGACTGGTGGGCCTGGGAGCGACGCCCGGGCACACCCTGCCGCGAGCCGAGCGGTGACGCCTGCGACCACTACCGCCGATACCCCGACGACCTGGGGATTCTCGCCGGACTCGGCCTGAACGCGTACCGCTTCTCCGTCGAGTGGGCGCGCATCGAGCCGGTCGAGGGCGTGACCGACCGGGAGGCGCTCGCCCACTACCGGGCGATGGTCGACGCGACCCGGGAGCGCGGGCTCACGCCGATGGTGACGCTCAACCACTTCACGCTGCCCCGATGGGTCGCGGACCGCGGCGGCTGGCGGGACGCGGAGACGCCGGCGCGGTTCGAGCGGTACTGCCGCCTGGTCGTCGACGCGCTCGGCCCGGGCGTGGACTGGTACTGCACGATCAACGAGCCCGGCGTCGTGGCGTTCGGGGGGTATCTCGGGGCGCTCGGGTTCCCCCCCGGCGCCCGCGACGTGGGCTCCTGGAAGCGCGCGATCCGCGGCCTCGTCGAGGCACACCGCCGCGCGGTCGGCGTCGTCCATGGGCTGCGCCCCGGCGCGCGGGTCGGAGCGACGCACTCCCTGCAGGAGTGGGACGTGCGGGACGGGGGACGCGCGCTCGCGGACTACCTGCGCCGGATGAACGAGGACGTGTTCCTGGAGGCGTGCACGGCCGACGACTTCGTGGGTGTGCAGACGTACAGCCGAGTCCGCCTGTCGGGCCCCGGCTTCGCCGGCCCACTGGTCCGAGCCGCCGTCTCGCTTCCGCTCGTGGAGGCGGCATTCGTCCCCATCGCGACGCGCGTCGGGCAGCGGATGGTCGACGCCGCGGTCGCGAGGCGCGGCGAGCGGACGACGCAGATGGGGTACGAGTACCGGCCCGAGGCGGTGGCCGCGACGATCCGCCGCGTCGCCGATCTGCTGCCGGGCAAGGACATCGTCGTGACGGAGCATGGGGTCGCGACGAGCAACGACGCGGACCGCGTGGAGTTCATCCTCCGGGGGCTGACCGCGATCCACGGGCTGATGGACGCGGGACTGCCGATCCGGGGGTACATCCACTGGAGCCTGCTCGACAACTTCGAGTGGGCGCTCGGGTATGCCATGACGTTCGGGCTGGTCGGCGTCGACCGGGTGACGCAGGAACGGACGATACGGCCGTCAGCGCGGCTGCTCGGACAGATCGCGAGGACGGGAAACGTACCGGCGTGGACGCCCGACGGGCCGGCGCCGGCCGAAGCGATCGCGGCGGCGCCTGCGGATTCCGTACTTGCGCAATTGCGCAAGTTGTGACAGCATATCCACATGACGTCGACGCTTCCGGCAGACCAGGACCTGCAGCGGTACACCGCCGTGATGCGGGCGCTGGCGGACGCCAAACGGCTCTGCGTGCTGGAGGTGCTCGCGGCGGGCGAGCGCTCGGTCTCGGAGCTCTCGCACGAGATCGGGTGCCAGGTGCCGAACATGAGTCAGCACCTGGCGGTCCTGCGCAGCGCCGGGCTCGTCGCGACGCGGCGTCAGGGCAACACCGTCTACTACCGGCTCCGGGACCCCAGAGTCCTCGAGGCATACCGGCTCATCCAGACATTCGCCCGCTGAGGGCGGCGCACGGCGTCCGGTGACGCCGGACGAGGGAGGCCCCGCGAGGCGGGGGGAAAGGAATCAGTTCATGGCCAACATCAGCGCGGTGACCGACGCGGACTTCGAGCAGCGTGTGCTGAACAACGACAAGCCCGTGCTCGTCGACTTCTGGGCGGCCTGGTGCGGGCCCTGCAAGCTCGTCGCGCCGGAAATCGAGAAGCTCGCCGCGAAGTACGGCGACTCGGTCGACTTCGTGAAGCTCGACGTCGACGCGAACCCCATGATCTCGCAGACGTTCGGGATCATGAGCATCCCGACGATCGCGTTCTTCCGCCCCGGCGAGACGCCCGTCGGCGTCGTCGGGTTCCGCCCTGCCGATCAGCTCGAGCAGGCGTTCAACCTGCCCCAGTACACGGCCGCCAAGGCCTCCTGACGCTCGGCCCGACCGACAACCCGGCTCCCTCACGGGGCCGGGTTGTTTGATTCCCGGCCGGCCGCGAGGGGCCGGCGGACCGCGCTGCCCATCGTCGTGCAAGCAGTTCGTCACTCCCGCCGCGGAACGCGGTTGCGGCGCGTCGCGGGGCACGCTGACGATGGCGGCATGAGCACGATGCCGCGTGGTCGAGTTCTACGGGCACGAGGTGCTGCCGCGCGTCTGAGCGTGGCCTGACGGCTCGGCAGGCGTCACAGCGCGCCCGGAACCAGCGCCCGCAGTTCCTCCTCGTGCTCGGCGTAGTGGTCCAGCGTGCAGCCCAGCAGCGTGTCCAGCCGGTGCGTGCTCTTGATCCAGCGTGCCTCCGGCACCACGGTCAGGTAGCCGCGCATCTCCCCGGGCGTCGTCGTGAACCGCCGGCGAACCTCCTCGAGGGGCAGGGCGCGCCACTCGGCGAGGATCCTCGCATTGAGCTCATCGCCACCGATCGCGTCCCAGTCCGCGTTCACGCGGTCGATCGTCGGGCTCGCGTCGTTGACGGCCAGCTCCCTGGCCGCCTGGAGCGCGACGTGCTGCCACGCCGACAGGTGGGCCATGAGGTCGCGCCCGGCCCAGCCGTGCGACGGCCCGTCTTCGGGCCGCGGGCGTTCCAGCTCCTCGTCCGACAGCCCCGCCAGCGTCTCGAACGGGGCCCATGCCTCCCGCTCGTCCTCCAGGAACGAGAGCGCGTCGACGTACATGTGCTCCGACCCCTTCCCGGCCGCCGGCCCCTCCCGCCGCCGGTCCTGACGTCCGATCTGACCGCCGCGCTCGATGCGCCGCGGCCTCGGTACCCGTGGCGCGCCTCCTCGGTACGCCCCCTGCGAGGCGGCGACCTCAGTGGGCGCGTCGCCTCGGCGACTCGCTCGCGTAGCGTGCACTCGCCGCGAACCAGCTGGACGCCCGGTCCAGCGCGAACTGGCCGGGCTCCGGTGCCGCGAGCTCGACCCATCCCGGGCCCTGGCTGCCCGCGTGCACGTCGGGCGTCTTCAGCGCGGCATCGGCAATGTCAGGCCGCAGCCGGAACGAGGCGTGGCCGCCCCAGACGACCGCGAAGGCGACGCCGTCGATCGCGTAGTGGATGCCGTCCTCGTCGACGCGCCGCTCCAATCCCTCGATCGTCGCCGCGACCTGCTCGATCCGCGCCTGCAGCTGCCCGCCCTCGGCCACCCGATCCTCCTCGCCCGTTCGCACCAGCGCGCCGTCGTCGGACGCCGCACGCTCGCCTAGACCACCGCGTGCTCGCGGTGCTCCCCGAAGCACTCGCGGAACACGCCGCACATCTCGCCCAGCGTCGCGTAGGCGCGTGCGCACTCGACGAGCGCCGGCATGACGTTCGCCTCGGTCGACCCCGGCCGGCCCGCGACATCCCGGAGCCGCGCCAGCGCCGACTCGACCGCCTCCGGGTCGCGCTCCCGCCGCACCCGCGCGAGTCGCGCCAGGTGTCGCTGCCGGCTCTCCTCGGTCACCTCGAGCAGGGGGATGGCGAGCTCCTCGTCGGGGTCCGCGTGCGCGTTGACCCCGATGACCTCGCGCGCCCCCGCGTCGAACTCCCGCTGGTAGCGGTACGCGGCATCGGCGATCTCGCGCTGAGGGAACCCGGCCGCGATCGCGGCCGGCATGCCGCCCATCGCGTCGATCTCGTCGAGGTACCGCCACACCTGCCGCTCGACCTCGTCGGTCAGCCATTCCACGTACCAGGATCCGCCGAGCGGATCCACGGTGCTCGCGACGCCGGTCTCGGCCGCGATGACCTGCTGCTGGCGGAGCGCGAGCAGCGCCGCGTCGGCCGACGGCACCGCCCACGCCTCGTCGTACGCGTCGGTGTGGAGCGACTGCGCGCCGCCGAGGACCGCGGCGAGCGCCTGGACGGCCACGCGCGTGAGGTTGTTGAGCGGCTGCTGCGCAGTGAGCGAGACGCCGGCGGTCTGCGCGTGAAACCGCATCCACGTCGACCGCTCCTCCTGCGCGTGCCAGCGCTCGGCGGTCAGGCGGTACCAGACCCGGCGGGCCGCGCGGTACTTCGCGATCTCCTCGAAGAAGTCCGAGTGCGCGTTGAAGAAGAAGCTGAGCCTGGGCGCGAACGAGTCGATCGGGAGGCCACGCGCCAGCGCATGCTCGACGTACGCCACGCCGTCCGCGAGCGTGAACGCGAGTTCCTGCACCGCGGTGGATCCAGCCTCGCGGATGTGGTAGCCGCTGATCGAGATCGTGTTCCACTCGGGCAGCTCGCGCGTCCCGAACTCGATCGTGTCCGTGACGAGGCGCATCGAGGGCTCGACCGGGAACAGGAACTCCTTCTGGGCGATGTACTCCTTCAGGATGTCGTTCTGCGTCGTGCCTCGGAGGATCCCGCGCGGGTAGCCGCGCTTCTCGGCCGCGGCGATGTAGATCGCCCAGATCGGCGCGGCCGGCGAGTTGATGGTCATCGACGTCGAGATGTGGTCGAGCGGGATGCCGTCGAGCAGGACTTCCATGTCGGCGAGCGAGCTGACGGCGACGCCGCACGTCCCGAACTCGCCCTCGGCCTGCGGATCGTCGGTGTCGTAGCCGTACAGCGTCGGCATGTCGTAGGCGATCGACAGACCGGTCTGCCCGGCATCGAGCAGCCGGTGGAACCGCGCGTTCGTGTCCTCGGCCGACCCGAAGCCCGCGAACATCCGCATCGTCCACGGGCGCCCGCGGTACCCCGTCGCATGGATGCCGCGCGTGAACGGCGGCTGCCCCGGCAGCCCCACGGTGTCGAGCAGATCGCGCCCGTCGAGGTCGAGCGGGGTGTACGTGTCGGCGATCTCGATGTCGCCGAGGGTCCGGAAATGTGCACGGCGGGCCGGTGCTCGCTCGAGTGCCGGATCGAGCCGCTCGCGCTGCCAGAGATCCCGGGCGGATCGCCACGCCCCGTCCATGGCGGCGACTGTAGCACGGGGTGGCGGGGCTGCCTCCCGGTCGGGACGGGCCTCTGGCGTGACGGATCGATGTCGTCCGGGCCACCGCCGGGTCCCGCGGAGCGCGCCGGGCGAGCCGATGCGACAATCCGCCCGTGCCCCGCTTCCCGCGCCGCGCGACCGCCCTGTGCGCGGCCTTCCTCGTCGCCGCGACCGCGCTCGCCGGATGCTCCGCCGGCGCGAGCCCGAACCCGTCGACGGCGTGCAACGGCGCCGACGAGCAGAGCTACGCCGGCTTCTACCCCACCCTCGAGCAGTTGCTGCCGAAGCAGGTCGGGTCCCAGCCGCTGCAGCAGGTCCGCAGCGGCCGATACTGCTCCGCGAGGACGCTCGGGTCGCTCGCGAAGGTCGGGATCCACGAGCTCCAGTTCGCCGGCGGCGCGCTGCCTGATCCGAAGAACAAGGCGGCGGGCCTGGGCCTGGTCGTGTACCGGGCGCCCGGCATGACGCTCGACCAGCTGGCCGACGCGCAGGCGAACGGCGCGGGCGGGACGCAGGATGCGAGCGGCATCGTCGCGCGGCGGGCGACGATCTCTGGCCGCTCGGGAATCCGGATCGACGTCTCCGTGCAGGCCGGGGCCGAGATGATCTTCGTGTGGCCGGAGGGCTCGCCCGGCGTGTACGACGCGGTGACGGGCGTCAGCGCGAGCGAGTCGCAGATCGATGCGGCGGTGGCCGCGTTCGACACGGTCCAGGGCACGCCGGTGCCGGTGGTTTCCAGGATGGCGTCCGCGGCGGCCAGCCCAGGACCGTAGCCGGGCCGCACCGGGGGCTCGACTGCGCCGTCGGGGCCCGACCCACGTGGGCTCGCGCGGCCATGGCGAATCCGGGAGCTTCCTCGCGCAGCCGGGCCATGCCGGTGCGCGGACGCACGCAACCTTCGCCGCCGCGCGTCGGTACCCCTGTCCCATGGCCCGGCGGACACCGTCCCGGCACGATCGACCTGGCCGCCGACTCGAGGGCCGGAGAATCCCGAGGCGTCGACGACCGGGCCGCGCGACCTCGCTGTTCTCGCTTTCAGGGACGGTGGACTCCACCGTGGCAGAGGGCGCGCGGCGTGCGGCAACGGGTCGAGTGACAGGCATCTCCGGCCGAACGGGCCGGCCCGGACGGGCCGGCGGCCGCCAGTACCTCCAGCACGCACCCCGCGGCACCGCGCCGCGCATGCCCGGCCCACCGCCGCGCTTCCGCCGCTGCTCGTCGGGCCCACGCAGGCCCCGGTGGACAGACTGCCGCACGCCCCGCCGCCGACCGCGCGCCCTGCCGCCGACTCAGGCTTCCCGCCGCTCCCCGAACCCCGGCGTCGCCGGCCGCACGCGCCGCTGGATCCCTCGCGCGTCCATGTCAGCGCGGATGACTCGCGCCCGGACCACGAGATCATGGTCGCGCGTGATCGTCCGCGCAATCCAGTCGATGTAGGTCGGCTCGATCCGCTCGACCTCACCGAGCGTCCGGCCCCGGAACTTCCCGAAGGCCAGCTCGGTCCGCCGCGCCTCCTCGAGGGACGGCAGTCGCGGCGGGCGTGCGGTCCGGCTCCGCCGGAGGATCGGCCCGCACGGGTCGCTCGCTCGCAGCGGCTCCTGCTCGACGCGGGCCCGCGGCAGCGGGGGGAGCCCGTCGAGCGGCGAGCGGCGCAGGGCCGCGTTCCGGTGGTGGAGCACGTGGGACGTGTCGAAGCGCGCGGTCACGGGACGCGTCGGTCGCGGCGGCGGCGCGCCGGCCGGCCGCTCGTCTCCGTCTGCCGCGGCCCACCTCGCCGAGAACCCGGACGCCGCCTCCGCCGATCGGCGGCGTCGGGCGTCGATGCGGCTCCGGCGCTCGGGATCGCGCAGCACGTCGTACGCCGCGTTGATGCGCGCCATCTGCTTCGTCAGCCGCGCGGCCTCCGCGGGGTCCACTGCACGATCGGGGTGGTGCGCCCGCGCAAGCTCCCGCCACCGGCGCTTGATCGCGCTGTCGCTGGCATCCGGGGGCAGGCCGAGGACGCGGTAGGGGTCACCGTGGAACGTGGGCTGGGGCATCTGCATCGAGCCTAGACCATGCCGCAATGGCGCGCAGACCAGCCCCTCGGTCGAGGGGCTCCATCATCGGCAGGGTCGCGCCCGGCACCATCGCGGGCATGGGACCGCCCGACGGCCGCGGAGATCAAGACGTGGATCCGCGACGACCTACGATGCCGCCGCCCTCGGCCGGGAACGGCACATGGCGCCGCCTCGTGCGGCGCGCATACCACGTGCTGATGGGGAGGGCGCCGCGCGCACGCGCCGGGCGAGCGTCGGCAGCCCGGCGTCATCCGTCGAGCGTGGCTTCGGCCGCGTCCCGCCATTCCGGCTCCGGCGTCGCGCGACCCCCCGCCAGATCGCCGACCGTGTACATGGCGGTCGGCTCCTCGACGCCGAGCATCCGGGCGGCCGAATCGGGCGGGGCGGCGCGCATGCGAAGCACGTCGATCGCCACGTCGTCGCCCACGTCCTGGCCGACCTCCTCGGACAGGAGCCAGCGCACCTCCAGCAGGTCGCAGTACGCCTGCACCAGGTCGGCCGATGGCAGCGCGAGCGTGGCGAGCCGGGCGAGCATCGGCCGAAGCATCTCCCGGACCCACCGGTCGGCCGCCTCCGCCTCGTCGAGCACCGCGTGCTCGCGGAGCTCGAGCAGTCCGCGGTAGGCCCGCAGGTCGTTCAGCAGGATCGTCGCCTGGCCCTCGCCGACGTCCAGCCCCGTCAGCCGGCGGAGCTCCGCCGCATGGAAGCGCCGGCCCGCGACCGTCACCCGCAAGCGCAGGTCGCCGCCGGCCCGGCCGGCCGAGCCGGGCGGCGCGCCGGAACCGGCCGCCGTCTCATCCTCCGGCACGAACGCCAGCTCGTCCACCGCGAACCCGAGCTCGTTGAGGCGCCGCACGCGCGCCCCAACCCGGTACAGGTCCTGAGGCCCGACCGGCTCCTCGCGATGCAGCTCATCCCACAGCGCGCCGTAGCGCTGCGCCACGCGTTCTGCCGACTCGAGATCCTCCTCGAGCATGTCCTCGCGCCCGAGCTGGGCGTCGATGTCGAGCAGGTCGCCGGTCACGTTCTCGACGAGGACGTCCAGGTCCTGGGCACGCTGTCCGTCGCTCAGCCTCGGGTGCGACTCGCTCGTCTCGGCGTCGACGAGGAACGCCTGCAGCGACTGGCCGTCGCGACGGAACAGCGTGTTGGCCAGCGAGCAGTCGCCCCAGTACACGCCGTTCCGGTGAAGATCGACCATCAGCCACGCCATTGCGTCGAGCAGCCGGTCGCGGTGCTTGCGGGCGCCGGGTGGCAGTCGCTGGAACAGCCGGCGGAACTGGAAGGAGCCCGACAGGTACTCCGTGACGAGGATCGCGGGGTCCTCGTCGCCGCGTTCGACGAGCCCGACCGGACGGACCGAGGGGAACTCGCGCCGGGCGAGCTCACCGAGGATGCGGTACTCACGGCTGGCCGACTCGACGGGGAGCTCCTTCAGCGCGTAGACCGTCGCGTCGGCCTCGACGAAGCGCACGACGTGCCGGCTCGCCCCGACGGGCATCTCCCGGAACGTCACCCCGGCATCCGGCCACTCCCGCAGCGGCGCCAGCCAC
Source organism: Chloroflexota bacterium (assembly GCA_021785175.1). Taxonomy (GTDB): domain Bacteria; phylum Chloroflexota; class Limnocylindria; order Limnocylindrales; family CSP1-4; genus JAJYNJ01. The sequence continues at coordinate 8,685 of JAJYGH010000061.1, read as the reverse complement.
GGGAGGGCCAGGAGGCCGCTGCCCGCACCGCGGAGCCGAATCGAGATGGGGGACATGCGCCCAGACTACGCGCGGAGCGTGATCTCCCCGTTCGAGATCGCGATCGGCAGCTCGGTGAGCGGCGTGTTCGTCGGGCCCGCCACGGGCTGGGCGTTGTGGCGTGGGTCGTACGTGGCGCCATGGCACGGGCAGATCAGGTAGCCGGCCGAAGGGTCGTAGCCGACGGTGCAGCCGGCATGTGTGCAGATGGCGTCGAACGCGGCGAACTTCCCGCTCCCCAGCGAGACCACGATCCCCGGGTCGCCGGGCGACGCGTTCCCGATCTGGACGGGGATCTGGAACCCGTACGCACCTGCCTGCGCGACCTGTGCCGTGGTGGCGATGGCGAGCGCCGACGATCCGCCTCCTGCCGACGCGCCGGTCGCCGGCGAGGTCGCAGCGCCCGAGCCTCCGGCCGTGCCTGCCGGCGCCCCCGGGCCCGGGGCTGACGCGGACGCCGCCAGCCGGCCAACCAGCGCGCCGGTCGTCGACCCGTCGTCGCCGGCGAGCAGGTCACGCAGGGGCCGGACGACGGTCGCGATCGCGATGGCTGCCGCTCCGACCACCGCGGCATGCAGGAGGAGGCGTCGCTCCGGCGACATGGGGGCCGGGACGGGCGCCGCCCGGCCGCGCCGCGGCGGGGTCATCGTCGCCACGCCCAGCCGGCGCTCGAGCCACGGCCCGAGCACGTACAGGTCACCATGGCCCGCCGCCGCGAGCGTCACGAACCCCATCATGTACGGCAGGTCCTGCCCGAAGTAGTACGGGTGCACGTTCCAGGACGCCGTGAGGAAGAACAGGAACGAGAGGGCCGCCCCACCCGCGGCAGACAGCCGGAACGCGAGCCCGGTCAGAACGCCGAGGCCGACCGCGATCTCGGCAAGCGCGATCGTGACGCCCATCAGCCACGCGTTGGGGATCGCGACCGCGGTGATGAGGGGCGCCAGCGGGGATGCGTGCGCGTAGCCGTGCAGCTGCGCGAGGATGCTCGTCGCCGCTGCCAGGTCGAGGAACGAGTGATCGAGCGCGAGCTTGTCGACGCCGGCGAACAGGAACGTGAAGCCCACGAAGATGCGCAGAGGCAGGAGCGCGAGCGCGGGTACCCATCGCTGGCCCGAGGCGCGGGCCGCGTCGGCGTCGCCGCGTGAACGCGTCAGCGGCGGCCGCGATGGCGAGACGGGCTGCTGGGCAGGACCGGGCGCGCGCGCGGATGCGCCGTCGGGCTGACCGGCGACGAGGGATGGGCCGGCTGGGCGACGAGCGTCGGGATCGAACGATCGAGTGCCTCGTCGCGAGCGCGCCAAACCCCACCTCCTCCAACAGCTGCGTCCGAGTCTGCCGGCGGAGTGTTGCAATCACGCCCGGAGCGAGGTGAAGGTTTCGCCACGGAACGACGCCGAAATTCGCGGAGGAGCGCGGCGCGAGCCGGGCGCGCACCGGGCCGGGAGGTCCTAGAGCCGCTTCCTCAGGTAGGCGACCACGCCGGCCTCGTAGCCGGCCGATTCGTAGAGCTGCAGCGCACCCGGCCGATGCCGCCCCGCCGTGACCTCGATGAACGCGCAGCCCCTGTCGCGCGCATGGGCCTCCGCTGCGCCCATCAGCTCCCGCCCGAAACCGCGCTCGCGCGCGTCCTCGTCGACGACGAGCGCCAGCACGCGCGCGATCCGATCGCCGTGCTCGAACCGCGGCATGACGTGGACGGCGACGAACCCGACGACCTCGTCGGATGCGGTCGCGACGAACACGCCGGACAGCCCGTCGCCGAACGCGGCAAGCCGCCGCGCGATATCGGACGGACCTGCCGGGTAGCCCTCGGCGGTCAGCAGCCCGGCGATCGCGGCCGCATCGGCCTCTTCCGCGGGACGCAGTCCGGACGATCCGCGGCCGCTCACCGGCCGCTCCCTGCGCGTGTCACGAGTCCCTCCTTGCACCGCTTGACGCCGGCTGCCTGCACCGCCACCGGCCCCGCCGGGCCCCGTTCAGCGCCTGCCCCGCGCACGCTCACCGGCCGCTTCCTCCGCCACGCCGGGGCAGCCGGGCCGGGAGGCGGGAGCGACCCGGCAGCGCGGCGCGGACCGGCATGAACCACGACCGAAGGCCGACGAGCACCCCGAACACGACGCCGGGCACGATGAGGTTGGCGCCGAAGAACAGCCAGAAGCCGGGGTCGCCGAGCGGCGCACCCGGCCGCAGCGCGCCGATGTCGGCGATGCCGGTGATGAGGTACCCGACGCACGCGGCGACGGCGACGACCCAGCCGACGAGCGTGCGGACGGCGATCCCCGCCGCGGCGATCAGGGCGAGCGCGGCGAGAAGCGCGGGCCACAGCGGCGACGCCGGGGCGACGGCGACGACGTCGGCGACGCGAAGATCGAGGACAGTGCCCCGCGTGATCGCGACACTGTCGGCGAACCCGAGGACCGCGCGGGCGAGAAGGGCCAGCGAGAGAGCCGCGATGACCCCGCGGTCGTGGCGCTCCGCGACTCCAGTCACGGCGAGACGGTAGCACTTCGCGACGACGCCGCGCGGACCGGGGACGCGGGGACGGGAAGCGGCACATCCGGGAACGCCGCGGACACGAGGACGCGCCCCGCGGGCGCGGCGCTGCCCCGGAAACGTCGATCCAGGACGGGGGTGCGGGATCGCCGCGGTAGGATTCCCGGGAACGGGAGCCGACCGGCCTCCCGGCCGACCGAGGGACAGCCCATGGATCGTCTCGCGCGTCCCGTCGGCCTCGGGCTCGCCGCGCGCGGCGAGGTGGACGAGGTCGTGTCGTGGAGCGCCAGGGCCCGCACGGCCGGGCTCGACTCCGTCTGGATTCACGACAGCTACTTCGAGCGCGACGCCGTCACCTACGCGAGCGCGATCGCCTCCGACCTCGGCGCCGACGAGACGCCCGACGGGTTCCGCATCGCGCTCGGTGCGGTCAACCCGTACACGCGTCACCCCGTCGCCCTGGCCATGACGGGCTCGGCGCTCGACGAGATGGCGCCCGGCCGGATCGTCATGGGACTGGGCACCGGCCTCCCGCTGCGCCTGAAGCAGATGGGGCTGCCGTACGACCCATCCGACGCGGTGGCCCGGGTGAGCTCGGCGATGGACCAACTCCGGACGCTGTGGGCGGGCGAGCGGCTGCCCTCGGCGACGCCCGGCCTGCCGCCCATCCAGCCGATGTTCGAGCCGCCGCACCGGATCCCGCTCGTGATCGCCGCGTACCGGAAGGAGTTCGTCGCGCTGGCCGGCCGCAAGGCGGACGGGTATCTCGCGCGCCCCGCCGAGTCGATCCCGTCGCTCGCCGGCATCCTGTCGCGCCTCGACGCCGCCGCGCGCGAGGCCGGCCGCGACCCCGAGACGATCGAGTCTGCAGGCTATCTGCTGTCGCTCGTCGACCGGACGCGTCGCGAGGCCCTGAACCGGGCGAAGCGCGAGCCCTTCGTCATCTACATGCTGTCGGTGCTGAGTGACGTCTCGCTCGCGCGCGCCGGTTTCGAGCGCGAGCTCCGCGACCGCGTCGCGGCCGCGTGGCGTGCGGAGGACTATCACCAGGCGGCGAATCTCATCCCGGACGAACTGCTCGACGCGTTCATGCTGTGCGGGACCCGTGAGGACGTGGCCGCGAAGGCGATGGCGTTCCATGCCGAGGCGGGCCTCGACCTGCCGCTCCTCCAGCCCGTGGTGCAGGAGGACCGGCAGGTGATGGAGCTCGTCGCGGCGGCGGGCATCTATGCGACCCTGCCCGAGCCCGTCCCCGCGCCGGAGCGCGCCGCGGCGGCGGCGCCGGTCGGAGTGGCCGCGGCAGCCGGCGAGGTCAGGGGGGCGGCCGCCGGAGGAACGCCTGCTGAGGCCGGCCCTGCCTCCGTCCTGGCCCGGGGTCTGTCGGGCGTGACGCGAGGCCGCGGCCGCCTCGCCGACGATCGGCGGCTGGGCCTGGGACCGTGGCTGTGGCGCCGGGCAGGTGCGACATGGGAGATCGTCCGGCCGTTTGCCTACACCGCATCGGCGGTACCCGTCGCCGCGGGCGGCGCCCTCGCGTTCGCGGACCATCGGTTCGACCCGCTGCTGTTGCTCATGGCGCTCGCCGCCGGGATGCTGCTGCACTCCGGCACGAACATCGTCAATGAGATCTACGACGTGCGGCAGGGCATCGACACGATCACGTCGCCGAGGGCCAGCCACGCGATCGTCAAGGGACGCATCACGGAGCGCGGCGCCTACGCGCTCGCGATCGCCTGCTTCGCGGTCGCGTCCCTGCTGGGGCTCGGGCTCATCGCGGCACGCGGGCTGCCGATCCTCGTGCTCGGCGTGCTCGGTCTCGGGGCCGGCTACTTCTACACCGCGCCGCCGTTCCAGTACAAGTACCGGGCCCTCGGCGTGCCCCTCGTGTTCCTCCTGATGGGGCCGATCATGACGGTCGGCGGCTACTTCGCGAGCTCGGGGGCCTGGTCGATCAACGCGCTCGTCCTCTCGATCCCCGTCGGCTGCCTCGTCGCTGCCATCCTCCATGGCAACGAGTGGCGGGACATCAGCGAGGACACGCGGGCGGGAATCGTGACGCTGTCGGCCAGGGTCGGGAAGGAGATGGCCCACTACGCGTACCTCGGCCTGATCCTCGGTGCGTACATGACGCTCGCGATCGCCGTCGCGCTACGGCTCGTGCCGATCGGGGCGCTGCTCGCGATCCTCTCGCTCCCGTTCCTCGCGCAGGTGCTGCGGTCGGCGGAGTTGGGTGCGACGGGTCAGGCCCGCGCGATCGCGATGATCGACCTGCAGACGGCGCGCCTGCACTTCGCCTTCGGCGCGCTGCTCGTGCTCGGGGTCGCGATCAGCACGTACCTGCGCTGACAGACACCGACAGACGGGGGAGGTTCGACGATGGGCCGGACGATGGGACGCGGCACCGCCATCGCGCGGCGGATGTTCGAACGGCGCGAGTCGCGGCGGGTCGCGCGCGAGGCGTCGAGGACGGCGCGGGAAGCGTCGCGAGCGGCGCACTCGCTCGCGACCGATGCGGAGCGCCTGCGGCGCGAGGCCGAGGCGATGCGCCGGCGGCTGACGCCGCTCGTGGCCGAGGCCCGTGGCGCGCTGTCCGAGGGAGAGGCGCACGTGGCGCCGCTCGTCGAGGAAGCCAGGCAGGCCGTGCGGGAAGGCGCGGCACGGCTGACACCCCTGGTCGACGAGGCGAGGCACGCGGCGAGGGGGCGGGGCGAACGGCTCGCTCCGCGGCTCGAGGGAGCGAGGCTGGCGGCGCGCGAGCGAGCCTTCCGGCGCGCCGCCGAGCTGTCGGAGCAGCTGCGCGAGGCGGTCGTGGAGGCCGAGGCGCTGGCGAAGCGGGCCGCGAGCGTCGCGGACCGGGCGGCCATCGCTGCCGCGGCGTCCGATGCCGAGGGCAGGCTCCGCCAGTCCGGGTCGTCATGGATCGCGCGCGCCGTGGGGGCCCGGCGCGGAGCCCGCGAGCCCGCCAGCGCCCGCGACGAGGGGGACCACCGCGGCGACGCCGGACGGGCGGCCGGCGACCAGCAGGCGGCGGCGGACAGCCCGAAAGGCGGGGACGTCGCGAGCGCCGGGAAGGCGATGACGATGGCACGCGCGGCAAAGGCTGCCGCCGCGATGCGGAGAGCGGGCCGCCCGGGTCCACTCGCCGTCGGGTTCGGCCTCGGCGCCGCCCAGGCAGCATTCGCGGCCGCGTTCCGCGGCCCGCGCGACCGCTTCTGGCAGCGCATGACGATCACCGGTCTCGCGCTGGGCACGTATGCGGTCGTCGCGCGTCCGGCGCTGCGGCACACGCGGGTCGGCCCGCTGCACGCCGTGCTGGGCGCCGCGTCCGCCGCCACGCTGTACGAGACCTTCCGCGTCGGCGACACCTTCGCCCGGCGCTACGTGCCGTCCGGCGCATCCGACATCGCCGAGATCTACGCCCTTCGCGGGCTCCGGCCGCGAGGAGAGATCGCGCTGCGGCTCGTTGCCGTCATCGGCCCGGCCGAGGAGCTGTTCTGGCGCGGGTTCGTCCAGGAGGGGCTCGCGCTGCGGTACGGGCGGTGGCGGGGCGCGGCGCTGGCGACGGCGGCCTACGGCGGCGTCCACGCCATCACCGGCAACTTCACGCTGATGGGCGCGGCCGCGGTCGCGGGCGCGCACTGGTCGGCGCTGTACGCGGCCGGGATCCCGCTTGGCGCGCTCATCGTGAGCCACCAGATCTGGGACGTGTGGATCTTCCTCGTCCAGCCGCCCGGCGAGGCAGGCGCGACGGCGCGCGCGACCGTCGGCTGACTGCCGCGCGCGCTCCGCGGCACGGGCTCCGGCGCGGGGAGTCGTTGGCGGTCCCTGGGAGGCGCTCGGCGCGGCGAGGTTCCCGGCCAGGGCGGCGGCTGCCGGCACCCTGCGCCCGGGCTAGAGTGGAGCCAGCAGTGGTCGGGTACGGCGGGGGCGGCTGCGATCACCCGGTAGCCCAGGAGGAGCGCATGCAGTCGAGCCTCGAGATCGCCAGGTCCGTCCGCCCGCGTCCGATCCTCGACGTCGCGCGGGAGCTTGGCCTGCACGACGACGAGGTCGAGCTGTACGGCCCGGCCAAGGCGAAGGTGCGCCTCGAGGCGATCGACCGGCTGGAGACGGAGGCGCGCCACCGAGGCCACCGCGGTCGGTACGTTGTCGTCACTGCGATCACGCCGACGCCGCTGGGTGAAGGCAAGACGACCACGACGATCGGGCTCGTCCAGGGGCTCAACCGGATCGGCCGCCGGGCAGCCGTGTGTATCCGCCAGCCGTCGCTCGGGCCCGTGTTCGGGATCAAGGGGGGCGCCGCGGGCGGTGGCTACAGCCAGGTCATCCCGATGGAGGACTTCAACCTTCACCTCACCGGCGACAACCACGCGGTGGGTGCGGCGCACAACCTCGCCGCGGCCTTCCTCGACAACTCACTGACCCATGGCAACCCGCTCGACATCGACCCGCTCGGCGTGCTGTGGCCCCGCGTCGTCGACATCTCCGATCGGGCAATCCGGCGCACCGTCATCGGGCTCGGCGGTCGCGAGAACGGATACCCGCGCGAGGCCGAGTGGCAGATCACCGTGGCATCCGAGGTCATGGCCGTCCTCGCGCTCGCGACCGACCTGCGCGACCTGCGCCGCCGGCTCGGGCGGGTCGTCCTCGCGACGACCCGCAGCGGCGGGCCCGTCACCGCCGAGGACCTGCACGTGGCAGGCGCGATGACCGTGCTGCTCCGGGACGCGATCAAGCCGAACCTGCTGCAGACGCTCGAGGGCGGCCCCGCGTTCGTGCACTGCGGGCCGTTCGCGAACATCGCGCACGGCAACTCCAGCGTGCTCGCCGACCGCCTCGCGCTGGCGACGTCCGACGTCGTGTGCACGGAAGCGGGCTTCGGCGCGGACCTGGGCGCCGAGAAGTTCTTCGACATCAAGTGCCGGGCGTCGGGGCTGCGGCCCGACGCGGCCGTCCTCGTGACCACGGTGCGCGCGCTGAAGATGCACGGCGGCGTCGGACGTGTCGTGGCGGGCAAGCCGCTCGACCCGGCGCTCGTCGAGGAGAACGTCGAGGGCGTCCGGCGAGGCGCCGAGAACCTCGCGGCGCAGGTTGACGTGGTCCGCCTGTACGACGTCCCCGTGGTCGTCGCGATCAACAGCTTCCCCACCGACACGCCGGCGGAGGTCGAGGCGATCCGCGAGGCGGCGCTTGCGGCGGGCGCGCGGGACGCGATCGTGAGCCACCACTTCGAGCTGGGCGGGGCGGGCGCCGAAAGCCTGGCCGCCGCGGTGTGGGACGCAACGAGCGAAGGCGCCCCGGGCTTCCACTTCCTGTACCCGGACGACCTCCCGCTCCGGGAGAAGATCGAGACCATCGCGGTCCGTGTCTACGGCGCGTCGGGCGTCGACGAACTGCCGGCGGCGACGCGCGCGCTCGACACGTACCAGTCGATGGGGTTCGGGAACCTGCCGGTCTGCATGGCCAAGACGCACCTCTCGATCAGCCACGACCCTGGCAGGAAGGGCCGGCCGAGGGGATTCCGCGTCCCGATCCGGGACGTGCGGCTGTCGGCGGGGGCAGGCTTCGTCACGCCGCTCCTCGGCGAGATGCGGACGATGCCCGGTCTGCCGTCGCATCCAGCGGGCGAGAACATCGACATCGACGAGGCCGGCGAGATCGTCGGTCTGTTCTGAGTGAGCCACGCACGGGCACATCGGCGGGCGCTGCCCGTCAGCACGAGGAGACGATGATGGCAGATGGACCGGTCTCTGCCGCCGACCTGCAGAGGTTTCATCTCTTCGCCGGCCAGCCCGAGCCAGACCTGGCTGGGCTCGTGTCGGCCGCCCGCTACCGACGGCTCGTGGACCGCGAGGTGCTGGCGGTGCGCGGCGAGCGAGTCACCGACATCGCCCTGGTCGTGTCGGGCCGGATCGCACTCTACATGGAGCACGAGGGGCGGCCGGTGCTGGTCATGACCCTCGGACCGGGCGACATGCTCGGCTGGTCGATCCTCCGGGAAGATCCGGCCGCGCTCACCACCGCCCGCTCCTCCGGGCCGACCGAGTTGATCGAGATCCCCGCGGAGCGGCTGCTCGACGCGGCCACCGGCTGCACACCCATGGCTCAGACCCTGGTCCGGCGGCTTTTCGGGATCGCGGCCGATGACCT
>JAJYGH010000029.1 GCA_021785175.1 Chloroflexota bacterium | reverse complement strand
GGGCTGGCGGCCTCCCAGGCCTCGATCGACGGCAGCCGCGCGAGCACGTAGCCGATCTCGTCGGTGCCATCGAGGAGCATCCGCCGGGCGAACGGGTCGATCTCGAACGCGAACGAGTCGCCGACGACGGCCATGGCTTTCGCGACCGCGGGCGCGTCGGGATGCGCCGGCCGGACGCCCACCGTCTGCGTCGAGAGGTCGACGGCGAATTCGACGTCCGGGTCGGCCGCGACGAGGTCGAACAACGCGGTGTGCCGCTCCGGCGACACGGCGACCGGCAGCAGCCCATTCTTCAGCGCATTGGCCCGGAAGATGTCCGCGAAGCCGGTCGAGATCACGGCCCGGATGCCCCACGAGAGGAGGGCCCAGGGCGCGTGTTCCCGTGACGAGCCGGCCCCGAAGTTCGCGCCGGCCAGGAGGACGGCGCGGCCCTGCATCTCGGGCCGGTTCAGCACGAAGTCGGGGCGCGCCGTCCCATCCGCGGCGTACCGCCAGTTCGAGAACAGGCCATCGGCGAGGCCGGACTTCTCGGTCGTCTTCAGGTAACGCGCCGGGATGATCTGGTCGGTGTCGACATTCTCGTTCGGCAGCGGGATGGCCCGGCTGCGGAACGCGGTGACAGGCTCGGGCACGTCAGCGGCCCTCCGGGGTGGTCGAGTCGGCCGCGTCGGCGCGTGCGGCCGTGTCGGCGCGTGCGACCGTGGCGGAGCGTGCGGCGGGGGCGGGCCGTGACATCAGCGGCCCTCCACCACGACGGCCGTGCGATCCACGAGCGGTCTCGGATCTGCCACGACGCCCGCGATCGCGCTCGCGGCGGCGGTGAGCGGCGAGGCGAGGAACGTGCGTCCACCCGCCCCCTGCCGGCCCTCGAAGTTCCGGTTGCTCGTGCTGATCGCATACTGCCCGGGCTCGAGCTGGTCGCCGTTCATCGCGATGCACATCGAGCAGCCGGACTCGCGCCACTCCGCGCCGGCCGCGCGGAAGACCTCGTCGAGCCCCTCGCGCTCGGCCTGCGCCTTGACCTGCTGCGATCCCGGCACGACCAGCACCCGGGTCCCGTCCGCGACGCGTCGCCCACGCAGCAGCTGTGCCGCCTGGCGCAGGTCACCGATCCGGCTGTTCGTGCACGACCCGATGAAGACGACGTCGACCTTCCGGCCCGCGATCGGCTCGCCCGGCGCGAGGTCCATGTACGCCAGCGCCTGCTCGACCGCGCGACGGCCGGCATCGTCGGCGGCATCCTCGGGCCGCGGGATGCGCCCGCCGACGGACACGCCCATGCCGGGGTTCGTGCCGTAGGTGACCATCGGCTCGAGCGACGACGCGTCCAGCGTCACCGACCGGTCGTAGGTCGCGCCCTCGTCCGACGGCAGCCGCCGCCACCGCTCGACCGCGGCGTCCCAGGCGGCGCCCTGCGGCGCGTGCCGCCGGCCGTGCAGGTACTCGAACGTCGTGTCGTCCGGCGCGACGAGGCCCGCACGCGCACCGCCCTCGATCGACATGTTGCAGATCGTCATCCGCTGCTCCATGCCGAGCGCGCGGATCGCGTCGCCCGTGTACTCGAACACGTGCCCGGTGCCGCCGCCGATCCCGATCCTGGCGATCAGGGCGAGGATGATGTCCTTGGCCGTGACGCCCGGCGCGAGCCGTCCGTCGACGCGCACCTCGTACGTCTTCGGCCGGCGCTGCAGGAGCGTCTGCGTCGCGAGGACCATCTCGACCTCGCTCGTCCCGATCCCGAACGCGAGCGCACCCATCGCCCCGTGCGTCGCCGTGTGCGAGTCGCCGCACACGATCGTCATCCCCGGCTGGCTCAGTCCGAGCTCCGGGCCGATGACGTGGACGATCCCGCGCGTCTGGGAGTCCATTCCATGAAGCGGAATCCCGAACTCCGCGCAGTTCCGCTCGAGCTGGGCCACCTGGAAGGCCGCCTGGCTGTCGACGATCGGGAGGCCCCGACCGCGGGGGAGGGTCGGGATCGAGTGGTCCTCGGTCGCGACCGTCCGCTCCGGATGGCGGACGCCCAGCCCTCGCTCGCGGAGCCCGGTGAACGCCTGCGGGCTCGTCACCTCGTGCACCAGGTGGAGGTCGATGGCGAGGATGGCCGGCGCTCCCTCCTCCTCGAGGACCACGTGCTGGGCCCAGATCTTCTCGACCAGGGTTCGGGGGCGCGGCGGGGCGCCGTCGTGACGGGGCGTGTCGGCCATCGGAATCATCTCGTGCGGGGTGAGGACGTGTCCATGAGCGTAGCAGAGGACCGCGCAGGAGACGGGGGGCGGTCTCGGCTCGGGTTGCCGGTGTCTTCTGTCTTCGTCAGCCGCCGAACGCCCGCATCCGCGCGGGCCGCGCCGCGCGAGGCACGAATACCGTCGCGACCGCGGAGACCACGGCTGCGCCCGCGAGCACCGTGAACGCGAACCCGAGGCGGCCGTAGTGGCCGCCGATCAGCGCACCGGTCACCAGCGGGCCGATCGCACCGCCGGCCGTCGATCCGAGGCCCCAGACGAGCGCGTTGGCGAGCGAGGTCGCGCCGCGTGGCACGTAGTCGCCCACCATCGAGAGCAGGAGCGGGAACCCGGAGAACACGAAGAACCCGAACGCGAACAGCCAGGCGACCCCGGCAAGACCGCTGCCCAGATGCAGGTAGCCCACAGTCGTGACCGCGGCCCCGAGCGAGCTGATCGCGAGGACGCGCCGCTTGTCGAGCCGGTCGACGAGCAGGCCGAACGTCGGCTGGCCGATGATCGCCGCTGCGTACATCGTCGTCACCGTGAGGCCCAGGGTCCCACTGACGCCCAACCCCTTCTGCGTGGCGAGATAGGTCGGCATCCACGACGCGATGCCCTGGGTGGCCGACGAACGGAGGAAGGCGACGACGGTGAGCGCGACGATGCCGGGGGTGATGGTGTCGGACGCGCGCGGGCGGCCGCCGGCCGGCGCCGAGCCGGGTGCAGAGGGTGCGGAGTCGGCGGAAGAGGGGCCGGAGGGGGCGCTGACGGCGGGCGAGGCGCCAGCATCGACGACGCGTGGCGGCACCCGGCGCACGCCCACCGCCTCGCGGGACGCGATCCAGATCAGCGCTCCCGCGATGACGCCCCAGGCCGCGAACACCGCGACCGATCCGTACCCGGCGATGACCGCCGACGCGACGAAGTACAGGGACGGGTACAGCGCACGACCGAGGCTGCCGAGCGCGCCGTTCACGCCGAGCGCGACGCCCATCGACCGGTCCCGGAAGGACGCCTGCAGGAGCGAGGCTCCGAGCGGGTGATAGAACGAACTGCCCGCACCCGTGAGAAAGGCCGAGGCGAGCAGCCCGGCAGTCAGTGAGGCGCCCGACGCGTACGACAGCGCCAGGTAGAAGCCGAACAGGCCCGCCGAGAGGATCGCCAGCCCAAGCCCGATGAGCGATCCCGGCCTCGCGAGCCGGTCGGACAGGCGTCCGACGAAGAGGCTGAGGACCGTCGACGACGAGTAGAACACCAGGAACAGCAGCGTCACGACCAGCGGACCGACGCCGCGGTGCGCGGCCACGATCGCGGCGATGACGGGCACGAAGAAGACGGTCCCGTCGTTGGTGAAGTGCGCGAGGGAGGTCAGGGTGAGGCTCCTCGCCCTGCCGAGCGGTCGATCCATGCCCTGCATTCTCCTCGGCAACGCCACTCGCCGCTCTGGGCGCGGACGACGAGTCGCGCCCTCGCGCTCGGTGGCGACGGGCAACCCGGACCGCCGCGGGCGGGACGCGCTGTCCGGAACACCCGCCAACACCCGCCCGCCGTCGCCGGAAACCGCCGCCGGGAATGGGTCCGCAAGGAACGCAAGGGCCTGTGGTGGACAGAATTGCGCGACCGCACTTACACTGACAACTCAACCGCAGGGTGGAGTACCCGTTGGGCCAGGACACGAGCAGAGATCGCGTCGCCATCGCCGTCACGGCAGATGGCCGGCGCGTGCCCGTCCGCCTGCCCGACGACTCCATCGACGTAGCGCTTCTCGGCATCCTCCGGCTCCTCGGCCAGGGGGTGCTCTCCCTTATTAGCGGCTCCCGGCGGGAGCCTGACGGGAGACGGAGCGCGCGCCGCTAGGCGGAGCGAACCGGAACCGACAGGGGCCCTCGCCGGGAGGCGAGGGCCTTTTGTTGTGTCCAACGTGGGGGCAATGGGGAGAGCCGGGATGACGATGACGAGAGGGGCCGCCGGGGCCGGCGCGCCTGCGACGCGAGGGGCGGCCGCGACGCGGGGCGCGGGTGCGAAGCGAGACGCGGCGCCACCCCAGGGGACGGCTTCGGGAGCGGAGACCGGCACCGGGGATGGAGTGGCGGTCGGCGCCCGCCACGACGCAGCGACCGGGGCCACGACCGCTGACGCACCGCCTGCCGCACATGCACCCGCCGTTCCGGGCCGCCACCTGCCTGGGGCCGGAACCGCTGCGGCGCGTGCGGTCGACGAGGCCCGCGCGGGGATGCTCCACGAGTCGAAGCCGCGCGGCCGGACGCGCATCGGCGCCGACGTGCTGTGCGAGGGGCTCCGGCGGCAGGGCGTGGACGTCATCTTCGGGTACCCGGGCGGCGTGCTGCTGCCCCTCTACGACGTGCTCGGCGACTACCCGGAGCTGCGCCACGTCCTCGTGCGACACGAGCAGGGGGCGGCCCACGCGGCCGACGGCTACGCCCGGGTCACCGGCAGGGTCGGGGTGTGCCTCGCCACCTCCGGGCCGGGGGCCACGAACCTGGTCACCGGCATCGCCAACGCGATGCTCGACTCGATCCCCATGGTCGCGATCACCGGGAACGTCGCCGCCGCGCTGCTCGGCAAGGACGCCTTCCAGGAGATCGACATCACGGGGATCACGCTCCCCATGACCAAGCACAACTACCTCGTGCGCGACGCGAACGAGCTGCCGCACGTCATCGCCGAGGCGTTCCACATCGCGCAGACCGGGCGCCCGGGCCCCGTCCACATCGACATCACGAAGGATGCGCTCCAGCAGGAGACGCAGGCCCCGCACCCCGACGCGGAGACCGTCCTCGCCGCGATCCCCGGCTTCCGCCCAACCTTCGAGGGGCACCCGCGCCAGCTTCGCCTCGCCGCGAAGCTCATCGACGAGGCCCGGCGACCCGTCATCCTCGCCGGCCACGGCATCCTCCTCTCCGGCGCGTGGGACCAGCTCCGCGAGTTCGCCGAGAAGACGCAGATCCCCGTCACGCACACGCTCCTCGGCATCGGGGCGATGGACGAAACGCATCCCCTGAGCTACGGCTACATGGGGATGCACGGCTGGAAGCACGTGAACCGCGCGATCCAGTCGAGCGACCTGCTGATCGCCCTCGGCATGCGCTTCGACGACCGCGTGACCGGCAAGGTCAGCGCCTACGCGACCGGCGCCAGGATCATCCACGTCGACATCGACCCGGCCGAGATCGGCAAGAACGTCTCGGTGGACGTGCCGATCGTGGGGGACGTCGGACGGGTGCTCGATGCGCTCACCCCGCTCGTGGCCGCCAGGCAGCCGGAGGACCGTGCCGGGTACTTCGCCGAGCTGGCCGACTGGCGCCGTGGATCCGAGGCGCGCAGCTGGCACGGCTCCGGCGCCTGGCGCGACGGCCTGCTGTCGGCCGACTACGTGGTCGAGCAGATCGGCGCCGCCGCGGACCACGACGCGACGCTCGTCGCGGACGTCGGGCAGAACCAGATGTGGGTGGCGCGCTACGGCGGGTTCCGGCGGCCTCACTCGCACCTGAGCTCGGGTGGCCTGGGCACGATGGGCTACGCGCTGCCCGCCGCCATGGGTGCGGCCGTCGGCCGGCCCGACAAGGAGACGTGGGCGATCTGTGGCGACGGCGGGTTCCAGATGACGATGCAGCAGCTCGGGACCCTGGTGCAGGAGCACATCCCGGTCAAGATCGCCATCCTCGACAACACCAAGCTCGGCATGATCCGGCAGTGGCAGGAGCTGATCTACTCCGGCAACTACCACTCCTCGCACCTCATGGGGCCGGACTACCTGAAGCTCGCCGAGGCGTACGGGATTGCGGCGTTCCGCGCCACGACGCCCGACGAGGTGCCGGCCGCGATCGAGGCCGCGCGAGCGATCGACGGCCCGGCCCTCGTCCACTTTCGGATCGCCGACGAGCAGAACGTGTTCCCGTTCATGCCCGCCGGGAAGGGCCTGTCCGACCTGATCGAGGAGTGGGGAGGGGCCGACGAATGACCGACCAGGCGACAACCGGCCGACGATCGACCGACCAGGCGACAACCGGCCGACGATCGACCGACCAGGCGATGAACCGACCGGCCACCATTCCGGCGGCGACCGGACAGGCGGCTGCGCCGGCGACCCGCGAGATTCCCGGGACCGGCGCCGGCCACCGGCACGTCCTCGTGGCCGTCGTCAACAACCGGCCCGGCGTCCTCAACCGTGTGGCGAGCCTCATGCGCGCGCGCAACTTCAACATCGACTCGCTCGCCGTCGGCCACACGGAGCGGCCGGACGTCAGCCGGATGACGATCACCCTGCACGGGGACGACGTGGCGGTCGAGCAGGTCGCGAAGCAGCTCTACAAGCTCATCGACGTCCTCAAGGTCCAGGACGTCAGCGACGAGCCACGCATCGAGCACGAGCTCGCGCTCATCAAGGTCCGCGCGACGAACAGCACGCGGGCCGAGGTTCTGAAGATCGTCGAGCTCTACAAGGGCCGCGTCGTGGACGTGGCCGCCGACTCCGTGATCGTCGAGGCCACCGGCACGGAGGACGAGATCGACGCGCTTGTCGCGCTCGTGGGTGGGTTCGGGATCCGGGAGATGGTCCGCACCGGCACGACTGTGATGGTGCGCGGGCCCCAGGTGGTGGAGTACGAGGGAGCAGGCAAGTGACGGCGCGGATGTACTACGACGCGGACGCGGATCCGTCGGCGCTGCAGGGCCGGACGGTCGCGATCATCGGCTACGGAAGCCAGGGCCACGCGCACGCGCTGAACCTGCGGGACTCGGGGATCGACGTCGTCGTCGGGCTCGCGCGGAACAGCAAGAGCCGCCAGATCGCGTCCGAGGCAGGCCTCCGCGTGGCGGACGTCGGCGAGGCCGTGCGCCAGGCCGATGCGATCATGATCCTCGTGCCGGACACGGCGCAGAAGGCCGTGTACGACGCGGAGATCGCCCCGAACCTGCACGAGGGCCAGCTCCTGCTGTTCGCGCATGGCTTCAACATCCACTTCGGGCTGATCGACCCGCCGGGCGGCGTCGACGTGGGGATGGTCGCGCCGAAGGGCCCCGGCCACCTGGTCCGCTCCGTGTACGTGGAGGGCGGCGGCGTACCGGCGCTCTTCGCGGTGCATCGCGACGCGTCCGGCTCCGCGCGCGCCCGCGTCCTCGCGTACGCCCGTGCGCTCGGGGCGACCCGTGCCGGGGTGCTCGAGACGACGTTCGCCGAGGAGACGGAGACCGACCTGTTCGGTGAGCAGGCCGTGCTGTGCGGCGGCGTGTCGAACCTCGTGAAGAACGGGTTCGAAACGCTCGTCGAGGCCGGGTATCAGCCCGAGCTCGCGTACTTCGAGGTCATGCACGAGCTCAAGCTCATCGTCGACCTCATGTACCGCGGCGGCCTGAACTTCATGCGGTTCAGCGTCAGCGACACCGCGGAGTACGGCGACTACGTGTCGGGGCCGCGCATCGTGGACGACCACGTGCGCCAGACGATGCGGCAGGTCCTGTCGGAGATCCAGGACGGGACGTTCGCGCGGAAGTGGATCGCCGAGAACGAGGCGGGCCGGCCCGAGTTCGAGCGGCTCCGGCGACGCGATCAGGACCACCAGGTCGAGCGGGTGGGGGCCGAGCTGCGCTCGAAGATGCGCTGGCTCAATCCCGTGGAGGTGCGTCCCGAGCAGGCCCAGGCCTCGGCCGAACGGTCGAGCGGGCCGGGAGGATCCCGATGACGGCCGAGGTAGGACGGCCCGGCGCAGCGGCGGGCCAGATCCGGATCTTCGACACGACGCTGCGCGACGGCGAGCAGGCGCCCGGCGCGGGCCTCACCGCGGCCGAGAAGCTCGAGGTCGCGCGGGCGCTCGCGCGCCTCGACGTGGACGTCATCGAGGCCGGCTTCCCGGCCTCGTCCCCGGGCGATTTCGATGCGGTGCACCGGATCGCGAAGGAGACGCGCGGCGTGGCGATCGCGGCGCTGGCCCGGTGCCGCGACGGCGACCCGCAGCGGGCCGTGGAGGCGATTCGCATCGCCGAGCGGGCGCACCTCCACGTGTTCATCGCGACGAGCGACATCCACCTCAAGCACAAGCTCCGGATGAGCCGCGAGGAGGCGCTCGAAGCGGCCGTGAGGTGGGTGCGGTACGGGCGCGAGGCGCTCGGCCGCGACGCCGAGGTCGAGTTCAGCGCCGAGGACGCGAGCCGGACGGACCCCGAGTTCCTCCTGCAGGTCTGTGAGGCCGTCGTCGACGCCGGGGCGACCACCGTCAACATCCCGGATACGGTCGGTTACGCGATCCCGTCGGAGTTCGCCGCGCTGGTCGGGCGCGTCGTCGATCGCGTCGGGTCGGCCGCCGTCGTGAGCGTCCACTGCCACAACGACCTGGGGCTGGCCACGGCGAACACGCTCGCGGCGGTGCAGGCCGGCGCGCGCCAGGTCGAGGTGACGGTCAACGGGCTCGGCGAACGGGCCGGAAACGCCTCCCTCGAGGAGGTCGTCATGGCCCTGCGGACGCGGCCCACGCAGTTCGCCGGACTCGGGACGCGGGTGCAGACCGAGCAGCTCACGAACGCGAGCCGGCTCGTGAGCTATCTCACCGGCTTCGTCGTCCAGCCGAACAAGGCGATCGTCGGCGCGAACGCATTCGCGCACGAGTCGGGCATCCACCAGGACGGCGTCATCAAGAACCCGCTGACGTACGAGATCATGACCCCGCAGTCGGTCGGACTGTCCGGCAGCACGCTCTCGATCGGGAAGCTGTCCGGGCGGCGGGGGCTGCAGACGAAGCTCCGCGAGCTCGGCTTCGACCTCGAGGGCGATGCGCTCGACACGGTCTACCGGCAGACGATCGCGCTGGCCGACGCGAAGAAGGACGTCACCGACGCGGACCTGGTCGCGCTGGTCGGGCAGCGGGCGGCCGAGGTCACCGACGGCATCGAGCTCGAGGCGTGGAACGTGACCAGCTCGCACGGCGGCCGGTCGACCGGGACGGTGTCGCTCTGCGTGGGCGATGACGCGCGGCAGGCCGAGGCGACCGGCAACGGGCCGGTGGACGCGCTGTTCCGCGCGGTCGACGAGGCGCTCGAGCCGATCGTCGGCTGGCGCCAGGTCCTCGACGAGTACGAGATCCGCGCGGTCACGGCGGGCGAGGACGCGCAGGGGACGACGCTCGTGCGCTGCCACCGTTCCACCGACCGGCGTCTGCCGCCGGCGACCGTCACCGGGCACGGGCTCTCGACGAACATCATCGAATCGTCGCTCGAGGCGTACATCACGGCCGCGAACAAGCTGCGCGCCGCGTCGCCCCGGGCGGTCGCGGCCGGGTCGGGTGACGGGTCCTCGACCGAGCCGGAGACCATCGTGGCGGACCGGCTGCCATGACGGGCGCCGAAGACCGCCGGACCTCGGGGGTGGCGCCGCAACCCACGTACCGCATCGCCGCGATCCCCGGCGATGGCGTTGGGCCGGAGGTCATCGCGGCGGGCCGCCGCGTGCTCGACGCCGCGGCGTCGGCGGGCGGGTTCGCGCTCGAGTGGCAGGAGCTGATCCTCGGCGGTGCGGCGATCGACGCGTACGGCGTGCCGATTCGCGACGGTGATCTCGAAGTGTGCCGCGATGCCGATGCGGTCTACCTCGGTGCGGTCGGGGGGCCGCGCTGGGACGACCCGAACGCTGCCGTCCGCCCCGAGCAGGCGCTGTTCGCGCTCCGCGGCGGGCTCGAGCTGTTCGCGAACCTGCGGCCCGTCACCGTGGAGCCCGCGCTCGTCGACGCCTCGACGATGCGGCCGGAGGTCCTGCGGGACGTCGACGTGCTCATCGTGCGCGAGCTGACGGGGGGCCTGTACTTCGGGCGCCCGTCCGAGGAGAGGCGGACGCCCGAGGGCCGCGTGGCGGTCGACACGCTCTGGTACACGGAACAGGAGATCCAGCGCGTCGTGCGCCTCGCGTTCGAGCTGGCGAGCGGGCGCCGGCGGCGGGTGACGAGCGTGGACAAGGCGAACGTGCTCGCGTCGAGCCGGCTCTGGCGCAAGGTCGTCGAGGAGGTCGCGCCGGAGTTCCCCGACGTGACGTTCGAGCACCGGCTCGTCGACTCGACGGCGATGATGCTGATCCGGGATCCGGGTGCGTTCGACGTCATCGTCACCGAGAACCTGTTCGGCGACATCCTGTCCGACGAGGCGGCGATGCTGACGGGCTCGCTCGGGATGCTGCCGTCGGCGTCGGTCGGCGCGCGGCGGACCGCGCACGGGCTCCACGGCCTGTACGAGCCGATCCACGGGTCCGCGCCGGACATCGCCGGGCGCGACATGGCCAACCCCATCGCGACGATCCTCTCGGGCGCCATGCTCCTTCGCTGGTCGCTCGGGCGCACGGAGGCTGCGGCGTCGATCGAGTCGGCGGTGCGGTCGGCCCTGCGCGACGGGCTGCGGACGACCGATCTGGCGCGCGTGGGCGCGGGGGAGGGGACGGTGCGCGTGCTCGGGACGCAGGCATTCGCCGACGAGGTGGCGGCGCGGGTCGCGGCGGGTTCGGGGGCTGGGGGGGCCAGGGCGACCGTTCCCGCCGACTCGGACCCCGATCAGGCGAGCGGCCTCACCGATGATGACGCGGCCGTCATCACGGCCACCAACACCATGCTGGGGATGCCGTGATGGCCGACGAGGTCCTGCTCTACGACACGACGCTGCGCGACGGGACGCAGCGCGAGGGGCTCGTGCTCTCGCTCGCGGACAAGATCAAGATCGCGCGCCGGCTCGACGAGGCCGGGTTCCCGTACATCGAGGGCGGCTGGCCGGGCTCCAATCCGAAGGACGAGGAGTTCTTCGAGGTGGCGCGCGGCATGACGTGGCACACGGCGAAGCTGGCGGCGTTCGGCTCGACCCGCCATCGCTCGAACCGTCCCGACCAGGACCCCAACCTGCGGGCGCTCGTCGAGGCGGGCACGCCGGTCGTCACGATCTTCGGCAAGAGCTGGCTGCTCCACGTGACCGACGTCCTCGGCGCGACGCCCGACGAGAACCTCGCGATGGTCGGGGACTCCGTGGCGTACTGCGCCGCGGCCGGGCGCGAGGTCGTGTACGACGCCGAGCACTACTTCGACGGCTACAAGGCCGATCGCGAGTACGCGCTCGCGACGCTGCGCGCGGCCTGCGCCGGCGGGGCGACGAGCCTGGTGCTCTGTGACACGAACGGCGGCTGCCTGACCGACGAGATCACGGCGATCGTCCGCGACACGATCGGCACGCTCGGGTTGCCGGTGACCTGGGGCATCCACGTCCATGACGACGCCGGGCTTGCGGTCGCGAACTCGCTGGCGGCGGTGCGCGCCGGCGTCCGCCACGTGCAGGGCACGGTCAACGGCTACGGGGAGCGCTGCGGCAACGCGAACATCGTGACGATCTGGGCCGACCTCGCGCTCAAGGCCGGTATGGCGACGGTCCCGTCGGGGGCCGACCTGCGCGGGCTGTCGGAGCTCTCGCACTACGTGTCGGAGGTCGCGAACCTCACGCCCGACGACCACCAGCCGTACGTCGGCCTGAGCGCGTTCGCGCACAAGGGCGGGGTCCACGGCGCCGCGACGGCGCGGGTGCGCCATGCCTATCAGCACGTCGATCCCGACGTGGTCGGCAACCAGACGCGGCTGGTCGTCAGCGAGCTCGGCGGCCGCGTCAACACGAAGTGGCGTGCGGAGGAACTCGGCCACCGGCTCGACGGCGTCGTCGATCCGCGCGAGTTGAGCCGGATCGTCAAGCGGCTCGAGGCCGAGGGAGCCAGTTTCGAAGGCGCCGAGGCGTCGTTCGAGCTGCTCATCCGACGGCTCCAGCCCGGTTACCGGCCCCCGTTCCGGCTGGTCGACTACACGGTCCTGGTCGAGCACCGGGAGAACCGCGACCTGCGGGCGGAGGCCACGGTCAAGGTCGAGGTGGAGGGCGAGATGCTCCACACCGCGGCCGACGGGAACGGCCCCGTGAACGCCCTCGACGCGGCGCTCCGCAAGGCGCTCTCGGCGTTCTACCCGCAGCTCGACGGGGTCCACCTGGTCGACTACAAGGTCCGGATCCTCGATGGCGGCTCGGCGACGGCCGCGCGGACGCGCGTGCTCATCGAGTCGAGCAGCGAGACGGACGCGTGGTCGACCGTGGGCTCGGACACGAACATCATCGCGGCGTCGTTCCAGGCGCTCGGCGATTCGCTCGAGTACGCGCTCTGGAAGGGCGGCGCGGAGCTGCGCCGCCGTGACGAGCGATTCTTCACGACGTCAGCGGCACGGGCCGCGTCGCCCACCGCCGCGAGCGGCGATCCCTCACTCGCCGGCCCCGCAGCCGGGCCGCACCCCTCGGCGAGCCATTCGCAGGCCGAACCCGCCGTCACCCCCCAACCCGAGCCGCACCCGGCGGCCGGCACCCACCCCGAAGCGGTGGCCGAAGGAGACATCCGATGATCGACACGACCGCCGAGGACGCCGTCCGCCTCGCCCGCTGGACCTGCTCCACGGGTTCCAACGTCCAGAGCCGCGCGGCCGTGGTCGTGCAGGCCGGCGAGCACGTGTGGGAGGCGACGGCCGAGGGCAACGGTGCCGTCGACGCGCTGTACGAGGCGGTCGACAACGCGCTGGCCGGCGTGCTGTCGGGTCACCCGCGGCTGCTCGCGTACCGGGTCGTGTCGCTCGGCGAAGGCCCCGACGCGCAGGGTCGCGTCGAGGTCGAGGTCGCGCCGCCGGCCGGGGCCGCAGGACGGCGCGGGGAGGGGCGCTACCTCGGTTCGTGCCAGGGCACGAACACCGTGGCGTGCTCCGTCGAGGCGTACCTCGAGGCGATCAACGCGATGCTGGCCGAGGCGCATTGGGCGGGCGCGACCGACGCGGCGCGGACCGTGGGTCGGCGCGTGGCGCGATCGGGGGGCCGCACGGTCGAGTACGACGACATCGACCACGAGCCGTCACGCTGGTTCGAGCGGTGAACGTCGCGAGTCCCGTCCACATGGCGGCGGCCCGGGAGCGCCCGCCGATCGGCGGGGCCACGCGGGCGGTGGGGTGGCAGTGTCGGTTACCAGCGTGAGTGGTGAGCGCCCACGATGACCCCGAGCGCGCGCCGGCGACGCCCGGCCAGGGACGCGACGTGACGGAACCGGGTGTCCGCGTCGCGTACTCGGGCGAGCCCGGCGCGTTCGCCGAGGATGCCGTGCTCGCGGCGTTCGTCGACCCGCACCCGGTCCCGGTGCCCGGGTTCCACCACGTGTTCGAGGCTGTGACGTCGGGGTGTGCCGACCCGGCGGCTCCGCCTGACAACGCTGACATTGCCGCCGGCGTCGTCCCGATCGAGAACCTCGTCAACGGCACCGTGCGCGAGAACTACGACCTGCTCCTCGAGCACGACCTCGTCGTGGTCGGAGAGGTCGTCGTGCCCGTCCGGCTGTGCCTGGCCGCGTTGCCCGGCCGGTCGATCGACCGGATCGAGCGCGTCTACTCGCACATCCAGGCGCTCGGGCAGGCCGAATCGTTCCTGCGGACTCGCCCGTGGACGCTCCTGACCACGTACAACACCGCCGGGGCCGCGAAGCTGATCGTCGACCGCGATGAGCGGAACGCGGCGGCCGTCCTGTCGCCGCGCGCCGCCGCGCTGTTCGGGCTCGAGATCCTCGCCCACGACATCCAGCAGATGGCCGACAACCGGACCCGGTTCCTCATCGTCGCGCGCCCCGACCCGTCGAGTCGCGCGACCGTTCGACCGGCGCTTCGCGACGCCGGCTCGGGCCCGCTCCCGATGCGAACGACGATGGTGCTCGCCGTCCGCAACGAACCCGGGTCGCTGTACCGCTGCCTCGGCGTGTTCGCTCGCGCCGGGATCAACCTGAGCAAGCTCGAGTCGCGGCCGAGCCGTGACCGCGCCTGGGAGTACGTGTTCTGGGTCGACCTGGACGCCGACGAGGCGCAGGCGTTGGCGGCCGCCGACGCGCTGGCGCCCGAGACGTCGATGCTGCGGATCCTCGGAACGTACCCGAGGTCACGGGGCGGGTAGGGCGCGCCCGCCCCTTGACGACACCGTTCGTCGGCGCTTGAGCCGGGGCACGGGGCGGGTAGGGCCGCGGCACCTGCCGGTCAGGGCGTGCGTGGACGCGGCGGGCAGGGCGGCGCCGCACGCGGCCCCCGTCCACGTCGGCATTCGCCGCCTCGCGCTCAGATGAGCGCGAGGCGGCCGAGCGGGAACGGTGGCTGCGCGCGCGGCTTGACCGCGAGCCGGACGAGCAGGAGCGGGTTGTCGTCTCCCGCGGTCCGGTTCGCGTGCAGCACACCGCAGCCGTTGCCTCGATGGATCAGGACCCATTCGCCGTCCTTCCGGACGGTGATCGTGATCGGCTCCATCGGGGACTGACAATCGGATGCGCGGTCGCCGGGGACGTCGTCGACGTGACGGCTCCACAGGCAGTTCGGACAGTGGTTGCGGTGAGCCGTTCCGGGCGGCGTCGGCCGGGACGAACGCCCATGTGCGCTTGGTGACCTCGATCTCGTCCCGGTCGTGCCGCCGACCGTGCCCGCCGCGGCCACTGCATGGCTGTATCCGCCCACGTTGCGGATTCGTATACTCTCGACGCTCAACCCGCACTCGAGGTGATCGAGATGCAGCCCCGCGAGGTGATCGAGATGCAGCGCCGGCGCAGCGCGCCCCTCGCGATCGCGAGCGTGATCGCCACCTCCCTCCTCCTGTCCGCATGCGGCGGATCGGGCGCGACCACGGCCGCCAACGCCACGCCCGCGCACGCGGCGACGGCGGCTTCGACGGCCACCCCCGCTTCCACCCCCGCGGCGACGCCCGCACCGACGGCAGCCGCGGCCAGCCAGTCGGCCGGCGGCGACGGTCTCCAGTACACCGGCGCGGGCTCCGCGCTCGGCAACCTGACCTCGTACCGGTTCAAGATCAAGGTGACCGGCACCGGAATGGGCCCGGCGGCCGCGAGCGGCGAGACCGGCACGATGACGATGGACGGGATCGTGGTGCTGAAGCCGCAGAAGGCAGTCTCGATCAGCATGACGGGAATCGGCGGCGGCGAGACGGGCGGCGTCCCGATGAAGTACACGATCATCGGCGACAGGGCGTGGATGGAGATCGGCGGGACCGCCATGGCGCTGCCGGCGGGCCAGACCGGGAGCATCGAGAAGACCTTCGACTCGCTGTCGCCGCAGACCCTTTTCGGCACCGCGTACGACCCCTACCTGGGCGGGCTGAAACGGATCGGCGACGAGGAGAAGAACGGTGTCGCGACGATCCACCTGCAGGCCGATTCGGCGACGCTCGAGCAGCTCGCCACGAAGTACGGATCGACGGCGGGCGACGTCGGCAACTGGAACATGGACCTGTGGGTCGCGAAGGACGGCGGCTACATGGTCAGTGCTCTCACCAGCGGCTCGTACGACATGAACGGGACGCGGACCGACATGCTCGTCTCGATCGACATCTCCGGCATCGACGACCCGTCGAACGAGGTGGTCGCCCCGGCCTGAGTTCGGCCCGCCGGGCGGAGTGGGCGGACTCGCGTCCGTCGGACCCTCCGGCGCGTGGCGGGGGACGAAACAGGCGGAGCGGACCGCGTCCGGCGGCCCCTGGTCGCGAGGGCCGAATCGGGAGGGGCCGATCCGGGGCGTCCGCATGCCCGGCCGGTAGAATCACCCCGCTGACGCCGGGTCGGAGGCGTCGCACACGTCGGGCGGACGGGGGGACATCCGGTGCCGCCCGGGTCGTACGTGCCAGGAGGCGACCGATGGCCATCGTCACCGCGAGCAGGCCCCATCCCATCTTCCTCGCGGGACGCTGGGTCGAATCTCCCGCCGTCCTCGAGGTCGCGAACCCGGCCGACCCCGCGAACCCCGCCGGGGCCACGTACCGCGCGATGCCCGAGCAGTACGAGGAGGCCGTCGAGGCCGCCGTCCGCGCCTTCGAGGTCACGCGCCACACGCCCGCCTACGAGCGCGGTGCCATGCTCCGGCGCATCTCCGCCGGCATCAGCGAGCGGCGCGAGGAGCTCGGCCGGCTGATCTCGCTCGAGGCCGGCAAGCCCATCCGCGACGCGCTCGTCGAGGTCGACCGGGCCGCACTCACCTTCCGTCTCGGCGGCGAGGAGGCCGAGCGGATGTACGGCGAGACGATCCCGCTCGACCTGATGGCGTCGTCGAAGGGCCGGATCGGCGTCACGCGTCGGTTCCCGGTCGGGCCGGTCGCCGCGATCAGCCCGTTCAACTTCCCCCTGAACCTCGCCGCGCACAAGATCTCGCCCGCGCTCGCCGCGGGCTGCACCGTCGTGCTCAAGCCGCCGTCCAAGGATCCCCTCGTGATGCTCACGATCGGCGAGATCATCGAGCAGGCCGGGGTGCCGGAGGGGGCGGTCAGCATCCTGCCGATGGCGCGCGAGCTCGGCGACCGGATGGTGTCGGACGACCGCTTCAAGCTGCTCACGTTCACCGGGTCGCCCGCCGTCGGCTGGGCGATGAAGGCGAAGGCCGGCAGGAAGCGTGTGGTGCTCGAGCTCGGGGGCAACGCCGGCGTCATCGTCGACCGCACGGCGAACCTCGACTGGGCCGTCAGGCGGATCCTCGTCGGCGCCTTCTCGTACTCTGGCCAGGTCTGCATCAGCGTGCAGCGGATCTTCGTCCACGCCGACGTCATGGACGCGTTCCTCGAGCAGTTCATCGCCGGCGCGAAGGCGCTGAGACTGGGCGACCCGACCGATCCAGCGACCGACCTGG
Organism: Chloroflexota bacterium; assembly: GCA_021785175.1. Lineage (GTDB taxonomy): Bacteria > Chloroflexota > Limnocylindria > Limnocylindrales > CSP1-4 > JAJYNJ01. Next base: position 543 of record JAJYGH010000029.1, on the reverse strand, counting down.
GCCCGATGGTCGACGAGAAGGCGGCCCTGCGGACGCAGGCCTGGGTGGACGAGGCGGTCCGGATGGGCGGCCGCGTGCTGCTCGGCGGCAAGGCCGACGGCACGTTCTTCCCGCCGACGGTCCTCGTCGACACCCCGGTCGAGGCGAAGGTCTGCTCGGCCGAGGCGTTCGCGCCGCTCGTGGTCGTGTTCCCGTTCAACGACATCGGCGACGCGATCCGGCAGGTCAACGCGAGCTTCTTCGGGCTGCAGGCCGGCATCTTCACGAACGACCTGGCGAACAGCTGGCAGGCGTTCAACGAGGTCGAGGCGGGCGGCGTCATCGTCAACGACATCCCGACCTACCGGATCGACCACATGCCCTACGGTGGGGTGAAGGACTCCGGGCTCGGCCGCGAGGGCCTGCGCTGGTCGATCGAGGACATGACCGAGCTGCGGATCATGGTGGTCGCCCAGCCCGCGTGAACGGCCGGGCCCGCGAACCGCCCGACCTGCTCCGTGCCCGGTGTCACTGCTCCGTGCCCGGTGTCACTGCTCCGTGCCC
>JAJYGH010000056.1 GCA_021785175.1 Chloroflexota bacterium | reverse complement strand
CCGCGAGGTCCACGAGGTTGCCAGGAGTGTGCACACCGGTCGCGGCCCGATGGCCGAGGCCTTCCGCGCCAGACCGATGCGTCAGGTCAAGGGGCCAGCGCGTCCGAGGTGGGCAGCGGCCCGCGGGCGATCTGGCACGGTTTGCCCGACGGGAAGTCGGCGCTGAGGGCCGTGTCATCGAGCGGCGCGAGGGTGACCGTGGTCGAGCACTGGTCGCGCTCAGGACCCGCCGTGCTGCCGTCCCATGTCGCCAGCCAGGCCGTCACGGAGTAGGAGCCGGCGGGCAGGACGAGCGGCCCGGGGCTCTCGTAGCCGGTGCCGAAGGCGGTGTAGCCCGCTCCGCCGGACGCGCCGCCGGAGACCAGGCCGTCGTGGACGACCGTCCCGTCGGACGAGACCACCCGGTAGAAGGGGAACTCGCGGCCGCCGCAGCAGCCGGTGCCCTGGAGGATGGCCGACTGCCAGAGGCGCGCCGGGCGATAGGTCGCCTCGAGCGCCAGCGGCAGCTCTTCGATGAGCTTCCCGGTGGCGTCGTCCACGATCTCCTCGGTCACGGGACGCGTCGCGCCAGCGCCCTGCCCGATCGAGCGCAGGAGCCACACGACGCTATTGCCGGCGAGGTTCTCGCGCGGGTCGATCGAGGCGATGTCCCCGGCGCGGAATGGTGCCCCGGTGAGCAGGCTGTCGCCGATCCCCGCCGCGGCCGCCGCCTGAACGAGCGTCATGCGGGGCGTGATGATCTTGCCCGTGGTCAGGTCGCCCGTCTGCGGCGCCGTCAGCGGGACAGCGTGTCCGTCCGCCCAGACGACGCGGTCGACGACGAAGGCTCGCGCGCACGCAGACCGCGTCTGCTCGGTGCAGCGCCACTGTCGGGCGTCGCCAGCGTGTCCCACGAGCACGAGGGGCACGGGATCGAGCCCGTTCCCGAGCGCGGGGAGGGCCCCGCCGGTCTCAGGCATGAGGAAGGGGCTGAGGTTCGTCGCGGTCGGGGTGCTGCAGGTCGTCCCGTTGTCGCCGGACGGCCGGCACAGCCGGGCGTCGGCACGCAAGTCGGTGAAGGCGGTGAAGCCGCACCAGGTCTCGAGCGGCCCGATGTAGCGGCCGGGATACGGGCAGGAGGGGGAGACCTGGTCGTAGTAGCCGGCGACGGCCGCAACACGCCCGTCGAGTTTCCCCGCGCCGATCAGCGCGGCCGCCTCGGCGACGCTCACCACGGGCAGGCCGGCCGCCTCGGCGGGGAACAGCGCGTCCGGCGCCGAAACGGTCGTCGGTGTCGAGCCGGAGGCCTGAGCAGCCCCTGTGGCGACACTCGCGGTGGCCGCCGGGGCGGTGGCGATCGCCGGCTGCCCCGGGCCGGCACAGGCGGACGCCACGACGCACAACACCAGGAGCAGCGCGACACTCTTCATGGACGCATGGACGCTGCCCGACGGCTCAGGGTTCCTGACGCAGAAGGATCGTGACGCATGCTGACACCTGAGCCCGTCGGCATCAACAGCTCCTGCCGCGCGGCGGCCAAAGGCCGTCCGTCCGCGCCACGGCTCGGGCCGCACCTGTGCCGCCCAAACACCTCGATCCGCCTACCCCACCCGCTTCAGCCGTCCCGTGCGCTTCGCGTACAGCTCCGCACGCCCGAACACCCACATCCCGAGGGGGATGAGCAGGATGCCCATCGCGACGAGGATCGCGGCCTGGTCGAGCAGGGCCGTGACCGGGGTGCCGCTGATCAGGCCGGCGCGCACCGCGTCGAGCACGTGCGTCGCCGGGCTGAACGGCGAGATGTAACCGAGCAGACCAGATCGCACCGAATCCGGCGCGTACACCCCACTGACCAGCAGGATCAGCGACTGCAGCACGAACGTCATCTGCGAGCCGCGCTCGACGAAGAGCAGCGGCAGCACGGCGGCCATGATCCCGATCCCGACGAACGAGAACGAGCCGAGCACCATGAACGCGGCCGCGGTCCCGATGTTCGCCCGCGACATGTCGAGGCCGAAGAACATCGCGAGCACGACCAGCACGACGGCGGTGTGCACGAGGCCGTACAGGATCGCGTAGAACGTCGACCCGAGCAGGTGCGTCCGCCGGTGGATCGGGGCCATCATCGTGTACTCGAGCGTGCCCTCCCAGCGCTCCCAGGCGATCGTGTCGGCGATGAAGCTGAACACGATCGAGAGGTAGTTCCAGAAGGTGGCGCCGATCATGAGCGACAGGATCAGGCGCCGGTCGCCGAGCTGCGCGCCGATCAGCGAGATCGCGAGCGCGCCGGCGATCGCGTACACGAGGTACGCGATCTCCCAGCCCCAGTAGCGGCGGGACAGGTTGAAGTTGCGTTCGACGAAGGCGTAGCTGGCCTTCAGCTCGTGGCCCAGCGCGGTCACGGAGCGCTCCTTTCGGCGTGAGGGCTGGCCGGCCCGGCCGATGGGATCGGGGAGCCGATGAGCTCGGCGATCAGATCGTGCGGGCCGGCCGAAGCGATGGATCGGCGGCCAGTCGTGCGCCGACGCGGATCATCTGGCGACCCAGTCGGCGACGGACGGAGCTCCGCCGGGGCAGGCGCAGCAGGCGATGCCACCGCGCGGATTCGATCTCGGCGCGGATCTCGGCCTGGCGGGCCTCGACCAGCAGCCAGTGGCTGGGCTGGAACATCGGTGTTCTCCTTGCAGGCGGCGCCGTGACGCCGCCGTGTGGTGGTGCGTCGTTGGTGTCGACGCGGTGGTCGCCGGTGGACCGGCGGGCTGCCTACGCACCTGCCGCCTCCGCCTCGCCTTCCTCGACGTCTTCGTCGAGCGAGCGGCCCGTGTAGGCCATGAACACGCTCTCGAGCGTCGGCGCGGCGCCGCGCTCGCGCGCGACCTGCGCCTTCAGCTCGGCCGGCGTGCCATCGGCCACGACCCGTCCGCCGTCGAGCACGGCGATCCGGTCGCAGAGGCGGTCCGCCTCGTCGAGGTCGTGCGTCGTGAGCACGATCGCCGCGTCCTGGGTGTCGCGCAGGTCCTCGATGAAGACCTGGACGTCCACCTTCGAGCGCGGGTCGAGGCCGGTCGTCGGCTCGTCGAGCAGCAGGAGCATCGGGCTCGTCAGCAGGGCCCGCGCGATCGCGACCTTCTGCTGCATGCCCCGGCTGAGCTGCTCGGTCGGCTGACCCAGGCGTTTCTCGGCGATGCCGAGCCGCCCCAGGATCCGTGCCGACTCGCGGCGTGCCTCGCCGGCATGGAGACCGTAGAGCCGTGCCGCGAACGCGAGGTTCTCGTACGGCGAGAGCTTCTTGAAGAACGCAGCATCGACGCTGACGCGGTTGATGCAGCGCTTCACGGCCATCTCGTCGCGCTCGATGTCGTGGCCGAAGATCTCGACCCGGCCCTCGTCGATCGTCAGCAGCGTGCTGACGAGACGGATGAGCGTCGACTTGCCGCTGCCGTTCGCGCCGAGCACGCCATGGATGTGCCCGCGATCGACTGTCAGCGACACGTCGCGGACGGCGTCGACGACGCGATGCTCGCGGCCGACGACGAAACGCTTGGTGACGTGCTCGACGAGGAGTGCCGGCGGCGCGATGGGCTCGCGCGTCGCAGTCCCCGGAGCCTCGCTCGGACTCAGGCTCGCGGCGGGCACGGGCACGACTTCGCCCGCCCGGCGCGCGGTCAGGCGCGGGAACAGGGTGGTCGCCATGTCTGCACCTCCTGTGCTGGAGGCCCGGGCATCCAACGAGCCGCGGGCCTGTCGTCCTCCGACATGGACGCGACGATCCGTCGTCGCGCCCGACCCGCGGCTCGCGTGCCACG
>JAJYGH010000028.1 GCA_021785175.1 Chloroflexota bacterium | reverse complement strand
CGGGCTCGAGACGGGCCACGCTCGAGTGAGGGGCAGCGGGGCTGGCACGCGTGGGAGCCGATCCGACGCCCGCGGTGTCGATGCGCCGCTCGGCGGGAAGCAGCACGCCGCTCTCGGGATCGATCGCCCGGCCCTGGATCATGCCAGGCGCCCGTGCCGCCGCATCCCGACCGTCGATCTCGTCGGCCATGGCCGCGGCTGTGTCCGGTCGCTGCGCCAGCGGTCCGCGGCCGATCCCCTCCAGTGCGCGCGCCGGTCCGTGTTCGCGTTCCGCATCCGGCCGCATGGGCGCGGCTGTGTCCGGTCGCTGCGCCAGCGGTCCGCGGCCGATCCCCTCCAGTGCGCGCGCCGGTCCGTGTTCGCGTTCCGCATCCGGCCGCATGGGCGCGGCTGTGTCCGGTCGCTGCGCCAGCGGTCCGCGGCCGATCCCCTCCAGTGCGCGCGCCGGTCCGTGTTCGCGTTCCGCCCGCAGCCACGCGATGCTCACCGGCGTGTCGCCCGGACCCCCCTCGTCGTCCGACGGCCCGTGGCGGAGGCCACCGTGAAGCCGCTCGGTCGTTTCTGCCTCGCGCGTTCCGGGCTCCATTCGGCCGACATCCTCGCGGCGGACCTGGCGCCCGTTGCCGTGCTCGTCCGGATCCGGCCCTGCCCCGACGAGGCCACGCTCCCCCTGCCGCCAGCGACCGCCGCGCGGGTGGTTGAGCTGCCCCATCCCGTCGACGAACCCGGTCGACGCCGCGACGACCTGCGCCACGGACGCCGCGACAGGGAGGACGCGGACGAGCGCCGGTTTCCGCTCTCGATCCAGATCCTGCAGGCTCGTCGGGCCGTGGCTCCCCTGCAGGCCGTGGCTTTCCTGCAGGCTCGTCGGGCCGTGGCTCCCCTGCAGGCCGTGGCTTTCCTGCAGGCTCGTCGGGCCGTGGCTCCCCTGCAGGCCGTGGCTTTCCTGCAGGCTCGTCGGGCCGTGGCTCCCCTGCAGGCCGTGGCTTTCCTGCAGGCTCGTCGGGCCGTGGCTCCCCTGCAGGCCGTGGCTTTCCTGCAGGCTCGTCGGGCCGTGGCTCCCCTGCAGGCCGTGGCTTTCCTGCAGTTTGACTCCGTGCAGATCGTTACCGCTGATCCGGGCGGCGATCAGAGCACCAGCGTCGCCGTCCGGTGCCTCGTCCACGCTCGCGGGGAGCTCGGCCCCGCCTCCTTCGCGGGCCACGACACTCCATCGTGCGGCCGAATCGGCCCGCGAACCGACATAAGGTTCTGCAGGAGATCGATTTGCAGGATTGGCGGCCCGGGCGCTGGCGGCCCGGGCGTGCGCGGCTGCAGGATTGGCGGCCCGGGCGTGTGCGGCGGCAGGATTGGCGGCCCGGGCGTGTGCGGCCCGGGCGCGCGCTGGCGCATCGTCCGAATCCCCCGCCGCGAAGAACTCGCCGAAGCCCCCCTCCGCCTCCAGGTCGCGCCGGACCATCACCGAGTCGTACGTTTCGAGCGCCTTCGCCACCCGATCGACGAGCGGCCGCGGGAACCCCAGCGCGTACCCCACCTCCCGAACCGCCGACCGCGCCCGGTACGTGATCACGTTGCACACCATGCCCGTGTGCTCCGGTCCGTAGCGCTGGTAGACGTACCGGATCACTTCCTCGCGCCGCGACGACGCGAAGTCGATGTCGACGTCCGGGTAGCTCGTCCGGCCCTCGTTGATGAACCGCTCGAAGAGCAGGTTGTGGCGGATCGGGTCGACCCGCGTGATGCCCAGCACATACGCCACGATCGAGTCGCCGGCGCTGCCCCGGCCCTGCGCGGGGATGCCCCGCGACCGGGCGAACTGCATCAGGTCCCAGCAGATCAGGAAGAACTCGGCAAGCCCGGTGCGCGAGATCACGTCGAGCTCGTGCGCGAGCTGGCTCAGCACCCGCGGCGTCAACGGGTGGTACTTCCGTCGCGCGCCCTCGTGGCAGAGCGCCTCGAGGTGGCTGAACGGCGTCTCGCCCTTCGGCACGTCGAAGCCCGGGAACCGGTAGCGCTCGAACCCCAGATCGACCCGGCAGGTCTCGGCCAGCTCCGCCGCGGTCGCGATCCCCTCCTCCCATGCCCGACGGACACCCGGATCGGCGTCCGCCTCGCCCGGTGGAAGCGACCGCAGCTCCGACGCCGGCTTCAGGTGGTACTCGGCATTGGGGCGCCGCAGGTGCGTCGATTCGTCCAGCGTCAGCCCGTGCCGGATCGCGACCAGGACATCCTGCAGCTCGCGATCCTCGGGGAGCGCGTAGTGGACGTCGTTCGTGACCACGACCGGCAGCCCCAGCTCGGCGGCCAGCCCCGCCGTCTCCGCGACCAGCCAGTCGTCGTCAGGCAGCAGGTGGTGCTGGAGCTCGAGCGCGAAGCCGATGCGGTCGCCGGCGCTGCCCGTGCGTTCCACGGTGGCGCCGATGCGGTCACGGGCGGTGGACGAACGCGCGCCTCCGCCGACCACGCCGGACCCTCCCCCGAACGCCCGCGCATACCACCCCGCGGCACGTGCCGCGCCCTCCCGGTCGCCCGCCAGGAGCCGCCGCGCGACCTCGCCATGCCGGCATCCCGACAGCGCCACGACCCCCTCGGTGTGCGCGCCGAGCAGTGCGTGCGTGAACCGCGGCACGCCCTTCGATCCCGCGAGGTTCGCCTCGCTCACGAGTCGAGACAGGCTTCGATAGCCCGCCTGGTTCCTCGCGAGCAGCACCAGGTGCGGGCCGCGCTGCCCGTCGCCGACCCCGCGCAGGTCCTCCCGCAGCGTCTCTCGATGCGCGGGAAGTCGAAGGCGATCGGGCCGCGGACGGACGGGGCGGCCGGACTCGGCCCTGCGGCTGTCGGCCGCGCCGGACCCCCGCTCCTCCACGACGGGCGGTCGGATGAGGCCTGCCGGCCGGAAAGGATCGGCCCTTGCCCGCGCCCGGCCCGCCTGCCGCTCGCGTTCGCCCGCCATCGGTGCCCGGTCCGCGGGTCGGCAGGCCGTCCTGCTCCACGCGCCCTCGCGACGTGCCCGCTCCTCGTCGCGTGCGGGGACCGCGGCCTCCCCCGCCGGCGGTCGGGAGCGCTCCCACGCCGGCCACGTCGCCGGCCCGGCGTCGCGCCGTCGGGCGGGGACGCGCCGCCTCGCCGGCACCACGAGCCCGTGCGGGTCCGGCACGGCCGAATCGAGCAGCTCGATCTCGACGCCCACGATCGGGTGGATGCCGGCGGCCGCGGCGGCCGTGACGAACCGGACGGCGCCGTACAGGCCCTGGTGGTCGGTCACCGCCAGAGAGCCGATCCCAAGCTGCGAGGCACGCTCGACCAGCTCGTCGGCGGACGACGCACCGTCGAGGAACGAGAACTCGGTGTGGCAGTGCAGCTCGGCGTGACGCGGCATCGGCGATCCTCGGACCGCGATGATAGAACGGACGTTCTATTCCGTCGAGTGGCTGCCGGGCGGGTCGGCCCGTCCTCGACGCCTCGCGCCTCGACCACTCCCGACCACTGTGCGGACCCTCGCGCCGGCACCTGGCCGTGGGCGGCGACTCTCGCCGCCGGCTGCGCCTACTCCAGGATCAGCTTCGTCCGCTGGAACCGCGCGAGCGCGGCCGCCAGCAGGAGCAGGTCGGCGAGGAGCAGCGCGATCGCCAGGCCGCTCGCGATCATCGGCCAGTCGAGGTTCACCAGCGTCCGGCCGATCTCCCGGCGCACGTCGACCGGCAGCACCTGGAGCACCAGGACCGGCACGAGCACGACCGCGAAGATCGCGAGGTTCATGTTCTGCGCCGCCTGGCGCACGGTCGGCGACCGCAGCGCGACCAGCGACCCGCCGGTCGCGACGAGCCCCGCGCCGAGCAGCCCGAACACGCCGAGCAGCACGAGCGCGGTGGGCGAATACAGGAGGAGCCCCTCCCCGGAGTTCGCGAGGTTGACCACGACGAGGCCGAGCGCCGCGCTCACGACCATGAACCCCCAGCCGTACGCGATCGCGGCCAGCACCTTGCCGATGAGGATCGCCCGGTCCGAGAGCCGGCTCGCGAGCAGCGTCTCGAGCGTGTGGCGCTCGCGCTCGCCGGCGATGCCGTCGGCGACCATGCCGCTGGCGAGGAGCAGCGGCACCCAGGCGAACGGCAGGATCGCGGCCGGCTCGCGCACGAGGTCCGGGCCGATCTGCAGCGGCAGGAACACGCCGAACACGAGGAACGAGAACAGCAGCCCGCGCAGCGATCGGCGCAACGTCCCTGACTGGAGCAGCACCTCGCGCAGGTCCTTCCACGCGATGGTCAGGACGTCGGTCAGCATCGCGTCGCGCCTCCCAGCGGACGGCGAGCTCGCGGCAGCGACCCGCGCGGCGCCTCGTCCGCGCACGTCGCGCCCCCCGCCCACGCGAGCCACATCGGACCCGGACGCGAACCGCGAGGCGCGCTCACTGGTCGGGCCCTTCCGAGCCGACGAGCGCGAGGAACGCCTCTTCGAGGTCGGCGCCGCCCTTCCGCACCTCGTCGATCGCGACTCCCTCGCGGACGAGCAGTGACACGATCGGCGAGGTGTCGTGACCGTCCCGCAGCCGAAGCGTCAGGCGCCCATCCGCGACCTCGGTCGCCTCGACCGCGGGGTCCGCCGCCACGAGCGCCGCGATGCGCTCGTCCAGGCCGCGACCCGTCACCTCCATCCGGTCGCGCCGAGCCCGCGCGCGCAGCTCGTCGGGCCTGCCGATCGCCACGAGCCGGCCCGATCTGATGACCGCCACCTGGTCGCACAGCTTCTCCGCCTCGGCGAGGTTGTGCGTCGTCAGGAACACGGTCACGCCCTCGCGGCGCGCGAGGCCGGTCAGGTCGTCGCGGAGGGCCGCCGCCGCGATGGGGTCGAGGCCCGCCGTCGGCTCGTCGAGAAACAGGAGGTCGGGGTGGTGCAGGAGCGCGCGTGCCACCGCCAGCTTCTGCTTCATGCCGCGGCTCCACTGCCCGACGAGCTCGTGGCGCCGATCCCAGAGCCCGAGCCCCGTCAGCAGATCCCGGACGCGCTCCCGCCGTGCGGCCTGCGGCAGGTGCCACACCCGCGCGTAGAACTCGAGGTTGTCCTCCGCCGTCATCCGCTCGTACAGCCCTGAGTGTTCGAGCAGTGCGCCACAGCGCTCGCGGATCGCCCCCGCGTCGGTGCGCGTGTCGTGGCCGAGGACGCTCGCGGAGCCGCGCGTGGGTTCGAGCAGGCCGAGCAGCAGCCGGATGGTCGTGGTCTTGCCCGAACCGTTCGGCCCGAGGAAACCGAAGATGGCGCCCGCCGGCACCTCGAGCGATACGCCGTCGACGGCCCGCAACGTCCCGAACTCGCGCGTGAGCCCCGCGGTCCGAATCGCGCAGTCCGTCAAGCCAGCGATCCTCCCAGGGCACCGCTCGGCGCCCGTCGTCGGCGTTCGGCTGCGGCTCGACGAGATTGTATCCGCGGGCGTCGCCTTGCAGCCGTGTCGCGGTATGCTCCCGGCATGCGGCCCACGACGCGCGACTTCATCGGCATCGCGATCTTCGTCCTCGTGCTGGTCGTCCTGCTGGTCGTGTTCGTCGCCGCGGCGCTGCCTCCCGCCCATCCATGACGGAGCGGCGGGTCGCGGTTGGCGGCCTGTCGCTCGCGCTCGTGCTCCTCTCGGCCGGGTGCGAGCCGGGCTGGCGAGATTGACTGGAACACCCAGGATGTCCTCGAGGAGCATCCCGAGCACACCCTGAGCCGCGCCGTGTAGTCCTGCCATCGGCGGGGAGTGGGGACTGCCGCTACGCCCCGAGATCGGCCAGCGCCTCTTCGAGCGACGCGCTGCGCACGACCGCGACCGAGAAGCGGGCACTCGTGCGGCCTGCCCGGCAAACTGAAGAACGTCCGGGATTCGGCGCGCAGGGCCGTCACACCGTCACGCTCCCCTTCGTCATCTGGGTACCACCATCTCCCCACTGGTGTGGCCGTGGTCGGTCCGGGTTCTCCTCCTCCCCGGTCAGGTTGCGGCTCTCGATCTCGGCCCCGGCCATCGCCGGGGTCGAGTCGTATCCGGGGCACGCTCAGTCGTACAGACGCTCGAGATGCCAGGTCCCGTCGACGCCGTCGCGGTAGACGAGCGCGAGCAGCCGCTGGCCGACCACCTTGTAGTAGTCGCGCCGGACCGGGCGGCGCCACCACGCCTCCTCGACCCGCCAGCGATTGCACACCTCGACGCGCTCGCGCCGGCCGTTCCAGGCAAAGGCGACCAGGCGGCCGTCGGGATCGAGCTCGACCGAGATCGTCGGATGCTGCTCGAGGAAGCGGGTCATCGGGCGGCAGCCTCGGTCCACGCGATCCGGTCCTCCGGCAGACGCGCGTCCGGATCGCGCAGCACCGCCCGCAGCACGCGGCCCTCGCCGAACCGGATCGCGAGATCCGCGACCTGCCACTCGAGCCGAGCGGCCCGCGCCGCCTGGGGGCCGAAGAGGCCCAGCTGACGGCCCGCGGCCGGGACCACGCGATCGAGCTCGAGGGCGAGCCGCTCGACCGGTCGACGGGGCGGCGCGACCTCGAGGCGCGCGAGGAGGAGCCGCTCGACCGCCTCGGGACGCGAGGTCGGGCCGGGCAGCGGCTGCTCGACGACGAGCCGGTCGTCCTCCGGCAGCCGCTCGACGAGCAGTCTGTCCGCAGGCCGCGCCACGTTCTCGCGCCCCGCCGCGGACAGCCCCGCCGCGGACAGCCCCGCCGCTTCCCACCACTCGAGCCGAGCGAGCGTCGCGCCCGCCCCGCGCGCCTCGATCTGGCCGCACAGCGCGTCCGCGAGCCGGTGCAGCACGAAGCGGATCGACTCGAGCGAATCGACCGGCGGGTCCAGCTCCGCCTCGGCCCGCAGCCGCTCCGCCGGCCGGCGCGGCACGATCCTCCGCCCGTCGCACCCGTTCGCGAGGTCGTGCAGGAAGCCGCCCTCGACACCGAAGCGCGCCATGACCGCCGCGCGCGGCAGTCGCGCGAACTCGCCGATCCGGCGCACGCCGAGCGTCCGCAGGCGGAGCTGCGTGTCGTCGGTTGCGGGGAGCAGCGTGACCGGCAGCGGCGCGAGGAACGCCGCCTCGACGTCCGTGCTACCCGGGGCTGCGGCGTGCCACGTGACGTCCGTTCCGGGAAGCGCGTCGCGCGCCACGATCGCCGCGACGAACGCGCCGAACCGCGTGCCGGCGATCCCCGCGCGGAGCGGGCCGGAAACGTGCGGCGCGATCGCCGCCGCGATGCGTCCGAGCAGGACCGGCTCGGGCCCCCACAGCCGTTCGAGCCCGTCGATCCCGAGGTATGCACCACCGAACCCGTCACGTTCCGGGTCCGTCTCGCCCTCGACGTACGGAGCGAACGTCGCGAGCGCATCCAGCGTGGCCTCCGCCGCGGCGCGGTAGCGGTCGAGGTCCGGGACGAGGAACGCGGCGTCAGGCGCGAGGGCGTGCGCGGCGCCGAGCGTCATCCCCCGCCGGATCCCGTGACGGCGCGCCGCCGGGCTGCAGTCGAGGACGCGTCCCGGGTCCCACGGGTGACCGCCGAGCACGGTCACCTCCGGGAGCGGGCGCACCGCGCGCTCGAGTCGAAGGGGCAGATGAGGCCAGCCGAGATGGAGGAGTCGCATGGTCGGACGAACTGGCGATGTCGTGCTCCGGGGTGATGAGGATCGGCGGAGGCGGACCGGCGTCGCGGGCGCCCGAGTCCGGCCCGCGCGGAACCCTCCCGTCTCGCCCGTCTCGGTCGCCCGGCGGAAGCACGCGACGACCGGTGAGGACGGCGACGGGGACCGTCGGCCCCGGCGGACCGGCATCGAGGAACCGCTCGACGCCCCGCTCACGGTCGCCCTCGTCGGCATAGCGGATCTCGAGCGCCGCCCGGCGGCCCGGCGGCCCGAACCGGTTCTTCTCGACGGTCACCTCGGTACGCTGCCCGACCACGTCCCGTCCGGCCCGGATCCACGCGAGGCGCTGGAGCTCGAGCCCGACCCCGGTCGATTCCGCGAGCGCGCCGCGGAGCGAGGACGGAAGACCGGTCGGCTCGAGCGTGACGAGGCGGGCCCTGACCTGCCTCGCGCGGGCGGCCAGCCGCCGGAGCAGCCCCTCGTCAAGCGGCGCCCGGTCGGGGAGATCGGCGACGAGGATCTCGACGGCACGTCCGCCGAGCAGGGCCCCGGCGAGGCGCAGACCCTCCGCCGTGTCGGCGACGCGGAGCACGAGGAGCCACTCGAGATCCACGCCGCGCGCCACGGCCTCGAGCGGGTCGAAGGCACGGCCGAGATCGAGCCACGCGGCGATGGCGCCACGGGACTGCGCCTCGGCAACCAGCCGGAGCGCGAGCGTCGTCTTGCCCGACGAGGCGTCACCGCGAAGCGTCACCTGGGCGTCGCGGACGAGTCCGCCCGGGCCGAGGATCGCGTCGAGCGCCGGGAAGCCGGTCGGGACCACGCGATCATCGAGCGGCGCGAGCGGGTCGGGTGCGGGCGGGACGCGGACCGGCAGCGGGGCGAGCGCGCCCTCGACGGGGAACGTGGCCCCGGCGTCGCTCGTGTCGCCGGCAGCCCGCCCGATGGCCGTGTCGCCGGCGGTGTTTCCGCACCGGAGGGCTCCGATCGAAACCCGCGCATCGGCACCGTTCCCGAGCCGGATCGCCGCGCTCCCCCACCGCGATTCGAGGCGCGCCAGGGCGACGGCGAGCGGCTCGACGTCGTGCGACGGACGGGGGATGGGGGCAGCAACGGGGTCGGCTGGGCGGTTCATCGCCCGACCGATGATAGAACGTGCGTTCTATTTGTCAATGCCGCCGGCGAGCGCCACCGTCGGCGCAATCCGCCCTCCGCGACCACGTCGCGCGGTCGGGAAAGCTACTCAGTCGATGGCCGTCAGGCGATGGCCATCGCCAGTTCACCGAGCATTCGACGGCCGGCATCCCAGTCGTCCGGCCGGGTCGTCGACAGCTGGTGCGCCTCGTGCACGAGCCAGTCGTAGAGGCTGCGTTGCGCCTCACGAAGGGCCGGCGACGCCTGGCATCTGGCGTGCAGGCTCGCGATGAACGCCGCGTAGAGGGCCATCGGCGGGAGCGCCCCGATCCGCGCCTCCGCGCCCGGCGTGAAGTCGATCGGGACCATCAGCCGCGCGAAGAACGCCGCGACCTCGGGCGCAATCGGGTCGACGTCCTGGCTGTGCCCGCTCCAGCGGAGGATCGGCGCGGCCGAATCGACGACGAGCACGGTCGTGCCCGCGTCGACCTGCGAGGTCCGCAGGATGCCGCCGAACGTCAGGAACGCGTTCCGGACCTCGAGCCGGTCGATGACATGGATCTGTCCCCAGGCGATGTCGATCTGCTCGATCGGCGCGCGCGACCGGTGGTACTCGACCGACTGCCCGCGCCCGCCCGACATCACGTAGAACGTGACGCGCTCGGGATCGAAGTGCGCGAGCGTCGGTCGTTCACGGAGCGCGACGACGAGATGCGAGCCCAAGGGGGCCGTCGCCTCCCCCAGGCGCTCGTCGTGCACGAGCACGAACCCGAGCCGTGAGACGAGCGTCGCGGCGCGCTCCATCGGAAGCAGCCGAAGCCCGGCCGGCAGTGTCGATTGCATGCGACCCTCATCGAACTGGGGCGCGCACCCACCATACTCCGGGCACTCGACCTGCTACACTCCCATCCGCCCTCTGGGGTTGTGGGCGTTCGGCCCATGCGTGGGGATGTAGCTCAGCTGGGAGAGCACCGCGTTCGCATCGCGGGGGTCAGGGGTTCGAGTCCCCTCATCTCCACCATAGCCTCCAGTCCGCGAACCGCACCCTCGTCTGCCGCCGCGGTCGGCACTGGCGCCGTTGGCACCCGGTACGTCGGCCGGACATTGGGCGGCGACACCACCCGGATCTCCTCGATCAGGAGGCGCAACAGCGTCTTCGTGCGCGGCGTCGGGGTCTGTTGCAGGATCTCGCCGAGCGCCTGGCTGAGCGACCAGGAGATGAGGGCGATCTCCTCGGGACGAAGCGACTGCGCGGCGGTGCCCTGCGGGACGGCTGCCCGCTCGGCCTCGATTGCCTGGACGCGTGCCTGCAGGCCTGCTACCCGCTCCTGGGCCAGCTCAGGGCGGAGCTGCCCCGCCTCGAAACTCGCGAAGTAGCGATCGATGCGGGTCCGCAGCTCGGCTGCCTCGGCGTCGAGCGCCTTCAGCTTCTCGGCCTGTGCCGCCTCCAGCTCCTCCTTGCGCAACCGGGTCTATCTCGGCGAGGTGCCGTTCCGGGGCGTCTGGTACATCGGGAATCAACTGGGCCAAGACGCCCAGCATCTGCATCATCATCAGGTCCGCCGGGGTGGCGGTGTCGAAGGGCTCGGTGGCCGAGCGGAAGGCGACCCCGGCGCGCTGCAGCTCTTCGATGCGGGCACCCAGCTGAGCCAGATTGCGGCCCAGGCGATCGATCCGGCTCGCGACGAGATCTGTGCCAGACAAGCTATCACAGACCAACGGTACAAGAACCCACGATGCCGAGCAACAATGCCGAGCAACAATTCCTCGACCTCCTGCTAAGCGCATGATGACTCCAGCACAACTGCATTCGCTTCCGGGCTGGCGGGAGTGAGGAGCCGTGGAGCCAATCGCCCATACTCGGAACGCCGATGGTGCGCGGCAAGACCTGGAGTCGCACCTCCGCGGCGTGGCTGAGCTTGCTCGTGGCTTCGGCGAGCCGCTGTCGGCAGCGGATGCCGCGTGGTTTCTGGGTCTCACCCACGACATCGGCAAGTGGGACCCTGCCTTTCAGGCGTACCTCGCGCGCTGCGACCGAGAGCCCGGCTGGCGTGGCCACGGACCGGATCACAAGGCTGCTGGCACGGACCTCGCCCTTCGCACCCTGGGCCTCGCGTCCATGGCGGTGCAGGGTCACCATGGCGGTCTAGAGTCGCCTGCGCAGGTGCAAGCCTGGCTGGCGGAGGCACTGGCGCGGCCGGCGGTGCTGCAGGCGCAACGCGCGGCAGTGGCCCGGATGCCCGAACTCGCACCAGCCACGCCACCACCGGTCCCTCCATGTGCCGGGGCCGATCCCATCGCGGCCCGCGGTCGAGCTTCGATGTGGGGTGTCGAGACTACGCAAGATTGACAAAAACGGTATGGTCTGCGTAGTCTCAACACATGAACAAGACCCGCGAAGGCGCGAAGCTGATCGAGGTGGTGCACCTGGCCCTCCTCCAGGCACTGCCGTCGCGCATGCCTGCTGGCAGCTACATCGTGAAGGGCGAGGCCAATCTCCGGCTGTTCGAGCAGAGCGCCCGCCGGTCACAGGACATCGACCTCGACTACGCCGGAAGGCCCGACCGCTTTGACCAGGTCGAGGATCAGGTGGATGCCACCCTGCGGTCGCCCGTCCTCCAGAACGTCCTGCGGCTCGCCGGGGTCGTCATGAGCGAGCCGACCAAGCCCAAGCAGACCGACACGACCCGGCGCTGGAAGTTCAGCATCGAGGGCGAGGGCGCGTTTCTCAACTCGAAGATCGAGTTCAGCAACCGCGGGCTGGTCGACCCCGAGCACGCCTTCGAGACCGCGCGGGACGACATCGGCCGCGAGCTCGGCCTGCGCGTGGTGCGGGCCGAGCGCTACCTGCCACCGGCGGCCGTCCGCCAGAAGGTCCGCGCCCTCGGCCAGCGCAGCCAGACCGAACCCCGCGACGTGTTCGACCTTGACCTCCTGTTCGCGCGACACCCTGCAGCCGTCGGGCCGGGCGACCTCCCCGCGGTCGAGATCGATGCCGCCGTGGCGGCCGCGTTCTCGATCGGCTACGAGGCCTACCGAGAGCTCGTCGTCGAGTTCATCGAGGACGACCAGGTGCCGGTCTACGAGCGCGAGGAGGTGTGGTCGGACATGGTCCTCAAGGTGGTGGAGCGGCTGGAGGCACTGCGGTGACCGGCCTCGCAGCCTACGCCCGCCTCGAGGCCCTCGGCGGTGTCGTGACGACCGCGGAGGCTGCTGCAGCCCTCCGCGTCAGCCCCTCGGCCGCAAGCCGGATCCTGCGGGCACTCGATGCCGCCGGACGCGCCACCCACCTGCGGAGCGGCCTGTGGCACATCGGCACCGGCCGCCCGCTCGCGACCGCGATCGTGCGCGACGTCCTTCGCCCGCACCCCGCCTACGTCTCGTTCCTGTCCGCGCTCAACCTCGTCGGAGCCATCGACCAGCGGCCCCGCACGATCGGCGTGGCCTCGCTCGATCGGGCCCGCACGATCGAGACCACGGTCGGCACCTACGCCGTTCACCATCTGCCCCCCGAGCTGTTCGGCGGTTGGGAGGAGACGCCCAAGGGCCCAGTGGCGACACCCACGAAGGCGATCTTCGACCTGTGCTACGTCGCGGCCGCCCACCGGGGACGCCCCCGCCCCCTGCCTGAGCTGGACGTGCCCGGGCTCCACTCGGTCGCACAGTTCGAGCCGTGGCTGTCGCGCGTCCAGAACGCGCGCGTGCGGACGGTCACCGAGGCCGCCCTCCGGCGCGCCATCGAGCGCTCACGGGCCCGCTGAACCCCGCCGCTTGAGCTCGCCCGCGCCGTCCGTGGCGCCGATGACTTATCAGCCGTTCTTGACGCACATGCCAGCCGGTATCGCCAACGGGATCGGGACCGGTTCCTCGGTCATCGGGTGCCGCAGCCGGGAACCAGGCAGATGCCAGCCGCAAACGGGCGGGTCGCGGCGCACGTCCCATTCCCTAACTCGCGACAGCCACGCGCTCGTCGGAATCCTGCGCCACTCGCGCCCGGCGGCCGACCAGCCTCCGGTAGATCGCCTCGCAGTCGTCCGCCATTCGCTCCGCCGAGAAGCGCCGCAGCGCGCGCTGGCGGATCGTCCGGCGGTCGAGCCGGTCGAGGCTCCGCACCGCGAGCTCGGCTTCCCAGAGGTCGTCGACGAGGTAACCGTCGACACCGTGCTCGACGATCTCGGGCAGCGCGCCCGCCCGGCGCGCGATCACCGGCGTCCCCGACGCGAGCGACTCGATCGCCACCAGGCCGAACGGCTCGGGCCAGGCACCGAGCATGAGCGTCGCGCGCGCGGCGGCGAACAGCGGGTCGCGGGCGGCGGGCGGGAGCTCGCCGGGGAACTCGACGAGGCCTTCGCTCACGGCCGGCGCGACGACCTCACCGAACAGCCGCTGCTCCGCCGCGTCGTGCACCTTCGCCGCGATCCTGAGCGGCAGCCGCGCCCGGCGTGCGAGCTCGATCGCGACGACGAGGACGGCTGATCCGCCGGGGCGGATCGCCGCGACCGAAAGGGGTCAAACGGTGAGTGAGCGCATCCCCGAGGGGGAGCCCGTCTACACGATCGCGGTGGCGTCTCGACTCACCGGGATGCACCCCCAGACGCTGCGCAAGTACGAGCGGGCGGGCTTCCTGCGGCCCGCCCGCGACGGCCACCAGCGGTTCTACTCTGCGTCGGACCTCGACCGACTCCGCCGCATCCGCTACCTTGTCGAGGACCGCGGGCTCAACATGGCAGGCGTCGAGATGACGCTCTCGATGACCGACCGGCTCGACACGATCGACGGCGAGATGACCGCAGCCGAGGTCCGCGACACCGTCACTGACGCGCTTCGGCAGACGACCGCGGCGCGCAACTCGCCGGGCGGCTGACCGGCCACGGCGGAACACACGGGCGAGGGAGGGTCGCGCAGCAGTCCGCCCGCGACCGGGTCCGAGGGGGCGGCCCCGGTGCAGGAGGCCGAGGCCGGTCAGCCGGATCTGCTCCGGCCGCCGTCCCCGTCCATCGGACGATCAGGCCACGCTGCGGGCGGCCTTGGCCACGATCGTTGCGGCGAACTTGTCGTGCCAGCCCTGCTTCGTGGGACTCTGGGCGGTGGTCACGATGAGGAAGATCACCCAGGCGAGTGAGGCGAGGGCGATCAGCAGACCGAGCAGCGGCAGCGAGTTGAGCGTCTGGGCGAGCGAGAAGATCCCGCCCAGGGCGAGCCAGCGGCGAACCGCCTGATTCGTCGTCAGGGTCGCGCCATCCGCCGCATTGCCGACCTGCATCCCGAGCACCCGCATCCCGAGGGTGGCCCGCATCGCCGTCCAGGTGTAGATGAAGTACCCGGCGGACAGGCCGATCCCGAGCACCGCATAGATCAGTGTGGGGAGGATGTTCGTGTGGGTCTCAACCCGGAAACCCAGGATCGCGCTCGTGTCGGGGATCGACTGCACCGACGTGGGCGGGCCGAAGACTGCGAAGACGACGATCGAGATGATGACTGCGACGATGCCGACGAGGATCACGTCGATGATGTACGCGATGGCGCGATTGGGGACGTCGGCATAGAACAGGCCGGCGGGACCCGGGGTCGGCGCCGTGGATGTCAGCGCGCTCGTCCAGGCGGGCATCGGCGGGGGCCCCATCGGCGCGGGGCCGGACGGGGGAGCCGCCGGCGGCTCAGGGGTCGGGGTGCTCGCTGCGTCGGGACTGGACATGGACCACCCTCCGTGTGTGCCGCGCGATCAAGCCACCGGATGAAACGCGCGGCGGCTCCACCCGTGCGTAGGATACGTGCGCCTCACCGGGTTACCAGATGGAATCCCCTTGCATGGCATTTCGGTGGTGCTGTGCGGCAGTCCGTCGGACCGCGCCCGGCCGCGCCGCGCTCGGGGACTGCTCCCGTCAGTTCGTCGGCTCCGCGTCGACGATCGTGGCGTTGCCCTGCCACCACTTGAACAGGTCTGCAAGCGAGCCCTTGAGCTGCGCGGTGAAGAGGATCCCGGTGGTCGGATCTGCCTGCTCGATCCACGCCCCATCCGACCCGGTGTAGCACAGCAACCGGAGATCCGGCCCCTGGAGCACCTTGCCGTCTGGGAACGTGTTCGACCACGTGCCCTCCGACGGCCCCGCGGGGCACTTCCTGGAGGTGGAGGCCTTGACGCTCTGGGCATCCGCCGAGATGGTGGCGTTCAGGTCCGCCGGGCTGTCGTAGAGGTCATACCAGACCGCCGCCACACCGGAAACGGGCTGGCACACGGCCGTCTGGATGACGGTGCTCGGCACCTGGTCCGTGGAGTGCGTGCAGTTGGGCCAGATGTTGCTCGGGATGTACGGCTGGAGCTTGTCGATCGACGTCGTGGTGCCCCCTGCGGTGGCGGATCCGACGGGAGCGCCACTGCTGGCCTGCGGGGCAGTCGTCGACCCGCCGGCCGAGCCCACAAGGGCAAGGGCGGGCCCGTTGATCTCGCCCGTCCAGGTCTGGCCGTCGCGCTCTACCGTTACGGACAGGGCATCCGTGGCGGTATGGGAACGCAGGACCGAGCAGTACGTGCTCTTGGTTCCGTCCGTGCCCACTGCCGTGCCGTCGAGGTTCGTCATCAGGTCGCCCGGCAGGATGCCCGCCTTGTCGGCCGGGGACCCGGGGGCCACCGAGACGATCGCGATGCCGGTGCTGTCGCTGTTCGCCTCGCCGTTGATGCCGAGGTACTCCAGGTTCTTGCCCGTCTCGAGCTGCTGGATGACCGGCAGCGCCTCGGACGACGCGATCGCAAACGACTCGCCGGCAATGGCGCTGCCCGGAGGCCCGCCGGCGTACTCGATGCCGATGACCTGGCCGTTGGCGTCCACGACCGGGCCGCCGGAGTTGCCCGGGTAGGTCTGCGCCGTGACCTGGATCTCCTGCTTGACCGACGCCCAGGAGGTGTCGGCCTGGTATGGCGGCTTCGCCACGATGCCGTTGGTCAACGTGTAGGGATCGCCGTTCGGATGCCCTGCGACGTAGATGGGTTCGCCCACGGTCGGCGTCGCGGAGGACATCCGGAGCGCCGGGAAGGTCCCGGGCACCTTCAGCACGGCGAGGTCGGAACACTCGGAAACGCCGAGCAGCTGCGCGTCATACAGGGTCTTGTCCGTGCCGATCTGGACCTTCCAGAACGCGCCGCCAGTCACGACGTGATTGTTGGTGACCACGAGGCCGGCCGAATCGATCACGAACCCGGACCCGGAGTAGACCTGCTCCTTGGTGCCGTCGGCGGTGACGAAGGTACCCTGCGTCTGGATGTAGGCGACAGAGTCCTCGACCTTCGACAGATCGAACGCGGCGGACGAGGGCGTGGCGGATTGCGGGACCACGGTGGGAGGTGCCGCGTGTGCGTTCGCCCCGCATCCAGCCACGAGGAGCGCCGTCGTCGCCCCGATGGCGAGCCAGCGAGTCGACGGAGAGAGCCGGCGATGCCCCACCAGAACTCCTTCTTCGAGGTCCCCGCTTTCCGCTGACAAGGGACGCGGCAAGCCGTGGGCGGGTCGTCTCGGCGGGAAGTGACGACTCTCCTCCGATCCGGACGACGGGTGACCCGCGGCCGTATCGGTGTCGGTCCGACACTGGATGGAGCGGACTGGCGTCGCAACCGTACTGAAGTACTGCGGCAGGCCCGCCCACAGTGGAGGCGACGGCGCCCGGTGTCCGCCCGGGCCCATGTCATCTCCCGTCCGCCTTCGCGGAGTGGCTGCCGGAGGTTGGCTGCCGTTGCATGCGAACGCTCGGCCCGGGTGGCACGTCGAGCCGTCGTCGCGCGTGTTGTCGTTCGCCGTCAGTAGCGTGCCCCGACCACCTGGGCGTCGAGCGTGTCCAGCGTCGCCAGCTCCTCGGCCGTGAGCGTGACGTCGAGCGCGCCGACGTTCTGCTCCAGCCACTTCACCCGCCTGGTGCCCGGGATCGGCACGACCGGCACGCCGAGTCGATCCCGCTGCGCGAACACCCACGCCAGCGCGACCTGCGCCGGCGCGACACCCTTCGCCTCCGCGACCGACCGCACCGTGTCCGCGATGCGCTCGTTCGCGCCCGCGGCCTCACCGGAGAAGCGCGGGTTGCGGCGTCGGAAGTCGCGTTCGTCGAGCCGGCGGGTGTCAACCGTCCCTGTCAGGAAGCCGCGCCCGAGGGGCGCATAGGGCACAAGCCCGACGCCGAGCTCGCGCATCGCCCCGATCACCGTCCGCTCCGGGTCGCGCGTCCAGAGTGAGTACTCGCTCTGGACGACAGTGATGGGATGGACGGCGTGCGCACGCCGGAGCAGGTCCCCGTCGACCTCGGACAGGCCGAGGTGGCGCACCTTCCCCTCCCGGACGAGCTCCGCCATCGCCCCGACGGTCTCCTCGATCTCGGCCGTCTGTGGAGGCCGGTGCAGGTAGTACAGGTCGATGACGTCGACCCCGAGCCGCAGCAGCGACGCCTCGCAGGCATGCCTGACGTAGTCCCGCTCGCCGCGGATGACGCGGTGCCCGTCGCCGAGCCGGCGGTCGATCCCGAACTTGGTCGCGAGCTGCACGTCCCCCCGGCGGCCCGCGATCGCGCGCCCGACGAGCACCTCGTTGTGGCCCTCGCCGTACACGTCGGCGGTGTCGAGGAACGTCACGCCGAGGTCGAGCGCGCGGCGGATCGTCGCCACCGATTCGTCCCAGTCGGCGTGCCCGTACCACTCGCTCATGCCCATGCAGCCGAGGCCTTCGGCCGAGACGGTCAGGTCGCCGAGTCGCGTGGTGCGCATGTCGTCGCTGCTCCTCCTGCTGATGTCAATGACGGCCCGGTCGATGGACGGGGGCGCCGGGCCGGAGACCGGCGGGGCCGCCAGGACGAACGTACGACCGCTTCGAGCGGTCCCCGAGCTCCCGTGGGCCGTGGAAGTGACAGCTTCGCGTCGTCCGAGCCTCCGCACATGCGCTCGGATGCGGACGTGCACGAGGCGGCTGTCGCTCGCGAGGGCGCCGGTCCTCCCGAGGACGTCGGCGCTCGCGACGGACCGCCGGAGCGGGGCGATGCGCTGGTCCGCCACCCCCGATCACCGCTCCCGCGAGACTCCCGGCGCTTCCCGGATACGATCCGCGGGTGAAGCGACCAGGCCTCCCCACGTTCCTCGTCGTCGTCGCCCTGCTCGCCCAGGCGTGCGGGTCGCAGGGAACGCTCTCCCCGTCCGGCCCGGCGACCGGATCGCGGCTCGAGTCGGCTCCTTCCGCCTCCGGAGCGGAACCGGCCGCCGGCGGATCCGCGATTCCGGCCTCCCCCGCTCCGTCCGTCCCCGACTTCGCCCACGTGTACGTGATCGTCATGGAGAACCGCAGCTACGCCGAGATCGTCGGCAACTCGTCGGCGCCCTACCTCAACGGCCTGCTCGCGCACCACGCGAGCCTGACCAACATG
>JAJYGH010000066.1 GCA_021785175.1 Chloroflexota bacterium | reverse complement strand
GTGCCGTACGGCCACGATCTCGGCCAGGATCCCGAGCGCGATGTCGGCCGGCGTGTGACCGCCGAGGTCGAGCCCGATGGGGGCGTGGATGCGCGCGGGGTCCGTCTCCGCGAGGCCTTGCTGCCGAGAAGCCGCTCCAGGCGGGCGGCATGGGTCCGGCGGCCACTGAGGACGCCTACGGTCTGCATACATTCCGCCGCAGGAGGCAAGCACTTCCCCAGCGAGATGTCGCGGGTTCGAATCCCGTCTCCCGCTCCACCTCCTCCCTGCCGATCCGGCCACTGCTGGCGCGCGCACGGCCTGCCCACGCGGGTGGCCTGTTGCGGTCGGGCATGGAGCGCAGCCGTGTGGCCCTCACGCTGCGTGCCCCGCCGCTGATGTAGGGTCCTTCGAATGAGCGACCCGCCATCGGAGATCTGCACGTTCTGTGGCCGCCCGATCCGCCCCGGCGCGGTGAGCGTCGGGCGGGGCGAGACCGCGGCGCACGCGGCCTGTGCCGATGCCGCGCTCGCGGACGAGAGCCGATGGGAGCGGATCGCCGGCGGACTCGGCGAGCCGCCGTCGACGAGCGAGCCCTCTTCGGCGGGCGAGCCGGAACGCACCGGTTCGTCGGGGATCGGCCCAGCACGGTCGGGCTGCGCGCTGTCGCTCGTGGCGCTGCTGGCACTGGCCGCGACGGGGATCCTCCCTGCTCGGCCGGCCGGACGTCGGGAGAGGGGGGCGCGCGGGGCGGCCGCCCATTCCGAGGGATAGGGCCGGATCGGGCTGGGCTGCGGGCCGGACGGCCCATGCCGGGCGGGCCGGGGGGGTGGGACGATCCGGATCGTCCCTGTCATGTCGTCCCACCGTCCTCGTCTCCACGTCACCCCTTCATCGGCGTCGCCCCTCGGGCGCGACTCCGCTGCAGCGTCGTGCGTCGATCCGGAGGCGTCGAGCATGGATCCGCAGGCATCGCGCGTCGATCCACGGGTTGCCCTACCTGCCACGCCCGGTCCCCGGCGCGGCGTGCTTCTCATGGCCTACGGCGGTCCGGCGCGGCTGGAGGATGTCGCTGCGTACTACACGGACATCCGTCGCGGCGTGCCGCCGCCGCCCGACCTGCTCGCGGAGTTGATCGGGCGGTACCGGGCGATCGGCGGTGGGTCGCCGCTCTCCGCGATCGCCGAGCGGCAGCGCGCGGCGCTCGAACGCGAGCTGGCGCGCCGCGGGAGTGCGTCGCGCGGGAGTGCGTCGGGCGCAAGCCCGTCGCGCGCGAGTCCGGTGATGGTCCGCGCGGGGATGCGGCACACGGCGCCGCGGCTCGCGACGGTCGTCGAGACGATGGCCTCGGAGGGCGTCGAGGAGCTCGTCGCGCTCGCGCTGTCGCCGCAGCGCTCACCCG
Organism: Chloroflexota bacterium; assembly: GCA_021785175.1. GTDB lineage: Bacteria > Chloroflexota > Limnocylindria > Limnocylindrales > CSP1-4 > JAJYNJ01. The sequence goes on along the minus strand of JAJYGH010000066.1, from coordinate 16,852 downwards.
GGATCGTCGGCTACGCGGAGCCCGTCCGATCCGCGCTTCGTGCGCTCGGGCCGGCCGCGCCGACCGTGCGGTTCGTCGGCTCCTGGCACGACGAGCCGCGCCTGATCGAGGCGCTCGCGACGGCGACCCTCGAGGCGCTCGCGACCGTCTCCCCCGGATCGCGAGTCCGCGTGCTGTTCACGGCGCACAGCCTGCCCGAGCGGCTCGGCGCCGAGGCCGATGCGTACCGGCGCGAGGTGGATCGGACGGCCGGGCTCGTGGCGGCCCGGACGGGCCTCGCGACGTATGGCGTCGCGCTGCAGAGCGCGGGGCGAACCGGTGAGGCATGGCTCGGCCCGGAGCTCCGATCCGAGATCCGCCGGCTCGCGGCCGATGGGATCCAGACGTTCGTGATCTGCCCGGTCGGCTTCGTGTCCGACCACCTGGAGGTGCTGTATGACATCGACATCGATGCGCGGGCCGTCGCGCGCGACGCCGGGGCGACGCTGGTGCGGGCCCGCTCGATGAACGACGACCCCGTGTTCGTGGCGGCGCTCGCGGACCTCGTCGAGCGCACGTTCGAGGAGATGGCCGTCGGAGCGACGACGGATGACGCCAGCGTCCCGGCGTCGGGTGGCGATCGGTGAGCGGGTCCGGGCAGGCGCAGCGGCCCCCGGCCGTGGGCGCCGTCCTGCCGACCGGGTTCGTCTTCGACCGCGCGCCGATGCTCCTGTACTGGGAGACGACTCGCTCGTGCGGGCTCGCCTGCCGCCACTGCCGGGCCGTTGCCCAGCCCCAGCGCAGCCCGTCCGAGCTGTCGACGGAGGAGGGGATCGCGCTCCTCCGGGCGATCACCGGGTTCGGCCGTCCGTATCCGCACGTCGTGTTCACCGGCGGCGATCCCCTGCGGCGGCCCGACCTCGAGACGCTCGTCCGTGCCGCGACCGAGCTCGGGATCGGCGCGTCGCTCGCGCCGTCGGCGACCGCCGACATGACGCCCGAGCGCCTGGTGTCGCTCCGCGAGGCCGGGATCCAGACGATGTCGCTGAGCATCGACGGCTCCGATGCGGCGCGCCACGACGCCTTCCGGGGTGTCCCGGGCACGTTCGAGACGACGATGCGCGCGGTCGGCTGGGCGCATGCCGCGGGGCTCCCGCTCCAGATCAACACGCTCGTCACCTCCGAGACGCTTCCCGATCTGCCGGCGCTGTACGAGCTCATGACGCGGCTCGGGATCATCCGGTGGAGCCTCTTCTTCCTGATCTCGGTCGGGCGCGGGTCCGACCTCCGGGAGATCACGCCCGGCGAATCAGAGCGGCTGAACCAGTGGCTGTACGACCTCTCGAAGGCGTCGCCGTTCGCGATCAAGACGACCGAGGCGACCCATTACCGGCGGGTCGCGCTGCGCCGGATGCGCGAGGAGGGGCTGGACGACGCGACGATCGCACGGAGCCCCGTCGGGCGAGGGTTCGGCGTGCGCGACGGCAACGGGATCGTGTTCGTCTCGGACGACGGGTCGATCTTCCCGTCGGGCTTCCTCCCGCTCTCTGCCGGCAACGTCCGGACCGATGACATCGTCCGCGTGTATCGCGAGCACGCCCTGTTCCGTGGCCTCCGCGACGTCACACAGTTCCGCGGGCGCTGCGGTCGGTGCGAGCACGTCGAGATCTGCGGCGGATCCCGGGCGCGGGCCTGGGCGGCAACGGGCGATCCCCTCGAGGCCGATCCCCTCTGCCCGTACGTCCCGCGGGCCTCGAACGAGGGCCGGGAGCGCGCGTTCGCGCCGGCGCGATGAGCGCTCGAACGGGCGGCGTCCTCATCGTCGGCGGTGGGATCACCGGACTGTCGGCCGCGTGGGAGCTGTCGAACGCCGGGATCCCCGCGCTCGTGGTCGACGCGTCGCCCCGCTTCGGCGGCAAGGTGCGGACGGACCGCGTCGACGGGTTCCTCGTCGAGGGCGGTCCCGATTCGTTCGTGTCGTACCGGCCCGCCGCGCTCCAGCTGGCGGGCGAGCTCGGGCTCGAGCGGCAGGTCGTCGAGCCGCTCGAGCCGCGACGCGTCCTGATCCGCACCGGCGGCCGGTTCGTCGCGATGCCGCAGGACATGGGCCTCGTGCTCCCCACCAGTGCCGCCTCGTTCGTGGTGACCCGCCTGTTCTCGCCGCTCGAGAAGCTGCGGATGGGGCTCGATCTCGTGCTGCCGCGGGCCGATCTCGGCCGGGACGTCGGCGTCGGACCATTCCTCCGCCGGCGGCTGGGAGACGCGCTGGTCCGCAAGCTCGCCGAGCCGCTGATCGGCGGCGTGTACGGCACGCCCATCGACGAGCTGAGCCTGCACGCCGTGGTACCGACGCTGCTCGACGCGACCCGCGATCACCGCAGCCTGATCCTCGCGAGCCTCGCGTCGCGCCGCCGCGCCACGACCCGAGCCGGACGCGATGACGCGGGCGCGTACGCAGCCGTTCCCGGCGCTCGCGCCGGCGCCTCGAGCGCTCTGGCTCCCGCTCCCCGCCGAACCCGTCCCCTGCCGCCGTTCGTCACGTTCGCCGGTGGCGTCGGCCAGCTGGTCGATGCGCTCGTCGAGGCGCTCGCCCGCCGGCCGGACGTCGAACTGCGCGCGGGGGTCTCCGTGACCGCGCTCTCGGTCTTCGGGCAGCGCGTCGAGGCCCGTCTGTCCGAGGGCGAGTCGCTCGCTCCGGACGCCGTCGTGCTCGCGCTCCCCGGTCCGGCGGCCTCCGCGCTGCTGCGCGACGCCGTCCCCGCCGCCTCGCGCGCGATCGACGCGATCCCGCACGGCACGACCGCGGTGGTCTCGCTCGCCTACCGGGCGGACCAGTTCCCGCAGCCGCCGCGGACGCACGGCTTCCTGGTCGCGGCCGGCGAGCCGCTCACGCTCGACGCCTGCACGGTCAGCTCCGCGAAGTGGCCGGGGCGGGCGCCGGACGGCGCCGTGCTGCTCCGCGCGTTCCTCGGGTCGCGGTCGGGCCGGGCACCGGGGATGTCCGACGACGAGCTGCGGTCGGCGGTCGAGTCGGACGTCGCGGCGACGATGGGCGCCCGGGGGCGCCCGCTCTTCACCCGCGTCAGCCGCTGGGCGGGGCAGATGCCGCAGTACACCGTCGGCCATCTCGAGCGGGTCGCCGCCGCGGAGGCGACGCTCGCGGCCCTCCCGCGCCTCGTGCTCGCCGGAGCCCCGTATCGCGGCGTGGGCATCCCGGACTGCGTGTCCCAGGGCCGTTCCGCGGCTCGGAAGCTCGCCGCGGTCCTCGACGCCCATGCTCGAGCAGGAGCCGGCGCGCAGGTCGGGCCTGGAACGGAGGAGGATGGGCCCGATCCTCCAGGCCCGGATGTATCGGCCGAAGAGCTCGAGGAGACGCTGGCCGGCGGAGGCAGCTCGAGATCGAGGTCGACGAGCTGATCGTAGCGGGCCGCTTCGAGCACGGCGCGTTCAGCGCGGCGCTCGAGGCGGCGCGGGCGGACGGTCATGGCGAGCCGTGGCAGGTCCGGCTCGTCGCGGCGCCGATACGCGGGGTGGTCGCGAACGTGGCCGCGGGCTGCGTCACCATCGAGCTGCCCCGTGGGAGACTCGGACGCGGCCGCTCGGTCTGCCGGAGGGGATGTCGGCATAGGCAGCGCGGCCGTTCCTGCCGCTCGCCAGTCCCGCCGCAATGCCGCACGATGTGGCGATGACCTCCGTCCGCCCCCTCGTGCTCGCACACCGCGGCGACCACCGCGCGGCGACCGAGAACTCGCTTGCGGCGTTCCGCGCCGCCCTCGCGCTCCCCGGATGCGATGGGCTCGAGTTCGACGTGCGGCTGTCGGCTGATGGCGTACCGGTCGTGATCCACGACGAGACCCTCGAACGGACGCACGGGCGGCGGCTGCGTGTGGCCGCCCTGACGGCGGACGCGCTCGACGACCTCGGCGTGCCGTCTCTGCGGGCGGTGCTGGAGATCGCGGGCCCCGCACCGTTCCTCGACGTCGAGCTCAAGGAGGACGTCGCGGGGCCCGTCGTGGCGGCGCTGCGGGAGGCGCGCGGCCCGGACGGCGGGCGAACGGCCGTGTCGTCCTTCGACGCCGAGGCGCTCGCGCATCTCGGACGGGTCGCTCGGGGCTGGCGGTGCTGGCTGAACGTCGACGATCTCGGCGGGGATACGATCGGGCTGGCGGCCGAGCTCGGGTGCGCGGGGATCGCTGCGCGCTGGGAGTCGGTCGACACGCGCGCGGTGGCGCGCGCACGGGTGGCCGGGCTCGAGGTCGCGGCATGGACCGTGACGCGGACCGACACGTTCGAGCGGGTGGCACGGCTGGGCGTGATCGCCGTCTGCGTCGAGGGCCGCGCGTTGGCGCGGCTGTCCGGCGGGTCGCCGCCCGACGAGCGCGGCATGAGCGGGCGTCCGGGAACCGCGTGACGTCCCGCGCGCCGGACGGCGCTGGTCGCTCGCTTGCGGCGCCGCTCACGCCTGTCCGGGCGCCACGTTTCGCCGTCCGCAGGACGACGGCTCCCGCCAGCCTGCCTCGCCCGGCGCGAACCTCCGCCTCGCGCGGTGGGACCGTGCCTCCCTGGCAAGATCCCGCAGCCGGACCGCCTCCTCGTGGTTGAGCACCACCGTGCCGCCGAATCGAGTCGCGAGGTCCGCGACCGCGTTCACCAGCCATGACGGAGCGGCAAGCTCGACGACGATGCCTTCGTCAGTGGGCGTGACCTCGACGGTCGGCCACCGCGATACGTCGTACAGGCGCCGCACCTCGGCGACGAACCGGAACGGCAGGCATGGATCCGCGAAACAGGCGACGAACGGCATCTCGATCTGGGCTGCGGGCTGAGACCTCGCGCAAGCGTGCGCGCGCGTGGGGCGCAGTGGCTGCACCCCGGGCCCGGGCGATGGTTGCAGATCCATGACAGCGAGCGCCGCAACGCGGGCCGGCCTGATCGCGCAGCGAGGCGGCGAACGCTCTCGCCGCGCCCCAATCGGGTCGTCCGACGTTTCGATTCCGCATCGTGCGGCCACATCCTGCGGCCACGCCGGGCGGCCACGCGGCGGGTGCGGAAGCGATGGGTTCGCCTGGTGCTCGCCCCGTCGCGGCGGGTCCGCAGCCGGCCCGGCGTACCATCGGCGGACGTACGGGAGCTCACATGGCACGGATCATCGTCTACACGGGCAAGGGCGGCGTCGGCAAGACGAGCATCGCGGCAGCCACGGGCCTGCTCGCGGCGCACCGCGGATACCGGACCATCGTGCTGTCCACGGACGCCGCCCACAGCCTGGCCGACTCGTTCGACATGCCGCTCGGCCCCGAGCCGGTCCGCGTGGCGGACAACCTGTGGGGGCAGGAGTCGGAGGTCTCGCACAACATCGAGAAGTACTGGGGCACGATCCAGGCGTACGTCTCGAGCGTGTTCCAGTGGCGCGGGCTCAACGAGGTCATGGCCCAGGAGATGAGCGTGCTCCCCGGCATGGACGAGCTCGCCAGCCTCCTGTGGATCGCGGAGCACTACGACGAGGGCGAGTTCGACGTCATCATCGTCGATGCCGCGCCGACCGGCGAGACGCTCCGCCTGCTCTCGCTGCCCGAGGCCGGCAAGTGGTGGATCGAGAAGATCTACCCGATCCAGCGACGGATCGCCCAGGTCACGAGCCCGATCGTGGGCCGGGTCATCGGGATGCCGATGCCGGGCGACGCGGTGTACCACGCGGGCGAGGAGCTGTTCGCCCGGCTCGGGCACATGCACGACCTGCTCGCGAACCCGGACCTCACGTCGATCCGGCTCGTCCTGAACCTCGAGAAGATGGTGATCAAGGAAGCGCAGCGCGCCTTCACGTACTTCCACCTGTACGGCTACCCGACCGACCTCGTGATCTGCAACCGCGTCGTTCCGGAGGACGCGGGCCCGTATTTCGAGGCGTGGCGACAGACGCAGGCGCGCTACTGGCCCGAGGTGCAGGCGGACTTCGATCCCGTCCCGATCCGCCAGGCCCCGTTCTTCGAGCACGAGGTGACCGGGGACGCCATGCTCGAGACGCTCGGCGCCGCGGTGTTCGGGGACGACGACCCCACGCAGTTCTTCTACAAGGGCCGCCCGTACCGCATCCACCGTGAGGACGGCACCTACGTGCTCGCGCTCGACCTGCCGTTCGCGACCCGCGACGAGGTGCACCTGCACCGCAACGGCGACGAGCTCGTGGTGCAGGTCGGATGGTGGCGGCGGAACCTCATCCTTCCGCGGGTCCTCGTGGATCTACCCACGAAGGGCGCGGGGATGGAAGATCATGTCCTGACGGTCAGGTTTGCGGCAGGGCCGCAGGCGAAGGCAGGAGCGACGAAGCGATGACCGATCTCGAAGAGCGGCTGGAAGCGATCGAAGACCGCCTGGCGGCGATGGAGACGCGCGAGGCACGCGCGCCGAAGGGACTCGTGGGCGCGTGGCGCGAGGTGTTCCCGCCACAGGTCCGGGCGCACATGCGCGCGGCCCGGAAGGAGCAGCTGCTCGCCGCCCGCGCTTTCATCGACCACTGGATCGATCGGATGGAGGCGCGACCCGCCGACGATCTTCCGCGCCGCGAGAGCATCGAGCTCGAATAGCCGGCGGGTCCGCGGGACGCGGCCGGCCGGCGAGATGTCGCGCCGGCCCGGCCGGGGCTTCGCGAGCGGCACGGGCGGCCGGACGGGGCTGCTACACGATCGTGCCCTGCGGGACGAGCGAGGCGTCGCCCGTGCGGAGCGCGTTGAACAGCAGCAGGTAGTCGCGCAGGTTCCTGGTCGAGAGGAAGTTGCGGCGCACGCGCTCCTTCCCGGCCTCGCCCAGGCTCGTCCGGAGGCCGTCGTTCCGCAGCAGCTCGAGACACGCGCGCGTCGCCTGCTCGTTCGTCGTGACGAGCCGGCCGGCGACGTCATCGCCGATCTGCATCGGGATCCCGCCGACCTTGCCGCCGACGACCGGCACGCCCTTCCAGAGCGCCTCGCTCACCGTCAGCCCGAAGCCCTCGCGCAGCGACTTCTGGAGCACGACGTCCGAGGCGCGCTGGAACGCGTTGACCTCGAGCGCGCCCACCCCGTCGAGGTTCGTCATGATCGTCAGGTCGGGGTCCTGCCCCGCGTAGCGCAGGATGTCCCTGTAGATCCGCCAGCCCTCCGGATCGTCGCTCGCCATCGATCCGACCAGCGACAGCTGGACGTCCGGGATCTCGCGCTTGACCGCGCGGTAGACCTGGATCACGCCCTTCGGGTCCTTCCAGGGATCGAAGCGCGACACCTGCAGCAGCAGGGGTCGGTGGGGGTCGACGCCGAGCCGGAACAGGACGTCGTCGAGGAGCGCGCTTTCCAGCGGCATGTTCTTCGGCGAGAGCGGGTCGATCGAGGGCGGGATGAACGCGAGCACGCCCACGCGCAGGTCGGGCATGACGTAGTCCGGCAGCGTGAAGATCGCCGCGTCGTACGCCTCCACCATCGGCCGGACGAACCCCCACACGTCGGGGTTCGCGGCGGTCAGGTCGATGTGGCACCGCCAGACCCACTTCCCGGTGGCATTCGGCCGGAGCGAGCGCAGAGCGGCCGGCTGCGGGTCGTGGATCACCACGTAGTCGTAGTCGCCCTCGAACGCGTCGGCGAACCGCCGGCTGGCCTCGTCGTACGTGTGCCGCTTCGCCTGGTCCAGCGAGACGTCCATGCCCTGCAGGCCGTTGTGGACCAGCTTCGTCACGTTGAAGAACTGGTCGTTCCCCGGCATGAGGCGCCACTCGGCCTCGAGGCCGACGTCCCGCATGAGGCCGGTCAGCGTGGGCAGGATCTCGGCGACACCTCCGCCGAACTTCGTCGCGTTGACGTGGAGGATGCGGGCCCCGCGCAGCGGCTCGGCCAGCCGCCTGATCTCCGACACCGCCTCCTCGCCGGCGACCTCCCCGTACGCCTCGAGCGAAAGCGGCGGGACCTTGACCTCTTCCAGCATGCCTCGGGCTCCTCTTCCGATCGTTCGGGTCCGTGAGGGACCGGCGGGTACTACGACGGCGACGGGCCGATCCTACGGAGTTCATCGCACGTCGCCCTGCGTCGTTTGTATTGACGCGCGTTACTAACGCGCGTTAGTCTACCCGCGCCCGGGCACCGGTCAATCCCCGCAGCGGGGGAAAGCTTCTCAGTGGCGATCCATAAGCGGCCGACCAGCGCAGACGTCGCCAGGCGCGCGGGCGTCTCCCGTACGACCGTGTCCTTCGTGCTCAACGATCACCCGACGGCCCAGATCAGCGAGGCGACGCGCGAGCGCGTGACGGCCGCCGCCCTCGAGCTCGGGTACGCACCGAACGCGTCCGCCAGGCGGCTCGCGGTGGGCGTGAGCACGGTGCTCGGCCTGGTGATGCGGCAGCGCCCCGAGCAGGTCGCGGTCGACGCGCTCCTGCCCGAGACGATCCGCGGCTTGACCGAGGCGGCCCGCGCAGCGGGGTACCGGGTCATGGTCGAACCCGTGCCGCCGGGCGACGACTCGTACGTGGCGCTGATCCGCGAACACCATGTCGACGGCCTGGTCCTGTCGGGACCGCGTGCCGATGACCCCGCGGTGACGGAACTGCAAGCCGCAGGGTTTCCCGTGGTGCTGCAAGGGGCACTCCCGGGGACGACGATCCCGAGCGTGGACGTGGACAACGTCAGCGGAGCACGTCTCGCGGTCCAGCACCTCGTCGCCTCGGGTCACCGCGCTATCGCATGCATCACGAACGCTCCGCTCGCGTACACCGCAGCCACGGACCGGCTCCAGGGGTATCGCGAGGCGCTCGCCGAGGCCGGGATCGAGTACGACGAGCGGCTCGTGGCGCACGCAGACTTCGACGCCGCCAGCGGGCACGCCGCGATGGACCGGCTGCTCCGCCGGCACGTGCCGTTCACCGCGGTCTTTGCAGCGAGCGATGTCGTCGCGCTCGGCGTCATCGGGTCGGCACGGGCCCGGCACGTCCGCGTCCCGGAGGAGCTCGCGATCGTTGGTTTCGACGACATCCCGGTCGCAGCCAACTTCGATCCTCCGCTCACGACCATCCACCTTCCCGCCTACGAGCTCGGCTTCAGCGTGGGCCGGGCGCTCATCGATCGCATCGCCGGCCTCCCGGTCCCGGTGCGATCCGTTCTTGAGACCCAGCTTGTCGTGCGCGGCTCGTCGCCGGGCCCGCACGGTGGGGAGACCGGCGGACGGCCGCCGGCCAAGCTGCGTACGGGCGGCAATCGCCCGGTGTGAGGTGGGTCCGGCGGCAACGCCGGGCCGAAAGGAGCACGCACGTGATCAACGGAAGATCGCGCGGTATCCAGATCAGTGCGATGGTGGGGACCATCGCACTGATCGCCGCCGCCTGTGGCTCGGGCGCGACGCCGTCGCCCGCGGCCAGCGCGGCGCCGCCGTCCGCGGCCGCATCCGCTCCCGCCAGTGCGGCCGCCTCGGCAGCGGCATCTCCGGCCGCGTCCGGCGCAGCGTCCGCCGCCCCGGCCCCGTCCGCCACGCCGATCCCGTCCGCCGCTCCGTCGGCCGTCTCGGCCGCCAAGTCGTTCGCGGCGACGCTCGGGCACCCGGGCGGCCAGGTCACGGTGCTGGCTGTGTGGGGCGGCTCGGAGCAGACGCAGTTCCTGAACATGCTCAAGCCCTTCGAGGAGGCAACGGGCATCTCCGTCAAGTACACCGGCACGCGCGATGAGCCGGCGGTGCTGACCGCGGGCATCGCCTCGAACAACCTCCCGGACGTCGCCGGGGTCCCCGGTCCTGCCCAGCTCCAGCAGTACACGGCTTCCGGGAAGCTGCAGGACCTGTCGAGCATGCTCAACGTGAGCCAGTACAAGGCCCAGACGCCGGCGTCGTACGTCCAGCTGGGGACCGTCAACGGGAAGCTCACGGGGGTCTTCCTCGACGTGTCGGCGAAGGGCCAGGTCTGGTACGACCCGAAGGTCGTCGGCGACCTGAGCGCAAACCCGCCGAAGACCTACCCGGACCTGCAGAACCTCATCAAGTCTGACGTCCCGTCCAAGGCCCAGGCGGGCTGGTGCTTCAGCGTCGCGTCCGGCGCGGCGTCCGGCTGGCCGGCCACCGACGTCGTCGAGACGTTCATGCTCAGGACCTACGGACCGAGCGTCTACAACCAGTGGTGGCAGGGCAAGCTGAAGTGGACCAGCACCCAGGTCAAGACTGCGTGGCAGGACCTCGGCCAGATGGTCTCGCAGAGCTACGGTGGCGTGAACCGGATCCTGACCACGAACTTCGCGAACGCCGGTGACCCGCTCTTCAGCACGCCGCCCGGCTGCCTGTTCCTCCACGAGGCGAGCTTCATCACGGGCCTCGGCAAGTTCGCCAACGAGCAGCGCGGCGTCGACTACAACTTCTTCCCGTTCCCGGCCATCACTCCGCAGTACGCCAACGCCGTCGAGGGCGCGGGCGACCTGTTCGGCGCGTTCCACAACACGCCGCAGTCCGCGGCGCTCATGAAGTACCTCACCAGCTCGCAGGCGCAGACGCTGTTCGTCGCCGGCGGCGAGTTCCTCTCCGACAACAGGAACGTCGCACAGTACCCGAACGCCATGAACCAGCAGCTGGGCAAGATCCTCTCGAGCGCAACCGCATTCGTGTTCGACGCATCCGACCAGATGCCGACCCCGATGCAGACCGCGTTCTACCAGGGCCTGCTCCAGTACATCCAGAACCCCGGCCAGCTCGACTCCATCCTGAGCCACCTCGACTCGGTGCAGTCGAGCTCCTACGGCGGCTGACCGCCCGGCGGCTGACCGCCGATCCACGCTCTTCCGGTGACGGAGCGGACGGGCAACCGTCCGCTCCGTACCGCTCAGAACCGGAGGTGAACCGATGGATCCCCGACTGATCACGGCAGTGATCGTCGTCGTCGGCGTTCCCGCGGTCCTGGTCGGCTACATCGTGGCGACCGAGCAGCTCCTCCGGCTTGCCCCCGAGCGCGTCAAGCCACGAATCCGGCCCTGGCTGTGGCTCCTGCCGGCGTTCGCGTTCCTGTTCGTGTTCCTGGTGTACCCGACGATCAGGACGTTCATCTACAGTCTGCAGAACTCGGCGGGCACCGAGTGGGTCGGACTCAGGAATTACTTCTGGTTCTTCGGCAGCAGCGGTGCCCTGGACGCGCTGCTGAACAACGTCATCTGGGTCGTCCTGCTGACGGGGCTCGTGCTCGGCTTCGGGGTCCTGATCGCCGTGCTCGTCGACCGCGTGCGCTACGAATCGGTCGCCAAGTCCGTCATCTTCCTGCCGCTCGCGATCAGCGGCACCGCGGCGAGCGTCATCTGGCTGTTCATGTTCTCGTATCAGCCGCCGGGCGTCGCACAGACGGGCACATTGAACGCCATCGTGACCTCGGTCGGCGTGGCCCCGGTGACGTACCTGCAGACGAGCGCGTTCCGCTTCAACACGATCATGCTCATCATCGTGATGGCCTGGATGTGGACCGGGTTCGGCATGGTCATCATCTCGGCGGCGCTGAAGGGGATCAACCCGGAGCTCCTGGAGGCCGCCCGGGTCGATGGCGCGAGCGAGTGGCAGGTCTTCCGCAGAATCACGTTCCCGCTGCTCGGGCCCACCCTGGCGGTCGTGTCGACGACCGTGACCATCACGGCTCTCAAGGCGTTCGACATCGTCTACGTCATGACGAACGGGGCCTACAACACGAACGTCATCGCCAACGAGATGTGGCAGGAGATGTTCAACTTCGGCAACTTCGCACATGGCAGCGCGGTCGCGATCGTCCTCATGGTCGCGATCATCCCGGTCATGGCGTTCAACATCCAGCGCTTCCGGGCGCAGGAGGCGATCCGATGACCAGCGTCGCGGCTGCCAGGCCCGCAGCCCGCTCGTACGCCGGCGCCTTCCGGCGGCGCCTGGGCACCCTGCCCAAGCACGTCGTGGTCATCGGGCTGATGGTGCTCTGGCTGGTACCGACCATCGGCCTCTTCGTGAATTCATTCCGGCCCGCCGCGGCAGTGCAGTCCAGTGGCTGGTGGACCTTTCTGATCCACCCCTCGCAGCTCACGCTCTCGAACTACCGGTACGTTCTCGCGCAGGGCGGGCTGCTGCCGGCCTTCGTGAACAGCCTCTTCATCACCATCCCGGCCACGATCATCCCGCTCTTCGTCGCGGCCTTCGCCGCCTACGCCTTCGCGTGGATGAAGTTCCCCGCCAAGAACGTCCTGTTCGTCGCGGTCGTCGGCCTGCTGGTCGTCCCGTTGCAGACGACGTTCATCCCGATCCTGCAGCTGTACGGCACCTTCGGGCTGAACGGGCAGTTCCTCGCCCTGTGGCTCGCCCATACCGGCTACGGGCTGCCGTTTGCCGTGTACCTGCTGCGCAACTTCATGGGCTCGCTTCCCTCGGAGGTCTTCGAGTCGGCCGAGATCGATGGCGCGAGCCCGGTGACAGCGTTCTTCCGCCTCGCACTGCCGATGAGCGTGCCGGCGATCGCGGCGCTTGCGATCTTCCAGTTCCTCTTCGTGTGGAACGATCTGCTCGTCGCCCTCATCTACGTCGGCGCGACGAACCCGGACAACGCCCCGCTCACGGTCATCCTGGCGAACCTCGTGAGCTCGCTGGGGAGTGGCTGGTGGTACCTGGCGGCAGCGGCGTTCATCGCGATGTCGGTGCCGCTGGCAGTGTTCTTCGCCCTGCAGCGCTACTTCGTCCGGGGCATCGTGTCGGGGTCGGTCAAGGGCTAGCGGGAACGTCCCGGGCCGCCGCGCCGGGAGGCGGGAACGCGCGCCTCGCCTGTGGCGGCCCGCACGAGGGCAGGGAGGTGCCATGGACCAGGCGGCGCGGATGAAGGGCACCCCGGACCGCATCCGGCTCTGCGCCGGCGACGCGTGCGCGACGATCGCACCGTCGGAGGGAGGACGGTTGTCCTCGCTGGTGGTGGGCGGCCACGAGCTGCTCGTCACGGAGGGCAACGATCCGTATGCCGGGGGCATGTTCCCGATGGTCCCGTACGCCGGCCGGATCCGGCGCGGCGAGCTTCACTTCCGCGGCCGCACCTACCACCTGCCGATCACCATGCCACCGCACTCCATCCACGGCACGTTGACGAACGTGGCGTGGGACGTTTCGGCGCGGGACCCCCGCTCGGTGCGGCTGACCGCGCGGCTCGGCCCGCCGTGGCCGTTCCGTGGTCGCGTCGAGCAGCGCTTCCGGATCGATCCATCGACGCTGTCCGTGGAGCTGGAACTCGACGCCGACGAGCCGATGCCCGCCTGGATGGGCTGGCACCCATGGTTCAGCCGGCACGTGGAGGGAGCCGAAGAGGACCTGGAGCTGTCGGTCGACCCGGGCACGATGCTCGCGCGCGACAGCGAGGGCATACCGACCGGGAAGCGGGAGCGGCCGAAGCCGCGCCCCTGGGACGACACGTTCACCGACCTGTCGGGGCCCCCGCGACTGCGGTGGCCGGGGCTGATCCGCCTCACCGTCGAGTCGGACTGCCGCTGGTGGGTGATCTATGACGAGCAGCCGCACGGGCTCTGCGTCGAGCCGCAGACGGCGCCTCCGGACGCGGCCAACTGGACGCCGGACGACGTGCTGGTCGAGCCGGGCCACCCGCTGCGGGCCGCCATGACGATGCGGTGGGAGGTGGAATCTGCGCGCTGATCGTTCGCGTTCCGGGGCTGGGCCCAGCGCAGCACGGGAGAAGCACATCGAGATGTCCGAGTTTCCGCTGCCCGGTGCAGGCCGGGCCGTCGTCGCCGTCCCTCCGCCGGGCAGGGGTTCCGGCTACTGGGCGGGCTGCTCGAGCAGCGTTCTGGACGACGACGGATCGTTCCTCGTCGCGTACCGGATGCGGATGGGCCATGCCGGGCGGGGCTTCACGATCGTCTCGCGCTCGCCCGACGGCGAGCGGTACGAGGAGGTCGCGCGGCTCGAGCAGGCCCGCTTCGGCGCCGCCTCCATGGAGCGTCCCGCCATCGTCCGCACCGACGACGGCCGGTGGCGCCTGTACGTCTGCTGCGCCACCCCGCCACCCAGCAAGCACTGGTGGATCGACCTGCTCGAGGCGGACGACCCGTCGGGGTTCGCGACGGCCGAGCGCCGTACCGTCATGCCCGGCGACGCGCACACCGGCGTGAAGGACCCGGTGATCCGGCGGCTGGGCGACGGCTGGCAGGCGTGGATCTGCTGCCATGCGCTCGACGAGCCCGGCGAGGAGGACCGGATGACGACGGCGTACGCGACGAGCGCCGACGGCGTCCACTGGGAGTTCCAGGGGCAGGCGCTCGCGCCGAGACCGGGGATGTGGGACGCGCGGGGGACACGCGTCACCGTCGTGCTCCCCGACGGGCGAGCGGCGTACGACGGGCGCGCGACGAAGGAGGAGAACTTCTTCGAGCGCACGGGCCTCGCCCGGCTGACCGGTCGGGCGCCGGGCCAGCTGGAGCAGATCGCCTCGGGCCCGGTTGCCGATGTTCGCTATCTCGACGTCCTTCCCCTGCCGAACGGGGGGTACCGCATCTGGTACGAGGCGCGCCTGCCCGACGAGAGCCACGAGCTGCGGACGGAGTTCGTGCCGGCCTGAGCACGTCGCGGCGCCGCGCGGCTACGTGCGGCGTGGCCCCCGCCGGCTCCTCGGGCAGTCCATCACCGGTCGGCGCGGTTCCCCGCCGGCTCCTCCGGCGGGTCGAACGCGACTGCCGCGTACCCGACGGTTCGCCACGGGTCGCCACCCGGGACATCGGCCGACGTCGCCGCCGCGAGCAGCGCGCCCCGGTCCACGCCCATCGCCCGGAGCGCCGCGAGCGCGAACACGGCCGGCTCGATCCCGCACATGCCGCACGCCAGGCCCTGGATGTCCGACTGCCGAAGCGCGTCCTCGAGGCGCCCCAGCGCGTCGCCGTCGACGTCGAGCAGCGGCGGCAGCAGGGTGCGCGTGACGGCCTCTGCGTCGGTCGCCGACGGGTAGTGCGCGAAATCCGTGCTCGCGGCGAGGACCACGTCAAGGCCCTCGGCGCGTCGTGCGGCGAGGAGCCGGCCGAGTACGGTCCCGGCCTCGATCCCGGCGCGTGCCCAGCCGAACGAGACGAGCAGCGGCACGATGGGCGTGCCGGGACAGGCCCGCGCGATGAACGGGAGCTGCACCTCGATGGAGTGCTCGCGCCGGTGGGCGTCCGGCAGCGCAAGGAACGGCTCGCCGAGCGCCGCGATGCTCGCCGCCAGGTCGGCGTCCACCGGCACGTCGCCGATCGGTGTCTGCCACGCGCCGTCGGGCCAGACGGCGATGCCACTCAGCCCCGCCTCGTAGTGGTTCGTGCCTGCGATGACGATGACGTCCGGCGGATTCTCGCGGAGGGTTCCCCACGCCGCGGCGGCCACGCGACCCGAGTAGACGAGGCCGGCATGCGGGACGACGAGCCCGGCGGGCCGGCGCGAGGTGGCGGTCGCCGGCCCGGGGTCGTGGCCGCCCTGCCGCAGGGGCTCGACGGGAGTGGCGCGCTGCGGGTCGGCGAGCTGTGCGTCGACGAGCCGGCCGAGGGCCTCCGGTGAGGCCGGGTAGAACGTGCCGGCGTGTGCCGGCTGACGGACGGCCGTGTCATGCCCTCCCATCGATGGCGAGACCGGCGAGCGCCTGGCCGCACGAGGCGCAGCAGCCATCGCGCAGCCCGACGCTGGCCGCGCGGTAGCCCGAGCGGCGGATGAGGAGCGCGCCGCAGGCGGTGCAGTACGTGTCCGTGTCGTCCTCGCCCGCCACGTTCCCGACGTAGACGTGCCGCAACCCCGCGCGACGTCCGATCTCCGCCGCCTCTCGGAGGGTTCGGATCGGCGTCGGCGCGACGTCCGCCATGCGGTACGCGGGGTAGAAGCGGCTGAGGTGCCAGGGCGTGTCGTGGCCCACCTCACGCGCGATCCAGTCGGCCGCCGCCGCCAGTTCCGCAGGATCGTCGTTCAGGCCCGGGATCAGGAGCGTCGTCAGCTCGACCCAGATCCCGAGCCGGCGCATCCCGACGATGGTCTCCCTGACCGGCTCGAGCCGTGCCCCACACACCCTGCGGTAGAAGCGGTCGTCGAAGGCCTTCAGGTCGACGTTCGCCGCGTCGAGGGTCGGCGCGAGCAGTTCGAGCGCCTCGGGCGTCTCGTAGCCGTTGGTGACGAACACGTTGACGAGGCCGGCCTCGTGGGCGAGGGTCATCGTGTCGAGCGCGTACTCGAGGAAGATCGTCGGCTCGACGTACGTGTAGGCGATCGACCGCGCGCCCGCCGCGAGGGCCTCCCGGACGATCTGGCGTGGCGGGAGGCTGCGGACGGGGAGGTGGAGCCCCTCGCGCGGCGCCTGCGAGATCTCCCAGTTCTGGCAGTGCCGGCAGTGAAAGTTGCAGCCGCGGGTCGAGAACGAGTACGCGTTGGTGCCGGGCGCCACGTGGAAGAACGGCTTCTTCTCGATCGGCTCGACGTGAGTCGCGACGGCCTCGCCGTAGACGAGGCTGACCAGCGTTCCGCCGCGGTTCTCGCGCACGCCGCAGATGCCGGAGCGCCCCTCGCGGATCAGGCACCGGTGTGCGCACGCATCGCAGCGGACGGTGGGTGCCTCGGTGTGGCCCGACAGGCGCGCGAGCGGATCCTCGACGCGCGTGGCGAGCAGGGCGCGGGCGATGCCGGGACCGCTCAGGTCGGGCTGGCGGGGCCTGCGGGGATCGACGGGGGCGCCGGCGCGGACCCCGGGGACGGGCGGGGCGTTGGTGTAGGCCGGGTGCTCCTGGGCGCGCAGCGGACCGCGGGGTGACATGCGGCGAGTATGGGCGGGGTGGCAGGCCGGGGACACGGCCCGAGGGCCCGACGCTCGGTCGCCGTTCGGCCCCTCGAACCTCCCCGGCCGCGGGGTCGAGCCTGCGCCTGGGGGACCGCGACGGCCGTT
>JAJYGH010000076.1:2459-18402 GCA_021785175.1 Chloroflexota bacterium | reverse complement strand
TCGACCAGGATGCGGTCGGCGACGGGAGGTTCGGTCTGGCCGGGATGCGGGAGCGCGCAACCCAGATCGGCGCGGAGCTCGAGATCGAGTCGGCGCCGGCGAAGGGGACGCGGGTCCGGCTCGTCGTCCCCCTGGCTGCCGCGCCGCGTGTCGAGGCGAGCCCGCTCGAGGCCGCTCCGGCATGACGACGAAGGATGCTCCCGCCCGCATCCGCGTCATGATCGTGGACGATCACCCGCTGGTGCGGGGCGCCGTGCGCCAGGCCCTCGGCGTGCCCGGTCTCGCGGTGGTCGGCGAGGCCGGATCCGCCGAGGAAGCCCTCGAACTCGCGCCGCAGCTGCGCCCCGACGTGCTGCTCCTCGACATCGAGCTGCCGGGCATGGACGGCGTCGGCCTGGTGCGCGAGCTCGCGCCGAGGCTGCCCGGCACACGCATCGTCATGCTGACCGCCTCGCGAGACGACCGCCACGTGCTCGAGGCGATGCGCTTCGGCGCGGTGGGCTACCTCACCAAGGATCTGTCCGTCGACGGGTTGGCGCGCGCCGTGCGGGCCGCATATGACGGCGAGCTCGCCATGAGCCACAGGGCGGCGGCCCACCTCGTCCAGCGCCTGGTCGAGACCTCTCGCGCCGGCGCGGACGTAACGAGTCAGGCCGATCCTGCGCTGGGCACGCTCACCCCCCGGGAGTGCGAGGTGCTGCAGCGCCTGGCCGAGGGGCTCACGGATCACGAGATCGCCCTGGCCCTCACGCTCTCGCCGCGCACGGTGGAGATGCACGTCAGCAGCATCCTGCGCAAGCTCGGGGCGCGGAACAGGGCCGAGGCGGCCCGCCGTTACCGGGTCGCCGGCCCAGGACCGGCGCCCGACCCCGGGGGCTGAGCGGACCTCCCCGACGCGCGCGCGGCCGCGATCTCGACCCACAGTAGGCGCGGCTGCGCGACCTGGAGGGCCACGCCGCGGCCCTCGTGCAGGACGAGCAGGAGGCGCTCGCCCGAGACGACGGCGTCCTCGATCGCCTCGAGCTCGACCAAGAGCGTCAGGCGGCCGATCAGCACGAGACGGCGCGACGTCACGTAGAGCCCGCCCGCCACCCCGGGCGTGAGCCGCGTGCCGGGGGATGGTTCGCGGCGGTCGAGCAGCGCGGCGTGGCGCACCGCGACCACGTGCTCACCAGTCTCCAGGAGCTGCGCGATGCGCTCGTCGGGCGGGAGCGTCGGCGGTCCGTCCCGGCGGAACCGCAGGCGCGCCTCGTCGGCTGCCGCCTCGTCCACCGCCGCTCGCTCCACGATGTCCCCGGCGTCCGCGAGTGCCGCATCCGCGGATTCGGCCAGGCCGACTCGGTCGGTCGGCAACCGCGCGCCGGGTCGGTCGCTGCGCTCCATGCGGGCGACTGTAGGGGCCGCGGCGGACGCCGCCATCCGTAGCAGTACGGTATTCAGTACGGTAATCCACCCCCGTATACGGGGTCCGATACCGTACCGACCCCCGTACCAGTACGGTAGCCGACGCACCCAGTTTCGACCGACAGTGCCCCTGTCGCGACCAGGACGGTCGCGGAGACGACGGGGCCTGTCCCGACGGTTAGTCTCGACGCCGTCAGGGGACCCCTCGGGATGGAGGCGTGTTATGGGGTCCCATCAGCGGCTGCCGTCCGAGCGTGCCCGGATCGCGCGCCGCTTCGCCGTGCTCGTCGCGTCGGCCGCGCTGCTGCTGCCCGCCCCGGCGGTGTGGCTGGCGCCGCAGGCGGCGGCATCGGGGAGCTGTCCATCGGGAAGCACCAGCGTTGCCGGCAGCAGCGGGACCTGCGAGGTGACGTTCGACGCCTCGGGCACCTGGACGATCCCCGATAACGTCACGTCCGTCGACGTCGTCGCGGTGGGCGCCGGGGGCGGCGGGGGCAGCGACCAGGACCCGGGCGCCTCCCT
This sequence comes from Chloroflexota bacterium, assembly GCA_021785175.1. Taxonomy (GTDB): domain Bacteria; phylum Chloroflexota; class Limnocylindria; order Limnocylindrales; family CSP1-4; genus JAJYNJ01. Next base: position 16,476 of record JAJYGH010000076.1, on the reverse strand, counting down.
CCCTGGCGCGGGCGGCGGCGGGGGCGGGGGCGCAGTCGTCCAAGCGACTTACCAGGCCGTGACCCCGGTCGCCAGTGCCTCGATCACCGTGGGCGCTGGCGGCGCCGCCGGACTCACGGGGGTGAACGGGACTGCCGGCGGGACCTCCTCGTTCGCCGCGGGCTCGGTGAGCGTGAGCGCGGCCGGCGGCAGCCCGGGCACCGGTGGGAGCCGTCACTCCGGGTACTACATCACCAACACGGGCTACGGCGGCGCGTCCGGCGCTGGCTATGCGGGTGGCGAGCCGAAGCTCAGCTCGGCCGGTGACATCTTCGTGACCATGTACGGTGGCGGGGGCGGGGGGAGTTCGGCAGGCGGCGAGACTCCCGCGAATGACTTCAGCGGCGGCGGTGACGGCGGCGCGGGAACCGTCCCGTCCGCGGGCCTGTTCGCGGGCAGCACCGCGGCCTATGCCGGCGGGGGCGGGGGCGGCTCGACGCAGTCGAGCATCTGGCCGGGCGCCGGCGCGGCTGGCGGCGGGGAGGGTTCGTGGTTCACGGCCGGGCAGGCCGGGACGGCGAACACGGGCGGAGGCGGCGGCAGCAGCGCCGGGTCATCCGGCGGCGCGGGCGGCTCGGGCCTTGTGATCGTGCGCTTCCTGGCGCCCGGGGGGAACTGGAGCCAGACGATCAGCTTCACCTCGGCCGCGCCCAGCAATGCCGCCTACGGCGGGACCTACACCCCGACGGCCAGCGCGACCTCGGGGCTGCCGGTCAGCTTCACCAGCGCGACGAGCTCGGTCTGCTCGATCAGCGGCGGCGTGGTGAGCTTCATCGACCTCGGCACCTGCACGATCGACGCGAACCAGGCCGGTGGCAACGCCGGGACGTACAGGGCGGCGCCCCAGGTCCAGCAGACGTTCAGCGTGGGCAAGTCGAGCCAGACGGTCGAATGGAACGAGCCACCGCCCACCAACGCCGTGGTCGGCGGGACCTGGACCGCGACGGGCTCCGCGAGCTCGGGCCTCCCGGTCATCTTCGCAGTCGACCGCACGTCGAGCTCCGCCTGCTCGGTCGGGGCGAACAACGTCGTCACGTTCGCCGCGGCAGGATACTGCGCGATCGACGCGACCCAGCCCGGCAACCCTGACTACTACGCGGCGACCCCCGTCCTGCAGTCGTTTACGGTAGCCGCGGTCCCGGTCGGTCCGGCCGACCAGACCATCAGCTTCGGGACCGCGCCGAGCGGTGTCACCGTGGGAGCCAGCGACTTCAGCGTCAGCGCCACCGCCACCTCGGGCCTGAGCGTGACCTACACCGCCCAGACCCCGTCGATCTGCACGGTCGACTCGGCGACCGGCGCCCTCGCGCTCCTCGCCCAGGGCACCTGCACGATCGCCGCCGACCAGGCCGGCGACGGCAGCACGTGGGCCGCGGCGCCCGAGGTCACCCAGTCGTTCACCGTGGCGGTCCCGGCCGTAACCATTCTCTACGTCACACAGGCGGGCGCCGGCTCGGGCGATTGCAGCAGCTGGGCCAACGCGTGCAGTTCACTCTCACAGGCCCTCACGCAGGCGACGTCGGGCGACCAGATCTGGGTGGCGGCGGGGACGTACACGCCTGACACCACGGGCCTCGCCGCTCCGCGCACTGCCACGTTCCAGCTCAAGGCCGCTGTGGCGGTGTACGGTGGCTTCGCCGGCACCGAGACGAGCCTCGATCAGCGCAACGGGAATCCGGCGACCAACGGAACCGTGTTGAGCGGCGACATCGGGGCTGCAGCAGACAGCACCGACAACGTCTACCACGTCGTGACCGGTACCAACACGGCCCCGCTCGCGGTCCTCGACGGCTTCACCGTGACCGGCGGCAACGCCAACGGCGGCGGTGGCAACAGCGACGGGGCCGGGATGTACAACAATCCCGGCAGCCCGACCCTGCGCAACGTCATCTTCAGCGCGAACACGGCCGCCGACGAGGGCGGCGGGATGTACAACGCGGCCAGCAGCCCGACGCTGGCACAGGTCGCCTTCAGCGCCAACCGAGCGGGCAACTACGGCGGCGGAATGGACAACGAGGCCGGCAGCAGCCCGACGCTCACGGACGTCACCTTCTCGGGCAACCTCGCCGTCAGCTATGAGGGCGGGGCGATCGACAACAACAACAGCAGCAACCCCGTCCTGACGAACGTCACCTTCAGCGGCAACGCGGCCGCCGGAGGCGCCGCCATCGCCAGCTTCCGCAGCAACGTGACCGTGACGAACGGCACGTTCAGCGGCAACAGTTCGTCCTGGGGCGCCATCGCGTACAACTATTCCGCGAACCTGACCATCCGCAACAGCATCTTGTGGGGCAACAGCGGCAACTACTGGGTCTACGGCATCGGCAGCGGCACGACCGCCATCACGTACAGCGTCGTCCAGATCGGCTGGTCCGGCGTGGGGAACACCGAAGGCTACCCGCTGCTTGGGCCCCTCGGGTACTACGGCGGGGCCACGAAGACCATCCCGCTCCTTCCCGGCAGCGCCGCCATCGACGCCGCGGACAGCACAGCGTGCCCGGCCACCGACCAGCGCGGGGTGACTCGTCCGCAGGGCAGCGGCTGCGACATGGGCGCCTTCGAGGTGCAGCCCTTCAGCCTCAGCGTCAGCGGCGGCGACAGCCAGACCGCGGCGATCAATCAGGCGTTCGCCAGCCCCCTGAGGGTGACCGTGACCGGCACCGGGACCGATCCCGTGGCCGGTGGGAAGGTCATCTTCAGCGCCCCAGCGGCCGGCGCCAGCGCGACGTTCAGCGGCAACCCGGCGACCATCGGGACGGACGGCACCACGAGCGTGACGGCGACCGCCAACGGCACGGGCGGGAGCTACAGTGTCAGCGCGAGCGCCGCCGGCGCCACGGCTCCGGTGAGCTTCAGCCTGACCAACATCGCCCACATCGCGCCTACCTTCACCTTCGAGCTGACCGGCCTGTCCGCCAAGACATACGGCGATGGCGGCTTCAGCGTGGCGGGCTACGCGTCCAAGTCAGCCGACGACACGGGGGCGATCACGTTCGCGCTCGGCTCGGGCAGCACGGGCTGCACCGTGACCAGCGCCGGCATGGTGACCGTCACCGGAGCGGCGGTCGATCCCGCCAGCTGCATCATCGAGGCCTCGCTGGCGGCCGACGGCGCCTACCTGGCCGCCGGCCCGACGAGCGCAGGTTTCCACATCGCGCGGGCGACGCCGAGCTTCAGCAGCGTCGCCATCGACGACGCGACGTACGACGGCAGCCCGCACGGCGCCACCGCCTCGGTGACCGGAGTGGGCAGCCCGGCGGCTGACCTGGGCGGCGCGAGCGTGAGCTATGCGCTGCGCAGCGGCAGCGCCGAGCCCTACTCCTACGGCACCCCTACCACCACGGCGCCCACCGACGCCGGCGTCTACCGTGTCACCTTCAGCTACCCCGGCGACGCCGACTACACGGCCGTCACCGACGACGCACACACCATCACGATCAGCCCGGCGGCGCCCGACTTCACGTTCGTGTTGCCGGACCCGTTCATCAAGACGTACGGCGACAACCTCTTCAGCGTGGCGGGCTACGCGAGCGAGCCCGCCGACGACACCGGGGCGATCACGTTCGCGACCGGATCCGGCAGCGTGGGCTGCACGGTGACCAGTGACGGCACCGTGACGATCACGGGTGCCAGCGGCGCGGGCGCCTGCGTCATTGAGGCCTCGCTGGCCGGAGACGCCAACTACCTGGGGGCGGGCCCGCTCAGCCAGTCGTTCAGCATTGGCCGGGCGAGGGCGATCATCAGCCCCACCTCCGGCCACGCGACGTACGGCGGCACGGCGATCCTGACGGCGAGCCTGAACGGCGGCGGGCTGCCGCTGGTCGGCAGGACGATCAGCTTCCAGATCGGCACCTCCACCAGCGCCACGGTCGGCTCGGCCACCACCGACAGCAACGGCGTGGCCACGCTCGCGGACGTGACGCTCCCGACCGGATACACCAGTGCCACCGTCTATCCGGGGGCAGTCATCGCGCACTTCGCCGGCGACGCCAACTACCGCGGCACCGGCAACACAGGCGACCTGACGGTGGGCAAGGCCATCCTGACGATCACGCCCAGCGGCGACCAGTCGATGGTCTACGGGAGCACGCCGCCGGCCAACCTCGCCTATACGCTGAGCGGCTTCGTCAACGACGAGACCGACGCCGCGCTTCGTGGGGCCGGCGCGCTGAGCGGGGACGCGAGCTGCTCGGCCGGCGTGAGCCACACGAGCTCCGTCGCGAGCTACGCCATCACCTGCGGAGCGGGCGGCCTCGCCGCCACCAACTACGACTTCGCGGTGTCCAAGGACACGGTCACGTTCGCCGTCACCCCGGCCATCCTGACGATCACGCCCAGCGGCGACCAGTCGATGGTCTACGGGAGCACGCCGCCGGCCAGCCTGGCGTACGCCCTCGGTGGGTTCGTCAACGGCGAGACCGACGCCGGGCTCAGGGGCGCCGGCGCCCTCAGCGGGGAGGCGAGCTGCTCGGCCGGCGTGAGCCAGACCAGCCCCGTCGCGAGCTACCTCATCGCCTGCACGGCGGGCGATCTCAAGGCCACCAACTACGACTTCGCGGCGTCGACGGACGAGGTCACGTTCGCCGTCACCCCGGCCACCCTCACCGTCACGGCTGACGCCAAGACGGTCCAGTACAGCGATCCGGTCACGCTGACCGCGACGATCACGGGCTTCGTCAACGGCGAGACGCTGGAGACCAGCGGTGTGAGCGGCTCGGCGAGCCTGACCACCGCCGCGACGCTCAGCCTCGGCCACGTGACGAGCGCGCCGGGCACCTACGCGATCACGCCGGCACTCGGCACGCTTGCTGCGACCAACTACATCTTCACGTTCGTCGACGGCACGCTCACCGCCACTCAGGAGGACGCGCGCGCGTACTACACGGGCGACGCGCTCTTCTGGGGCACGTCGGCCACGGCCTCGTCGGCGGCAGTCACCCTGACGGCGACGATCAAGGACATCACCGCGGTCGGCGACGACCCGGCCCACGACGACTACCAGGGTGACATCAGCCACGCCACGGTCACGTTCGTGAACCGGGACACGGGTGAGGCGCTGTCGGGATGCACCAACCTGCCGGTCGCGCTGGTCAGCTCCGGCGACACCACGGTCGGCACCGTCACCTGCGCGACGACGCTGAGCATCGCCAACAGCGGCGCCACGCCGTACGCGATCGGGATCGTCGTGAGCGGCTACTACACCGACGACACCTCGGACGAGAACGCGGTGATCGATGTCGCGGCCCCCATCACGAGCTACTTCATCACCGGCGGCGGCTACCTCACCGACGCCAGCTCGGCCGGGACGTATGCCGCCGATCCGGGCAGGAAGGCCAACTTCGGCTTCAACGTGAAGTTCAACAAGGGAGCCAAGAACCTCCAGGGCAACGTCAACATCCTCTTCCGCAAGAGCGGCCACACGTACCAGATCAAGAGCAACGCGCTCACCTCGCTCGGTGAGACACCCTCGCCCTGCACGAAGGCGACGGCCACCAGCTCCTGCACCGCGAGCTTCGTGAGCAAGGCGAACCTCCAGGACATCACCGACCCGAACAACCCGGTCTCGCTGGGCGGGAACCTGACCTTCCAGATGTCGATGACCGACTACGGGAGCCCGACGAAGGACACCATCGGCTTCACCCTCTACAACGGCTCGGCCCTGCTTTTCTCCAGTGACTGGAACGGCACGAAGACGGTTGAGCAGCTGCTGGGAGGCGGCAACCTCAGCGTCCGCTGACCCAAGGACCCGGAAGGAGAGGGCCGGCACTCGTGCCGGCCCTCTCCGCGTGATGCGGCTCTTCCCGCGCGAGGCGTGTTCCTGGCACTGCCGCCTCCCGAAACCGGACCTATCGAGTCGTCGGCCGGTTCCAGTCCGGCTCGATCGACGACACGCCGGTGACGGGGTCCTCGGCCAGGTGGTATGCAGCGTCGCGGATGTGGGAGGTCGTGTGGGGCGAGAGCGTCGGCACGACGTGGCCCGATCCGGCAGCGGGAGCCGCCCGCTCAGGCGGGCCTGCCCGGCCGCAGGGCGGCCCACGAGTGGCCGCCGCCGTGCGTGGCATACAGGCCCACGCGGTAGGTGCAGTCGCTCTTGAAGCGCAGGCAGACGTTCATCGGCACGAGGGCCGCGACGTCGAGCCAGTTGTCGTCGAACAGCGTGCCGGGCGGCACCGTTGGGGTCCAGCCGTGGCGCGTCGCGAGCAGCACGCGCCAGCCGACGCCGGGCATCTCCTGGCCCGAGACGAAGAAGCCCGACGGATCCGGAACCGTCGCGATGGCCGTGGGCTGCCCGATCGTGGCTCGGGGGTTGACCGCCGGGACCGAGCCGGACGAGGCTGCGGGCGCCGCGACGGACCGAACGACGCCGAGCTCCCGCACGCGGCAACGAGCATGACCAGACACCCGAGAGCGACACGCCTCATCGCATCTTCGACGCTGCCCACGCCACAGGAGTTCCCAACGCCTCCGGCTCCTGTCGCGACCCCTGCTGGTCGAGAGCCCGCCTTCCCGTGTTCCCCCGAATCCGGCACAGGCGACGGTCTCGGTTGACAGGCACTGTGACAGGCACCGTACAGGCACGGGCTCCGAAATCGGTGCCGTTGCCTGCCCTCCGGTGCCGCCTCCTGCCGATCAGTTGATCGGGGAGGTGGGGTGGCCTGCGGGACTTGAACCCGCAACCATCGGATCCACGATCCGCTGGCTTGCGGCCGAGATCACGCGCGGGACCGGGCACTCACGACGCTGGATGGGCAACGGCCCCGCCGTCCGGCCGAGCGCCGGGCTGTCCATCAGCGGAGTCGCTCTGCCACGGGTCCCAGCTCACTGCCTCGTACGCCGCTCGGCAGAAGCCGTAGTCGTACCGCGCGTCGATGGTCGCCCATCCCCCACCACCCGGAGCCCGCCGCAGTCGGCCAACGACCGGGGCTTGCTGGTCGAAGTACGTCAGATCGAACCCGAGGTTCGGAAACCGGCCGGCGAGGGCTTCGATGACCGGCACCGGCGGAGCCCACGCCGTGTAGAAGCGGATGCGCGCTCCGCCGCCCTCGGGCTGGCGCTCGACGGTAATGGCGTGCGCGTTCCACTTCGTCCCCCACAGCGCGACGCGCTCGTCGGAGGTTCGGTCGCGGACTACCGACACGCCAAGCTCGTGCGCAGCGAAGTCCTCGACTGCCCGGCCCATCGCCCCCGTCCAGAGGCTGGGTGCGCGCTCGATCGGGGTGTGGTCTGGGAGCTTCGCAGCGCCCGCCGGAGCCCTATGCAGGGGTATCACGCGGTTGAAGTCGAACAACCGGGCGTCCTCGCTCTCGCTCGCCGGTGAGGCTATCGACGCCAGGCACTTCCGGACCTCATCCGGGGCGCCCGTGATGACCAACGTGCAGTCGACCTCGTTCGGCATCTCGCCTTCTCCTCTGTCTCGGGCAACCCGCTAATCCGAAGCGCGTCGCGCCGTCACTGCGAAGGCATGGCCCGGTCGACGCTGCGGACCAAGTCGAACATGGCCACCACGGTGTCGAACGCGGGCGACTCCGCCAGCGCGAGGAGGTCCTGGCAGTACTCGAGGTCGGGCCTCCGGTCGGGTGCGACGGCTGGAGCCACGGTGGGCAGGGGAAGTCGTGCATCAGGCCACTCGGCGGAGTCGAATGCGGCAAGCTGTAACGCGAGTGCCATCGCGTCCGCGTTGGCGAGTTGGACCAACGGGATGCTCGAGCACGCATCATCAACCCGCGCTCGCCACGCCTCCGGCGTGATTGCCATCCTATTCATCTTGCCGTCCATCATTGCGTGACTGACTCCGTGACTGATTCCGCCGCCGCCTGAGCACGAAGTCGGGCGGCTGTTAACCGCTTGGTCGTAGGTTCGAGTCCTACCGCCGGAGCCACTTGCCCTATTGTTACGGATTACGTAACATTGGCGCATGTCCTGGGAAGATCTCCTCGCGACGGCGGCCGTGCAGCACGGCTACTTCACGACCGAGCAAGCGGCTGACCGCGGGATCAGCCGGCGAGCGCTGACTTGGCGCGCCAAGCAGGGGAGCGCCCAGCGGATCGGTCATGGCCTGTATCGCCTCCCGCATTGGCCGCCCGACCCGTCCGACGAGCTCTACGCACTGCAGGCTGTCGCCCCGTTCGGTACGTTCAGCCACGACACCGCGCTGACCCTGCTGGGTCTGACGGACATCATCCCGTCGACGATCCACTTCACCATCCCGGAAACGTCGCGACTGAGATCGCGTCCCGGCGTCACGCTCCACCGTTCACGGCACGGTGCGATGACGGACCGGGCGCTCCGGGACGGTCTATGGGTCAGCACTGCGCGTCGAGCGCTGCTGGACGCCGCCCGCGAGGGCGCTGATCCCGATCAGCTGGTCTCAGCCGCCCGCGATGCCCGAGAGCGGGCGATGCTGACGCCCGCCGACTTGGCAGAGCTGCGACGCCAGGCGCCGTTCGCGGGCGCCGGCGTATGACCAAGACGAGGGTCGCGACGCCGGCTGGACGTCGGGCCAGCCTCATCGTCCGCATGTCGAACGCGGCCCGTGAGACCGGCGTCGTCCCGCGCCGCATCCACCTCGTGGTCGCGATCGACCGCCTCCTCGTCCGGCTGTTCCAGGCCGCGCCGGGACAGTGGGTCGTCAAGGGCGGCTACGCGAACCAGCTGCGACGACCTGACGACGCCCGGTTCACCGAAGACCTCGACCTCAAGATCGATGCTGCTATCGAAACGGCGCCTGAGCTTCTCGCATCCGGCTTCGCGGTCGATCTCGGCGACGACTTCAGCTACGAGGTGGCGACGTCCCCGGGACCGCTGGAAGGTCCACCCGGCGGCGGCCTTCGGTTCGCCGTCGTCGCACGCCTCGCGGGCACCGAGCTCGTTCGCTTCAAAGTCGATGTCAGTGCCGCGGACGTTGTTGTCGGCGACGTCGAGTCCTGCTTCTCCGACCCGGTCCTCGAACGACTTGGCTTCCGGCGGTCGCGGTTCCCTGTCTATCCCGCCAACCAGCATTTCGCCGAGAAGCTGCATGCCCTGACCCTGCCGCGGGATGTCGAGAACACCCGGGCTCGCGACCTCGTGGACCTCGTCTGGTTCGTCCGCCGTTTCACGTTCCGATCGGACGAGCTCGCGATCGCATGCATTGCGACATTCGAACGGCGCAAGACACACCCATGGCCACCGGTCATCGATGTCCCGCCAGACTCGTGGACGCGACCGTACGGGGTGTGGCGGGCCGAGCTGGATCTGGCTGAGCCGACGCCATCCGGGGCCGCGTCGGCCCTGCGCTCATTCCTCGAGCCGGTCTACTTTGGAGCGGCCGGACTCACGTGGGAGCCAGAATCACAGATGTGGACTCGGGTCGAGGCCATGGAAACGTGACCGATCCTCACCTATCCCTCGGGCGGCCCGGCTCACCTCGCCCGCAGACCCGCCGATGGACCTGGGGGAGCCACGGCTATCCGAGACCGAACTGATCGTGGTCCGTGCGCTCACCGAGCGGGAGAAGGAAGCCGAGTTCCCGCGCGTGGCAAACGCGTACCGGCGGCTGGTGGCGAATGTCGAGGGCCTCGAGTAGTTGCCGGACGCAGCGTTCGCCACTCGACGAGTCAGTGGCGGAGACGCCGACGACGCATTCCCTCCTTGCTGCGAGCGCGCCTCATCACGCTTCGGCACGCCCCGCAGAGGCGCTGGGCGGGCGACGTCCGCGGGACGGTCTGGGGACACCGGGAGCATTCGACGGTGGCGGATGCCAGTCTCCGGCGCAGCGGCTGGGAGCTGGGTAGGGGAATCGTCGTCCGGCCTTCGCCCCGCGCAATCTGTCAACCGTCCGGCTCCCGCCCGCCGGAGCCGCTTTTGTCGTTGACTTCCTAAGTAGCATCTAGGATGTGAACGACACCATACGGATCAACAGGCCCGATCAGGAAGCCCTGTTCGAGACGGCCAGTGCTCAGGCCGGGTATTTCACGACCGCCCAGGCGCTTGATCACGGCTTCAGCTCGGCGCTGCTGACCCATCACACGAAGACCGGGCGCTTCCTGCGCGTCGCCCGCGGCCTGTACCGGCTGCGCGACTACCCTTCCGCGCCGGGCGAGGAGATCGTCGCCGCCTGGCTGCGCCAGGCACCGCGCGCCGTCGTGTCGCACGAGTCGGCGCTCGAGCTTCTCGACCTGTCCGACAGCATCGCCGACCGAGTCCACCTCACGGTGCCTCGCGCACGTCGCCGACTGGTCGCCCAGCCCGGGGTGACGATCCACACCACGACGCACCCACTCACGGATGCTGACGTCATCCGCCGCCACGGCGTTCGGCTGACCACGCCGGGCCGCACCATCGCCGATGTCGCGGCGGCGGGCATGGCACCCGACCAGATCTCGGCATCCGTCAGCCAGGCGCTACGGCGGGGGCTCACCACGCCGGCGCTTCTCCGCGAGGCCGCTCGCTCCCGCGGTCGTCGGGTCCAGCGGCTGGTCGAAGCCGCGCTCGCTGGGGCCGATCCATGAGGTACGCCTCCGCGGGCGCCTTCCGTCGTGCCCTCGAGATGCGTCTTGCCACGCACGCGCGCGACACCGGCCGCTCGGTGGCCCGGCTGCGCAAGGAGGTCGCCTTCGATCGGCTGCTCGCTCGTCTGTTCGCCGTGGCCCCGGAGCGGTGGGTCCTGAAGGGCGCCCTGGCGCTCGACTACCGCTTCGGCGATCGGGCACGGACGACGAAGGACATCGACCTGGCGACCGCCGGCGATGAGGCCTCGGCGGCGGCCGACGTGCTGGCGGCACAGGCGGTGGACCTCGGCGACTTCTTCGGCTTCGCGATCGAGCGCACGAGCGCCCTCGATCGCCTGGTGCAGGGTTCCGCGGTGCGCTACCACGTGCAGGCCGAGCTGGCCGGTCGCGTGTTCGACGAGTTCCTGCTCGACGTCGGCTTCGACCCACCCACCGGGATCGAGCTCGACCGGCTGCGCGGGCCTGACCTCCTGGCCTTCGCCGATATCACGCCGGTCGAGGTCCCAGCCGTACCGATCGAGGTCCACGTGGCCGAGAAGCTTCATGCCTACAGCCGCGTGTGCGGCGTGGGTTCTGTCGGGAGCACGCGAGTCAAGGACCTCGTCGACCTGGCGCTGATCGCGACCGAGGCGGCTCTGGACGCAGGGAATCTCCGGGCAGCCATCGGGACTACCTTCGGTCGACGCGCGAGCCATGATCTGCCCGCGAGGCTGCCTCGCCCACCGGCGACCTGGCGTGTTCCGTATGGCCGGATGGCGCGCACCGTCGGCCTCGATGTCGACCTTGACGTCGGGTTCGACTCCGCCGCGCGAATGCTCGATCCGATTCTCGGGCGCTCCGTGCAACGGGGCGCTTGGGATCCTGTCAGTCAGACCTGGACCTGATCCGCGGCGGCTACGGGTTGGCAGTGCCGCGATTCATAATGTCGGGTAGGTAATCGCACTCCCCCGGAGGCCCGAGCGCGGCCTCCCGAGTATCGGAGGTGTCGATGGCTCGCCGGCCCGAGTTGTTCGTGCGAGAGCTGAACGACGGGGAGGCGGCCCATCTCCTCAAGCTCGCGCGGCGCAGCCGCAACCCCACCGTGCAGCACCGCGCGATGCTGCTGCCTGTCGCACGTTCGGCCGCTGCTGATCGGCGGCAAGGCGCCACTCGGCCATGTCTGTGTCGATGCCGCCGGCTGTTCAACTGATGCTGAACTCCAAGGCTGGATCCGTTTGGGGCAAGGGGAGCGCGGAGCGGGGCTCCCTGAACAAGTCAATGGTGCCAAGCTCGGGTTGTAGGATCGTCAGGGTGAGCACGCCCGCCGGCCATGTCGCGGAGATGGGACCCGACCGCTCCCCATCGGAGGCCCAGATAGCCACTTCGACAAGGGCCGGTCGCGGGAGTCGTTCGTTCCGATGACGGCCGCAGTTCCCTTCGGCGTGTGGGTGCGCCGACGGCGCGGAGGGCTCGATCTCACCCAGCAGCAGCTGGGCCAGCTGGTTGGCTGCGCGACGATCACCGTCCGCAAGATCGAGACGGGGGAGCGTCGACCATCGAGGGCAATGGCCGAGCGGCTCGCGGACGTGCTCGGCGTCGGCGCCGACGAGCGGGGCCGCTTCGTGGCGGCGGCGCGATCGTGGTCCGCGCCGCGCGGCCTCGACCCGGCCGCCGATCCGGCGGCCCCCGTTCCGCTGCCCGCGTCGCTCACGGATCTGTTCGGCAGGGATCGAGAGATGTCCGATCTCGCCCGACTGCTCGCGGTCACGGGCGGGCCGGCCCGCTTGGTGACGGTCACCGGACCGCCGGGGGTGGGAAAGACTCGGGTCGCCATCGAGGTGGGACGATGGATCGCGCGCGAGCACGACATCTGCCCGGCGTTCGTGCCCCTGGCCGCCGAGACCGAGCCCGCCGAGATCCTCGAACTGCTCGCCGCGGCCTACTCCATCGCCGGCATCCCCGAAAGGGCCCGACGCGATGGCCTGCGGGCACGGCTCCGGCGCCAGCCGGAGCTGGCGATCCTCGACAACCTCGAGCAGCTGGCGGGGGCCGGCCAGGTGATCGTCGAGCTCCTCGAGGACTGCCCCGATCTGACCTGCCTCTGCACCAGCCGGACGCGCCTCGACGTCTACGGGGAATACGAGTTCGTCGTGGACCCCCTCGCCGTCGACGAAGACGATGGGGCTCCGGGTCCCGCGGTGACCCTGTTCGTCGAACGCTGCGGGGCGGTGGGGCGCCGGGCGTCGGTGGCCGCCGACCTCGAGGGTGTCGCCGATGTCTGTCGTCGTCTCGACGGCCTCCCTCTGGCGATCGAGCTCGCGGCGCGGCGGACCCGCGATCTCAGCCTCAGCGAGCTGGAGGAGGATCTGGAGCGCGGCCTTTCGGTGCTCGACGCCGGCGGAGCGGCGCGAGACCAGCGCCACCGGACCATGTCCTCCACGATCGCGTGGAGCTATGAGCTGCTGGCTCCAGACGAGCGGCGCGTCCTGCGAGCCCTGGGGGCCACCACCGGCAGCATCTCGATGGCCGCCCTCTCGGAGGTGGCCGCCGTCTCGGCCGAGACGGCGGCACGCGCCGTGTATGGGCTCGAGGCGGCGTCGCTGTTGCGGCGCGGCCGCGATCGCGATCGCGTGGTCGTGCTCGAGGTGGTCCGCGGCTTCGCCGAGCAGCAGCTTCGGAACGAGGGCGAGGAGCACGCCGTGCGCGATCGACTGGCGCTCTGGCTGATGGGGATCGCCGAGCGGGACGTCGGGAACATGGAGGAGCGGCCGGGGCCTGAGGCCACCCAGTGGATGCAGGCCGAGGACGCCAACCTTCGAAGCGCCCTGCGATGGACGCTGCTCGGGCCCGGTAACCACCAGGTGGGCGCGCGGCTTCTCGGCGCTATCGCCTTGCACTGGTACTACCTCGGCCGGGCCGCCGAGGTGCGACGGTGGATCGAGGTGGCCCTGGACGGCGACGTCGACCCGGAGGTTGGCGGGCCGCTCGTCGTCCTCGACGCGGACGCCGCGTGGGCGAGCGGCGACACCGCCGGGGCGCTGGCCCGTCTCGATCAGGCTGACCTTCTCGGCGACCGGCTGCCTCCCGCGTGGCATGCGGAGGCCATCGGTCTGCGAGCCATGACCCACTTTGTCCGCGGCGAGCTCGACCCCGCTCGCGTCTTGCTCGAACGCAGCCTGGCCCTCGCCACAGAGCACGGGTCGACATTCAGCCAGGCGATGAGCCACCTTCGCCTGGGGCGCATCGCGCTCACCCAGGGTGACCTCGACGCCGCACCACGCCACCTCGACCGCTCGCTGGCGTGGTTTCGGCAGGTCCGTTCCCCGTGGGGGATTGCCAACGCCACCGGCAGCCTCGCGGAGCTGGCGCTCGCCCGGGGAGACACCGACGCCGCCATCGAGTGTGGCCTGGATGCGGTCGCTGGCATGGCCGGGGCCGGGGCCGGGGCGTACGCGGTGTTCCGGTTGACGACGGTGGCCAACGCGCTCAGCCGCGCCGGGAGGCACGAG
>JAJYGH010000076.1:0-1779 GCA_021785175.1 Chloroflexota bacterium | reverse complement strand
GGAAGGCCCCACGGCTCTCGTCGAAGCCACGGACCGCGGCGCCAGGCCTTCACCCCCGGCACGAACGCGACAAGGGAGGTAACTCGACATGGGATCAGGATCCGGTCTCTGGCGACGGTGGCCGTTGCTCGCCGCGGTCGCGTTCGTGCTCCTGCTCGCCGTGGGACACGTGGTGGTCGGAGCCCGGCCACCCGACGTCAATGCAAGCGGCGACCAGGTCGTCGCGTACTTCCGCGACGACGGCGCCGCGATCCGGGCCTCGGCGTGGCTCACGATCATCGCCCTGCTGCCGTTCGGGGTCCTGGTGGCGTGGTTCCGCCGCCAGGTCCGCGGCGCGGCTCGCGACGTGCTCCTCCTCGGTGGCGCCGCCTACATCATGGCGCAGACGGTTTGGCAGGTGCTGTCCGTCGCCCCCGCGCTGCACCCCGATCAGCTCGACCCCCGCACCGCGCGAACGCTCCTCGATGTCACGGCGTACGTCGGGCCGATGCTGACCGCCGGCGTCCTCCTCTTCGCCGCGCCGATCGCCTGGGCGTGGCTGCGCCACGACAACACGGCGCCGTCGTGGTTCGGGTGGCTGACCGTCCTGCTCGTGGTGGAACAGGCGGTCGAGACCGTCACGATCCTGGGCACGTCGGGCTTCACGGCTCCCGGCGGACCCATGAACTTCCCGCTCGGCGCCGGCCTCTTCGTCGTGTGGGTGCTCGCCTGCGGCGCGGTCTTCCCCGCCGACGGGGCCGCGCTACCTGCCCGCGCTGATGCCACCCAGAGGGCCGTCCCGGCCTGACGCTCAATCGGCCTGTCGCTCTGCACGACTGGACATAGGAGGTCCTCCGATGAAGAAGATGCCTGCTCTGCTCGGGGCTCTGCTGCTCGCCGCATCGATGAGCCAGGCGGCATATGCCGGCGGCAGCTCCAGGGTCGCCTACACCTTCACCTACACCGACCTGGGGCAAGGCGTGTGGGGCGGCGGGTCGCTGTTCGCCGACGGCAGCGCCGGCGGCAACGTGGCGTTCTCGGCCGACAACGGGCAGACCGTCTACCAGCTCCACCCCACCAGCTGGTCCGAGCCGGTCCCCGGCTACGTGGACGTCTGCCTGGCGGTGCGCGAGATGAAGGGCTCCTCGGGATTCCCGCCGTCGTTCTGCCTGAGCGACCTGGGCCTCCTGCTGCCCGTGACCGGCACGCCGATCGTCATCCCCGATCCCTTCGAGCCGGGAGAGTCGACGCTCATCCGCGTGACCCCGGCCAACTGATCGAGGATCCTCGGCCGAGCGGCGATCGGCCTGACGGTGACGGTGGGACCCATCCCGCCGAGGACCGTGTGTCCCGGCCATGGGGATCCGCAGCGAGGGAGGAGAGGACGATGGTCTGGCTCGAGGCGAGCGTCCAGTGGCTCCACATCCTGTTCGCCATCTTCTGGTTCGGCTCGACGCTCTTCACCGACTTCGTCCTGATGCCGGCGGTGATGGCGATGTCGCCGGCCGGCCAGCGCGAGCTCGGGCAGCGGATCGGGCCGATCGCCGCACGACTCGAGCCGCGGGCGGCCGTCGCCACGATCGTGCTCGGGGCGCTGCGGGGCACCGTCTTCGGCCCGGTGCAGAGCCCCTCGGCCCTGGTCGGCACGGCCTACGGGCTCACCTGGCTGGCCTCGCTGCTGCTGGCGGTCGGGCTGTTCGCCTTCGGCGAATGGGTCCTGACCCCGGCCGTGGCGCGGATCCCTGGCGCCACCACGCCCGAGGAACAGGCGCGGCTCATCGGGCAGGTGCGGCGCTACAC
>JAJYGH010000041.1 GCA_021785175.1 Chloroflexota bacterium | reverse complement strand
CTCGAGCAGCTGGCCCGACGAGAGGCCCTTGATGGCCTGCGCCGTCTTGACGATCGGCATCGGGCAGGACAGTCCCTTGGCGTCCACGCGCTGTGCGATCTCGAGATCTGTCATAGAGGCTTCCTTTGTGCTGTTCGCCCGTTGCTGCGGGCGTTGATCCACGACGCGCGATCAGGGGTCGGGACGCCGGGAGCCTGTGTCGCGGCTCGCTCTCGGTACCCCTAGATGAACAGCACGGGACCGTCGCCCGTGTTCAGGTAGAAGGCAGTCACCCCCTCCGCGCCGTCGACCATCGGGTCGAGG
Source organism: Chloroflexota bacterium (assembly GCA_021785175.1). Lineage (GTDB taxonomy): Bacteria > Chloroflexota > Limnocylindria > Limnocylindrales > CSP1-4 > JAJYNJ01. The sequence continues at coordinate 71,901 of JAJYGH010000041.1, read as the reverse complement.
TCGCGGAGCTCGAGCTTCAGGATGTCCATCGAGAGGGAGCAGGCCTGGATGTCGACGGCGCCGATCTCCTTGGCCTGGCGGAGGGTCTCGGCCCAGCTTGCCTGCCCCGCCGCTGCGGCAGCGGCGACGGCGGCGGCGCCGTCCGGCCCAGCCTCCGGAGACAGTCCATGGTCCAGGCCGATCCGGTCGGCGCGGAATGCGTCGAGGGCCCAGTACTGCAGGAAGAGGTGCACGGTCTTGCCGACTGCGGCCGCCCCTGCGGTCATCACGGCCGCGGCCTGGAGACGATCGTCGGTTCCGGAAAAGAGCACCAGGGAAATCGTGTCGTCCATCGGCGCCGACCTCACAGCGAAATTGGGGTGTCAAGCTGCTCGTCGGCGCGGCTTGAAAGGGCGCCGAGCCGAGCCAGTCTCCGGGCGAGAATCCGCCGCATCATGCGACAGGCCTCGGCCAGTTCCGGGTCCGTCAGGTGGTACTGCACGCCGCGCCCGCTCCGGGCGGCCTCGACGAGTCCGGCCGAGCGCAGCACTGCCAGGTGCTGCGACAGGTTGGGCTGGCTGATCCCGATCAGATCGGCGAGACGGGTGACCTCGCACGGACCGTCATGCGCAAGGCGTTCGATGATCTCCACCCGGTGTGGGTTCGAAAGCGTCTTCAGGATGTCGGCCTGCAGCGCGGAGATCTCATCCATCGGTCAGGAGTATCACGATATGCGCACATGCGCACTAGTACGGTATGCCCCAATTCGCACGTCCATCCGGCATGTCGGTCGAGTGCCGCGCGGGGCCCGGCCGTTCGGTCCGCAGGTCGAGACCGCGATCGCCGCTCCGCGCGTCCTTCAGCCCTGACGATCGGCCCCTCGATTGGCCACCTCCGGCCCTTCTGTTGCAGACGGAATTCGGATGAGGCTGGCGCCAGTCTCGCGGCCGCTGCGGCACGGCGGGTTGTCGCTGGCTGTCATGAGCACCATCGCGCGACCAGGTCTGGCGTGGATCGGCAGGCCTCAGAATCGAAACCGAAGGGAGAGGAAATGGGCCTGCTGACCGACCGGCTCTGCACCGAGCACACTCGGCTCATGCCACATGTGGATGACCTGCGGGTGATCGCGGACGAAGCGGGCACCCTTTCGCGAGAGGCCGTTCAGGAGCGGCTGGAGGAGGAGCACGCCTTCCTGACCGCCGAGCTCCTGCCCCACGTGTCCGCCGTGCAGGAGACCCTCTATCCCGCGTTCGAGCGGCTTCTCCAGAATCGCCATTCGATGTCGCCCCTGTCGCGGGAACACGACCAGATCCGGCGCTTGCTGAGCTCGATGAGTCAGCTGGCGAGCACCCCGGCGACCGGCCGGTCCGGGCCGGGGACGCCGTGGCTCATGGAGGTGCGGCGGGTGCTGTACCACCTGTACGCACTGCTCAAGGTGCATCTCGCGGAAGAGGAGATGTACACGCCGATCCTCGAGCACGAGTTGACTGAGGCGCAGCTCGCGGCGATCGTCGATGCGCTCGAGACGAAGGAGGCCGCCCTCGCCTGATCCGCGTCCGGACGTACGGCGAGCGGGGAACGCCGGTGCCCCACGCGCCGATCCGGATCGTCGTGTCGGCCCTGGTCCGTTCGCTGCGCCAGGTGGCCGGTGCCATCACGGTGATGCGACGCACCGGGCGGCATGGTTGCTGCGCTGACGCGCGCCGGCTGGTGCGCGTCCCGGGGAGGCGTGCGACCAGGCCGCGCCATGCCTGCCGGTTCGCGAACACGGGAGACGCGGACGTAGCGGCGTCGAGCTCGGCGAGTGGTAGCCTGAGCGGGACGATCAGGACGCTGGAGGGGACACGATTTCCGCGTCGGCAGCCTTCGCGACATCGACTTCCGAGTGACGGAATCATCCGGCGTACGCGATCGACCGCGTCCCGGGCTGCTGGTGTTCGACTTCGATGGCACGCTCTGGCGTGGCGACGAACCCCTGCTGCACTACGCGCAGCTGGTTTCCGAGGAGTTGCCGTCGGGCGAGCGATTGCCGTTCCAGGCCGCGCTGCGCGCTCTGCTGCACGGTGAGCGGTGGGCCGTCACAGGCCTGAACGCGCCTCCCCATGACGGCTGGGCCGCTGTCGCCGAACTGGCCAGAGCCCGAGGGGGCAGCGAGCGGCATCGCCAGGAGGCGTTCGCGGAAACGCGGCGCCGCATCGCGGCGGGTGACTTCCAGCTCGAGGTGCCCGCCGGTCTGCCGGAGTTTCTGGCGTTCAGCAGGACGTGCTGCACGGTGGTGCTCGCGTCCAACAGCCCTGCGGAATCCGTCCAGCCCGTCGTCGAGCGGCTCGGACTCGTCGGATACCTCGACGATATCGCCAGTGACGCGAGCAAGCCCGGTCGGTTCCTCGAGCTGGTCGATGGCTGGATCAGCGTCCTGCGCCCCGACCACGTGATGAGCGTCGGAGACCACTACCGTAACGACATCGAGCCGGCCGCCGGGCGCGGCTGGTTCACGACGTACATCAATCCCTGGAGATGGATCCCGGGTTCCTGCTCGATCGCCGGGGCAACGGTGGAAGAAGTGCTGCCGCAGTTGTACGGATGGGTGCGAGCCGTCGAACGGTCCGCGGCCGACAGGCGTGGAGGGCTGCCGGTCGGCTCCGGATCCGCGGATTCCCCCGCTCCGGGCGGAACCGGAAAGGAGGGTGCGGCGAGCTCGGTGGGTTCGGCGCGGGACGATCCCTGCGTGTGATCTGCGCCCCTGGAGGAGGAGGACTGAACCGTGATTGCTGAGCAGTGGCGGCGCTTGCTCGCCGCGTCCGCGACCGCCGTCCTTGCGGCAACGCTCTCGGCCTGTGGCGGATCCGCCGCCACAGCGGCACCAAGTGCCGTGGCACTGACGTTCTACTATCCGGTCGCCGTGCCCGGTCCGATCACCCAGCTGATCGACGGATACATCAGCAAGTTCGAGCAGCAGAACCCCGGGATCACCGTCAAGCCCGTCCTGTCGGGCGGGTATCCGGACACCCTGACGAAGATCGAGACGACCATCAAGGGCGGCGGGACGCCACCGGACGTGGCGGTGATGCTCTCGACCGACCTGTACTCGCTCGTGGACTCGAACGCCATCCAGCCGCTGGACAGCCAGATCGCGGCCGCCGGCGGCAACAACTACCTGAACGGCTTCTACCCGGCGTTCCTGGCGAACTCGCGCTACCAGGGACACGTGTGGAGCCTGCCGTTCCAGCGCTCCACCCCGGTCCTCTACTACAACCGCGACATGTTCCAGGCGGCGGGCCTCGACCCGACCAAGGGTCCCGCCAACTACCAGGAGATGGTGGCGGACGCGCAGAAGCTCACCAAGCCGGACGGCAGCACCTGGGGCATCGAGATCTCCTCGGATGGCATCCCGTACTGGCTGTTCCAGTCGTTCGTGATCGGCAACGGAGCGAACGTGGTGGGCTCGGCCCCCAACCAGGTCAGCTTCGACACGCCGCAGGTCGTCAGCGCGCTGCAGGACTTCGCCGACCTCTCGGCGAAGTACCACGTGATGCCGTCGGGGATCCTGCAGTGGGCCAACATGCCCAACGACTTCGTCGCCGGCAAGGCGGCCATGATCTGGCACTCGAGCGGATCGCTGGCCAACATCCTGAAGCAGGCCAAGTTCAACGTCGGCGTGAGCTACACCGTCGGCGAACAGGGCTTCGGGGCCCCGACGGGCGGCGGCAACCTGTACATGCTGAAGGGCATCCCGGCCGACCACCAGGCCGCCGCGTGGAAGTTCATCCAGTTCATGTCGTCGAACGACATCCAGGCGGACTGGAGCATGCACACGGGCTACATCGCGGCGAGCCCGGCCGCCTACCAGACAGCGGCCATGAAGGCCTACCTCGCCAAGACCCCACAGGCGTCGGTCGCACCCGATGGCATCGAGTACGCGAAGGCGGAACTCGCTGCCCACGACAACGCGCAGGTCCAGAAGTTCCTGGGCGACGCGGTGCAGGCCGTGCTGACGGGCAAGAGCGATCCCTCGTCCGCGCTCCGGTCGGCCCAGCAGCAGGCGACGCAGCTCCTGTCGGCGTTCAAGAACTGATCCATGGGGAGGCCGCAGCGCTTCTCCCGGCTCGGACGGCGGCCCCGGAGCGGGGCCGCCGTCCTTCCCTATCTGCTCGTGCTGCCGACGGTCTTCTTCGTCGCGGTGTTCACACTCTGGCCGACCGTGCGCGTCGCGTACGACAGCCTGTTCCTCCAGAACGAGGCCGTCCAGGTGCCGCAGTTCACCGGGCTCGGCAACTACGCCGCGTTGTTCGCGGACCCGGCCTTCCGGCAGGTCCTCTTCAACACCGTCATCTACGTGATCGTCACGGTGCCGATCAGCGTCGCGCTGGCCCTCGTGATCGCGCTCGCCCTCAACCGCCGGTTACGCGCGCTTGGCCTGTTCCGCCTGGCATTCTTCTACCCGGCCATCCTGCCGATGGTCAGCGCCGCCACGATCTGGCTCTTCATGTACGCGCCGGGCTACGGCCTCGTCAACGTCTTCCTCGGCATCCTGCACCTTCCCGGCCAGAACTGGCTCGGCAGCCCGGACCTCGCGCTGTTCGCCCTCATGATCGTCGGGGTCTGGAAGCAGACCGGCTACTTCATGATCTTCTACCTGGCCGGGCTGCAGGGACTCTCGCGTGAGATCTTCGAGGCGGCCGATCTCGATGGCGCCTCGGCGATCCAGACGGTGCGACACATCACGCTCCCGCTCCTGGCGGGCATGACCCTCTTCGTCACCACGATCGCGGTTGTCAACGGCTTCGAGACGGTCGACCAGACCTACATCATGACGGGCGGTGGGCCAACCAACGCCACGACGATGCTCCTGTTCGACATCTGGCAGACGCTCTTCAGCTTCTTCGATCTCGGCAAGGCGAGCGCGATGAGCGTCATCCTGATCGCGGTGCTGCTCATCTTCACCGTCGTCAACTTCTCGCACCTCGAGCGGCGGGCCACGTATGAGTAGCAGCCTCGCCTCGCCGTCGTCCTCGGTGCCGCGGGGAGCGGCCGTCGGGCGACTGTCGCTGCGGCTGCACCGGTTCCGGCTGCTCGACGCGAGTGGCGTCCTGGTGCTGGCAATCGTCGCCATCGGATGGGCGGTGCCGCTGATCTGGGCGATGGCCGTGTCGGTGCATTCCCCGGACGAGCCCATCACCGCCAGCAACCTGTGGTGGGGGTCGAAACCGACCCTCTCGAACTATGCGCAGGCGTTCCAGATCGCGCCGTTCGCGCAGTACTACGTCAACACGATTCTCATCGTCGCCGGCATCCTCGTCGTGCAGCTGGTGACCATCAGCCTGGCTGGCTACGCGTTCGCCCGCTACCCGTTCCGCGGACAGAACCTGCTCTTCTTCCTCATCCTGCTCCAGCTCATGGTGCCGTCGAGCGCGCTGATCGTCCCCAACTACTCGACGATCCGCCAGCTGCACCTGTTCGACACGCTCGTGGCCGTCATGCTTCCGTACTTCGGGTCGGCGTTCGGCGTCTTCCTGATGCGGCAGACGTTCAAGACCGTGCCGCGCGACCTCGACGATGCGGCCCGGGTCGATGGGGCGAACTGGCTGCAGACGCTGTGGCACGTGTACATCCCGCCTGCGCGGCCCGCGATGGTCGCCTTCGCCCTCTCGTCGATCAGCTTCCACTGGAACGATTTCCTGTGGCCGCTCGTCGTGACGAACAGCACGAACAGCCGCCCGCTCACGGTGGGCCTGGCCGTCTTCACCCAGCTCGGTGAGATCGGGGCCCAGTGGCCGCTCGTGACTGCGGGGACGCTGATCGTGGTCGGGCCCCTCCTGATCCTGTTCCTGGTCTTCCAGCGCCAGTTCATCGAGAGCTTCCTGCATTCCGGGCTGAAGTAGCGGTTGAGCAGTTCGCAGCGGCGCGGTCCAGCGGCGATCAAGGGGCTCAGTGGCGCGTCAGCCCGCCGCCCCGCGTCAGCCCGCCGCCCCCCGGATCGCGGGACCTGAGTCGCGTTCGGTCACACCGCGACCACCTGATTGCGCCCAGCCCGCTTGGCCGCGAAGAGGCCCACGTCTGCGGACCGGATGAGCGCCTCCGCGGACGGCGCATCGGGCGTGAGGACGGCGCAGCCTGCGGACACGGTGGCGTGCAGGGTGGCGCCCTCGGGCCCCGGGATGGCCCGCTCCGCGAAGGTGGCGCGGATCGCCTCGGCGACGGCCACCGCACCGTCGCGGTCGCAGTCCTCCAGCAGCACCACGAACTCCTCGCCCCCGTAGCGGGCCACGAGGTCGGACGAGCGTACCCGCTCGCGCAGCACGCCCGCGAACAGGCGCAGGGCTGTGTCGCCGGCCTGGTGCCCGTGCGCACGGTTGAAGTCACCGAAGTGGTCGAGATCGAGCATCACCGCGGCCAGCGCCGTTCGCCCACGGTCGCGCCGGCAGCGGGCGACCATCAGCTCGAGTGCGACGTCGAAGTGTCGGCGGTTGAAGAGGCCGGTCAGCGGATCGTGGATGGCGAGCTCGGACACCTCCGCGAGGAGGTGCGCGTTGGCCACCGCCAGCGCGGCCTGCGCGCCCAGGAGGGCGGCCACCTCCTGCTCGAGTGGGCTGAAGCCGCGCTCGGCCGGCCGGGCGAACACCAGGGCGCCCAGGACCACGCCCTCGCGCAGCAGCGGCACCGCGGCCACCGCCATGGCGTCGGCCGGGAGGTATGGCTGCACCGCGGCGGTGAACCGCTCCCGGGGCAGCGCATCGAGGATCACCAGCGCGCGTTCGGCGATGGCGCGCCCCGCGGCACCTTCGCCGGGCGTCACCGCGGTCCCCACGGGGGCGTCGCTGACACCCGCCACCGCGCGCAGGACGTACTGCCCGCTGGCCCGGTCGAGCGTGGCGAGCGAGACGATGTCCGCGGCGATGACCGCGGCGGCGGCATCCGCGAGGGCGGGCCAGAGCTGCTCCGGATCCCGGACGAGCCCGGCCTGCCGGGCGAACTCGGTGAGGGCCCCGAACAGCCGGACGCGCTCGCGCAGAGCCAGCTGCTCGCGGCCGAGGAGCAGCGCCGCGGCGAGCCGGTCGGCCACCGTGAGGGCCAGCCGCAGATCGTCCTCGGTGAGGGGCGCATCCGCGCCGGCCTCGATGTCGAGCACGCCGAGCGTCGTGTCCTCGGCCCGCAGCGGCACGCAGAGTTCGCTCCGTACCAGGGCGTCGCCAACCACATAGTCGGGGTCGGCGAGCACGTCGGCGACGAAGGCGGGGACGCCGGTGCGGATGACCCGTCCGATGACGCCGCGCGCGGGGTCGAAGACGACGGGCAGCGACGCGTAGCCGCGCTGCGCCCCGAGCCGCCAGAGTTGCCCGTCCCGGAGGACGAGGGTGACATACCGGTAGCCCATGAGGGCGGTCAGGCGTTCGGCCACGGCATCGAGCGTGGCGTCGGTGGGACCGGCGCTCGCCAGGAGCTGGCCGACGGCCTCGATGCCGTCCAGGGCGTCGCGGGTTCGCCGCCCCTCGGTGATGTCGGTGCCCGCCCCGATCACGTGGGTCACCGCGCCCGACGTGTCGGTGAGGCAGGTGTTCGACCAGTGGATGAGGCGCTGCGCGCCCGCCGCGGTGAGCCAGTGGTTCTCGTACACGCTGGGGTAGTCGCCGGCGGTCAGGCGGGCGAACCTGGCCCGCATGGTCGCCACCTCGGAGGGCGGGATGAGCACCTCCCAGAAGGGTCGTCCGACCAGCTCGGCCGGCGTGCGACCGCTCAACGCCTGGGCGGCCCGGTTGACGCGCACGATGCGTCCCTGGGCGTCCAGCACGCTGACGATGGTGCCCATCACCTCGAGCACCGCGCCGAGGAACCGCTCCTGGGCGACGAGCCGGTGCTCCGCTTCGCGTCGAGCGGTCATGTCCCGGCTGACCGAGACGCTCCCGATCACGCGGCCGTCGATCCGCACGGGCTGCACCGTGGACTCGATCCACAGCTCGGTACCGTCGCGGAGGCGCACGCTGCCCGAGCCACGCCAGGTGCGGCCCGCCTGAAGGGCGGCGACGAAGGCGTCCTCGTCGCCGGCGGCGGCCATCCGATAGGGGAGCAGCTCGCCGTAGGGTCGTCCCACGGCTTCGTCCGCGCTGTACCCGAACAACCGCGCCGCGGAGGGGCCCCAGAACGTCACTCGGTTGTCGAGGTCCGTGGCGTAGACGGCGTCGCTGAGGTGGTCGAGGATGACGTCGACGATCGCGGCCGACGACCACAGGTCGGTCACTGGCGCGGGTTGGCCTCCGGCATCCGCCGGGGAGGAGCCCGGACGTCCTGGTTCCAGCATCGCGGTCGCTCCAGCTGCGACCCTCTCCGGCGTCGGCGGTGGAGTGTCTCGCTTGGCCCGCTCGAACGCACCTGCCTTGTGGCCCCTCCCCGAGCCCGGGTGGCTACTCGCCCGGGCAGGAGACGACCCGTCTGGCTCTTCCCCGTCGTCGCGGCACACCACCGAATCCGCGATGGCGAGGACCGGGGCCGGGATTCGTCCGTGGTCGGCGGGATCGGCGTCGCAGGCACGCGGCGAGCAGATCCGACTCTTTCCGGCGGAACCCAAGTGTACCCTGCGCGCCGTCAGGCCGAAGACAGGACCTGGGGGGATGCGCTGCCTCAGGCGCGGGCACGAGCAGGGCGGCACGGAGGCGGTTCGCCAGCTGCGTCCGTTCGTGGATGGGCTCGTCGCGGGCCGGCACGAGCAGGCCGCAGGTCGTTGGTCATGGCGTGTCGCGGTTGACCGGGGACGCCACAGAGCACGCGGAACGCCATCGAGGCCGCGCCGGCCACATGGGGCACGGGCCGTTCCGTCGCCGTGGTACCGTGGCCCGGCATCGCCATCGCGGGCGGGAGTAGCTCAGTTGGCAGAGCGGCAGCCTTCCAAGCTGCATGTCGCGGGTTCGAGACCCGTCTCCCGCTCCACTCCCCTCCTTGATCGGACGGCGGATGAGCAGCCCGGCGAACGTGAGCGCGACGATCGGCCAGCACCGGACGAACGGCCACGCCCCGAGCAGGCCGCCGGGCACGGGCCGCGGAGCCACCCCACCGTGCCCCCCGCAGCGCAGCGACGGGGCCGTCGGTTGCCAGCCCCCGGTCGACACGTCGGCGCGCCGTCTCCCGGTGCCGGTGACCGCAGCGGCCGGAGCGGTCACGGCGGTCGATACGGCGCTGAAAGCGGGGGGTTCGAGCGCGCGACGGGGAACGCCACACGGCGCGGCCGACACTCGGCTCTCTCGATCGATCTGTGCCCCGTGCAGTCGCGCACTGCGCCCGTGCCACTCGCCGGCAGACCCAGGAGGAACGATGTCCCGACTGATCGACTCGCTCGTGCCACGCCACACGCTCCACGCCCATTGCGGACTCCCGTGCGGCATCTACGATCCGGAGCAGGCTCGCATCGAGGCGGAGAGCTGCTACCGGATCATCGAGAAGTTCAACGCGAGCGACGATGCGGTGTTCCGCTCCCGCGCGATCGACATCAAGGAGCAGCGCGCTGACCTGTGCCAGCGCCACCTGGACGTGCTCTGGCACGACTATTTCAAGCCGAGCATGCTCGACAAGGTGCCGAACCTGCACCAGCTGTTCTGGGACGCCACGAAGCAGGCGGGCAAGGTCAAGGAGACGACAGACCTCGCCGAGGCTCAGAAGCTGCTCGACCTCATCGACCAGGTCGACGCCGCCTGGAAGACGACCGGCGGACCCGAGAACACGCGCCTGCACGGTCAGCAGCGGTAGCTTCGCCAGCAGGGTGGCTTGCAGCCGCAGCATCCAACGGTAGCGTCGCGGCCACCCGAGGCCGCGACGATCGGCGGGACGCGCATGGCTGAAGGCGCTCGCATGGGCGCTCGCGCGAGTCCGTCAACGTTGGAGCCGCTTCGGCCTCGCGTGCGTGGTCCATCTGGTCCGTGACCGGCGGCGCCGGTCCGGTACCCTTCTCATCGACTTCGGCCGAGTCGTCGCGGGCAGGCTGTTCCTGCCTCTGACACACGACCTCCGGCCTGCAGGGAGGTCCCATGACCGCGATCGCATCCGTTCACGCGCGCGAGATCCTCGACTCGCGCGGCAACCCCACCGTGGAGGTCGACGTCGAGCTGGAGGACGGCGTCGGCGGGCGCGCCGGTGTGCCCTCGGGCGCGTCGACTGGGAGCCACGAGGCCATCGAGCTCCGCGACGGCGACAAGCGCCGATTTGGCGGCAAGGGCGTCACGAAGGCGGTCGCCAACGTGAACGACCAGATCGCGCCGGCCGTCGTGGGGATGGATGCCGAGGATCAGGCCGGCCTCGACGCCGCGATGATCGAGATGGACGGGACGCCGAACAAGGCGAGGCTGGGCGCAAATGCCATCCTCGGCGTGTCGCTGGCGGCCGCCCACGCCGCGGCCGCGGATCGCGAGGAGCCTCTCTACCGGTACCTCGGCGGCCTGAACGCGCACACGCTGCCGCTGCCGCAGTTCAACATCCTCAACGGTGGGAAGCACGCCGTCGACTCGTGCGACTTCCAGGAGTTCATGGTCGCGCCGATCGGCGCCCCCACGTTCGCCGAGGCGCTCCGTTACGGCTCCGAGGTCTTCCAGGCGTTGCGTGCCGAGCTCCACGAGCGCGGTCTCGCGACGGGCCAGGGCGACGAGGGCGGCTTCGCGCCGACGCTGTCGTCGAACGAGGCCGCGATCGAGACCGTGGTCCGCGCCATCGAGCGCGCGGGGTACAAGCCGGGCGAGGACGTGGCCGTCTTCCTCGATCCCGCGACGAGCGAGCTGGTCGAGTCGGGCGGCGACGGGGAGCCCTACCGCTACCGTCTCGCCAAGGAGGGCCGGACGCTCGACTCGGGGGAGATGATCGACCTCTGGGAGGATTGGGCGAACCGCTACCCGATCTTCTCACTCGAGGACGGCCTGGCCGAGGACGACTGGGAGGGCTGGAAGGCGCTGACCGAGCGCCTCGGCCGCCGCATCCAGCTGGTCGGTGACGACATCTTCGTGACGAATCCGGAGCGTCTCGCGCGCGGGCTCGCCGAGAAGAGCGCGAACGCCATCCTCATCAAGCTCAACCAGATCGGGACGCTGACCGAGACGTTGAAGGTCGTCGAGACGGCGTTCGACAACGGTTGGGGCGCCGTGGTGAGCCACCGATCGGGCGAGACCGAGGACACGACGATCGCGGACTTCGTGGTCGGCGCCGGCATCCGGCAGATCAAGAGCGGCGCTCCCTCCCGCTCGGAGCGCGTGGCGAAGTACAACCGGCTCGTTCGGATCGAGGAGGAGCTCGGGTCGGCGGCGCGCTACGCCGGCGCACTCTCCCTGCACCAGTTCGAGCGCTGAACGCGGGTCGAGCACTGACGCGAGCCGCCTCCGGGCGGCCACGAGGCGAAACCGCGGACCGGGAGTCGATGGCTCCCGGTCCGCCCGTCTTCCCGCGGCGTCGCGTTCCATGGGCACCGGGATCGGCCGATCCGGACGGCGCGTCGTCGGTGGTCGGTTCAGGCCGGGTGTCGGAGCATCGGTGCCGGCAACCGGCCGCGGCGAAGTGAGGGCGGTGCGGGGCCGGAGAGGTGCGGGCGGTCAGGCCCGCAGTTGCGGGTCGAGCGCGGCGGCCTGGATGCCCAGGACCGACATCGCGTCGGTGATCCGGCCATCCCGGCACATCGCGAGCGCGTCGTCGAAGTCGACCCACCGGAGCTCGAGCTGCTCGGTCCCCTCGGGCGCGGCGACGCCCGGCTCGAGCCTGTCGGCGACCCAGACCATCGCCTCCTCGTCGCTCACCGAGTTCGACAGGTGCGCGCGGACGGCCTCCCGCCAGCGCCCGCCCGTGTACCCCGTCTCCTCGGCAAGCTCGCGCCGTGCGGCCTCGAGAGGATCCTCGTCAGGGCGCGCGCCGCCTTCCGGGATCTCCCACGACCACGCGTCGAGCACGTACCGCCACTGTCCGACGAGAAGCACGCGGCCGGAGACATCGAGGGGGACGACGCCCACCGCGCGGTGGACGAAGTGCACGACACCGTAGATTCCCGGGTGCCCGTCGGGCCGGATCACCTGGTCCTCCCAGACGGTGATCCACGGGTTCTCGTAGGCCGTGCGACGAGCGAGGCGCTGCCAGGGGTTGGCGGGGCTCGCGAGCCCCGGGGTCGATCGGGCATCATCCATTGGCAGGATCGTACGTCGCGCGGCGCCACTCCGAGATGCTCGCCCTGCCCCATCCAGCCCCCTCAGGGACGTCAGGCAGCCCGACGCGACGGGGTCGAGTGCCTCCATGCGAGCGCTCAATCCTGGAGCGCGGGAAACGCGCCCGGCGCCTCGTGGATGTCGAGCTCCGACTCCACGTCCCGTACCCCGTCGACCTCGCGGGCGGTCGCGAGCACCGACGACAGCTCGTCGCGCAGGACCGGGCCCCGGAGCACGGCGACGCCGTCCTGGACGTCGACCTCGATCGCGCCGGCGTGTCGCACGCGATGCCCGAGCTCGGCTCGCACCCGCTCGGCGATCACGGAGTCGGGAGCGTAACCCTGCCCCCGGATCGTCTCGACGCGGATGCCCCGCGCCCGCTGCATGACGTCCTTCGATCGGCTCCCCGCGACCTCCCGACTCGAGCGGACGGCCGACCCCGCCCGGGCGGCGACCGCCGTGCGTCGGTGGGCACCACGCTCCGGGTCGAGGAGATACATGAGCAGCGCGCCGAGCGCCGCGCCGAGGAGGCCCGCGACCAGGAGGGCCCGTGGATCGGGACCGTTCGACACCGCCGTTGACGGCGCTCCGCGGAGCGAACCGAAGGTGCCGCGAGCCCGCGCCCCTCGCCGCGCGAGCATGCCCCGCACGTTGTCCGTCCACGCCTGCGACTGGCCCCGGGTGCCGCCGCGGCCCGTCATCCCCAGCATTCGCATCCGCCTGACCTCCCGGCTCATCGCGAGAACATCGTGCGCATCAGCGCGAAGGCGCCGACGGCCGCCGCGGCCACGCCGCCGAGCAGCACGTTCCGATGCGTGGCCGCCCACAGCTGACGGCTCTCGTAGCTGGCGCGGTCGTCGAACCGGCCGTGCGCGCCGTGGTCGCCGCCGCCCCGGCCGTCGACCGGCTCCCACAGGTTGTTCGGCTGATCCGGGTTGCGCGGCTGGTCCGTCTGCTGCGAGTCGTACCCGGTCCACGCGAGGTGGTGATCGAGCCATCCCGGCACGACGCGGTTCGCGTAGATCGCGAGGTCCGTCGAGCCGCCGATGTTCAGCTCGCGACGGTAGTTGTGCGACAGCCAGACGAGCGCGTTCGCGATCAGCTCCGGCTGGAAGATCGGCGGCACCGGCTGGGCGCGGTTCGGGAGCCGGCTCTTGACCCAGTCGAACTGCGGCGTGTTGACGGCCGGCAGCTGCGCCATGCTGATCTTGACGTTGCTGCCGTCGTGGATCAGCTCGCAGCGCACCGACTCGGTGAAGCCCTGGATCGCGTGCTTCGCCCCGCAGTACGCGGACTGCAGCGGGATGCCGCGGTACGCGAGCGCGGACCCGACCTGGATGATCCGGCCGCGATCGCGCGGCAGCATCCGCTTGAGCGCGGAGAGCGTGCCGTAGACCTGTCCGAGGTACGTCACCTCGGTGACGCGCCGGTACTCGTCGGGCTCCATCTCCTTCGCGGGCGAGAACACCGACACCATCGCGACGTTGACCCACACGTCGATCGGACCGAACTCCCGCTCGACCTGGTCGGCGGCGCGCTCGACGGCATCCGCGTCCGCCACGTCGCACTTGATCGGGAGCGCGCGGACGCCCTGCGCCTCGACGTCACGCCGCGCGCCATCGAGGCCGTCCTCGCCGCGCGCGAGCACCGCGACGTCGCAGCCGTCCTTGGCGAAGGCGATCGCGGCGGCGCGGCCGACGCCCGCGGACGCACCGCTGACCACGACGACGCGCCGCGACGTGCCGTCACCGGCCGGCGCGAGCAGGTCGTGCGTCGCCGTTGCCGTCCCGTTGCCGGAGCCCGTGCTGCCCGGGGTGGTGCCACCGGATGCGAACCGCTCCGAAGGCGCGAACCGATGCGTGGGGTTCTGTGTCATGTCGTGTCGCGGGCGCGATTCGCCCGCTGCCTCCTTTCCACTGCTGCGCGTGGCGCGCGTCCTCGCGTCGTCGCTCGCATCCGCTTCGTCCCCGCGTCCGTCTCCGTTGCCGCGTCCGTCCGCGACCGCGTCCAGCGCGGATCGCGCGATCGGCGGCGCCGGCGGCGGAGGCGGAGGCGGCGACGACGGCGACGGCGCCAGCGTGTTGTCGGGGCGCCCCGACACCGCGACCTCGCGGCGCGACCGCGCGCGCCTCGCCGCCAGCACGCCCACCGCCGCCCGCACCTCGGGGAAAGCGGATGCGGACATGACCAACGAGATGACCGCCGACGTCAGGCACAGCGAGCACCATGCGTGGACGACGAACGCCTGGATCAGGACCAGCCCGATCGCCGTGACGCCGAGGCCCGCGACGACGAGCCCGAAGACGACGACGAGCCACGACTGCGAGATCCACCGGTCGGCGCGGCCCGTCAGCGCCAGCGCGGCCTCGACGAGGTAGGCGAGCGTTCCCAGCGCGGCGTCCGGGACGGGCAGCGAGCGCGACAGTGGCGATTCGACGACGCTCGCGGACGATGCCGACCCGAACAGCGGGTCCCAGACGGCGTGGACGATCCCGAGCTGGTACGAGGCGAGGTACCCGGCGACGATGACGCCGAGCGTGGCCAGCGCCGCCTCGGGAAGCCTCCTCGCCCACCGGGACGGGTTGTCCCTCGTGCCGAACGCCGCCGCGGTCATGCCACGGAGGTTCGTCCCCGCACCCGCAAGCCCTCCGCCGCGGCGGCGTGGATCGCCTTGCAGCGTCGTGGCACCTCGCGGGCTCGCGCCGACGCGTTCGAATTGAGATTCGACCTGAAACAGGAGTGCGCACCTCATCGCCGACGAGGACGGCGCGTTCCGGGAGGAACTCATCAGGCGGATGCAGGACTACATCCGCCACGCCTCGCTCGGCGTCCTCGGCGAGATCCTGCCCGATGCCGAGAACCGGGCCGAGCTCGACAACGACGTCCGCGACCAATTCGTCGAGCCCGTGCCGCGCTCGACGTTCTCGCTCCACGACAACGACCTGCGGATGATGGCGGCGGGGATCGCGAGGGCACGCGAGGTGTTGCACGCGGCAGGCGCGACCGAGACGCACGCCGTCGAGCGGTACGCGCACCTGGTGGGGACCTGCCGCATGGGCTTCAACCTGCTCGATAGCCTCAACAGTCGCCTCGCCGCCATGCGGTGGCGGTGTGACCGGCAACCGCTCGTTCCGTCGATCAATCGCCGTCGTAGAGGCGGTCGAGGTCCACCAGCTCGAGATCGTCCCGGCGCCAGCTTTCTGCAACGAGGTCATCGTCGAATCCGGACCGGCCGAAGAGGAGGATCTTCGTCCGACCCATGTCCGCCCGTGTTCCGAGGTCCGAGCGCAGCAGCTCGAGTCGGTACAGGTCGTCGAGCCCGCGACGTCTCTCGCTTCCTTTGGCCTCGCCGATGGCCAGCAGCCTCACGCGATCGTGGTCCTTCTGCCCGGCGGCCTCGGCCACGACGTCGATCTCGTACGCCCTCTTGCGCTCGCGTTCGTTCACCTGCACGAAGCCGACCCGCTTCACGGCGCCGCCGAGCGTCTTCCTGGACGCATAGGCCGCCGTCCAGTGACGGGCGATCATCTCGAAGTGAGGCCCGATCACGCCCGAAGCGAATCGGGATTCCGCGTCGATCCAGGCAGCCGCGGTATGACGCGCCTCGAACCGAGCCAGATCAGGACGGAGCACGACGAAGTGGAACCGGAGCACCGGGTCGTTGACCCGCAGGAGCGGGCGGTTCGACCGCAGCAGGTCCGCGTCGCGAGTGATGAAGCCTGCGCGTTCGAGTTGGCCAAGCGGATGGTCGAGGGCCGTGTCTGGACGGCCCAGCCGGCTGCCGACGCCCCGTCGGGTCGATTGTCCCTCGACGACCGCTGAGATGATCGAGCGATAGAGCGCGCGATCCACGAGGGTCGGGTCCTCGGAAAGGACATACTCAGCCTCCCGGAACAGCGCATGAGACGGGTTGAGGAGCGTCGCGGCGAGCCAGTCAGGGAGCTCTGCCGGGTCTGCTGGCGCCGATCCCGCGATCTCGCGGTAGCCGGCCGCTCCCCCCAGCACAGAGTCGACCAGGAACGCCGTGCGAACATCGGGGATGTTCCAGAACCGACGGGCCTGCCGGTAGTCGAACGCGGGGATCGGCATGTCGAGCATCGCCCGGCCCCGCAGGGCCTTCATCCCGGTCAGCACGTTGGTCATGGCGGACAGCGCCGAACCGCAGATGATCACTTTGAGTCCGGGGTGGCGACCCGTCGCGACGCGGTCGTAGGCATCCTCGATCGCAGACGAGATCTCTGGTGACTCGCGCAGGAGGTACGGAAACTCGTCGATCACGATCGGCCGGCCGGCCGCGGCGCGGGCAATCGTGGACAGCGCCGCAGGCCAGTCCTCGAAGGCGCCGATCGGGAGACCCTCCACGCCCGCGAAGGCGGCCACCCGCTTGGTGAACCGATTGAGGCTGGCGACGCGCGTCTCTTCAAGTGCCTGGTAGTAGAAGCCGCCTGTGACCTGGGTGAGGTGTTCGAGAAGGAAGCTCTTGCCGAAGCGCCGACGTCCGTAGACGACGCCGAGGCGGCGCGCATCGATCGCACCCGTGGCGAACGCATCGAGGTCGGCCCACTCGCGCTCGCGATCGAACAGGGCCGTCGGCCGGGCGGTCGCCATGGATCCTCCTGCTATAACTCGCCTTGCTATAAGTAGAGTTATAGCAGATGTCGCCGAAGCGTCGACCCCGCCGGCCACCGGCAGGACAGCCCACGCACTCTCCGCTTGCTCACGCCCATCATCCGGGGTATTCGACCCCGGGCGTCGCACCGCGAGGCGTGGTGGCAGTGCCAGAAGCACAAGGGACACGTGTGGCGCAGCCGGATCGCGAGCCGGACAGCCATGCTCACGGGGTGCCCGCTGTGCGCCCGCGCTGAGGGCCGTGGCGGCCGCGTCCGACATGACGCGGAGGTCGCCGCGGTCCCGACACCCGCGGCCTCGCTGTCGGCGTAGGTCTGCTGGCTCCAAGCGCGGCACGCGTGCCAGCGATCGTGCGCGGTCGAGCAGGGGCGGAAGCTACCGGGCGTTGGCAGCGGCCTCCACGATCCACTGTGCTCGGTCGCAGCCGCACCGTCACGCTCCGCCACAGGCAGAAGGACCGAACGTCATCCACGCTCGATGATGGGCGGGCATCGCCCGATCCGCAAGCGCGCAGGAGGCCGTGGCTCGTTCCATCTCACTGATCGCGCGCGGGCCGGCCGCTCTCGGCGTCAGGTCCCAAGATACCCACCGTCTTTCGCGCCTGCGGGACATCCCGCGGGCGGTTGACGTCGGGCGGACCCGGCCGACGCGCCCGGTTGGGGCCGCGGAGGTGCCGCGCGGGGCGCCCACCACGACGCGACGCTGCCGAGGACGGCCGCACGGCAAGCACGCGGCCCCCAGCAAGAACCTTGCAACCGCGCGTGCCGCAAGTCCCGCGCGCGCCTCGGCTCCGGGGTCGGAGCATGGACGCATGCAGGACGCACGAGACGAACAAGCCGCGGCGCGGCTCGACCTGATTCGCGGCGGACACGAGCCGCGGGACCTGGTGCCGGCGTGGCAGGATGCCCGCCACCGGCAACTGACCGACGAGCAGCGCGCACGCTACGAGCGGTGGATCGCGGAGATCCTCGAGTCGCTCGGGATGCCGCTCGACACGCCCGGGACGCGGCGGACCCCGCAGCGCTTCCTGTCGGCGATCGAGGAGGCGACGCACGGATACGAGGGCGACCCGAAGGCCGTCACGCTGTTCCCGACCGAACGGCGACGGCGTCGGCCGGCCGGCCTGGACCAGGTCGTCGAAGGCCCCATCCGCCTGCATGCCCTCTGCGAGCACCACGCGCTGCCGTTCACCGGCGACGCATGGGTCGGCTACGTCCCGGCGGACCGGATCCTCGGGATCTCGAAGCTCACGCGGATCGTCCGCCTCTTCGCCGCACGTTTCACCGTCCAGGAGCGCGTCGGGCAGCAGGTGGCGGCCGCCGTGGTCGAGGCGAGCGGGGCCCGGGGCGCAGCCGTCTCGATCGCCGCGGCGCACATGTGCACGCGCATGCGCGGCGTCTCGGAGGCCGAGGCCGTGACGCGCACCCTGACCTGGCGCGGCGCGTACGAGCAGGACGAGCGGCTGCGTTCCGAGTTCCTCGCACAGCTCGCGCTCGCGGGCGCGCAGCCGCGCTGACGGGCGGTCCCCGTGCGCGTCGCAGTCGTCGCGCCGCTGGTCGCTCCGATCCGATCGGCCCAGGCACGCGGCAACCACGCGCTGCTCGTCGATGTCGCGCGCGGCCCGTCTTGCAGCGAGGTGTCGAGGGCTGCAACGGGTCTGCGACACACTTCCCTCGTGCCGCCGATCCGCGGGAAAGAGCGTTGGGGACACGCTCTCGTTCCGTCGAGCGGAACGAGAGCGCCCGACGGCGCGCGATGGTTTACTGACGAGAGACGAGACGCGCCGCCGAAGGCGATGGCACCGACGCGAGGGACCATGCCGTCTGAACCGAACAGGGCACCGCGAGTGCTGATGACGCCGGCCGACGACGACCGCGGCGAGGCCGGCGTCCCACCGGCGCGGGACGATTCCACGCTGTCGACGGTCCGGAATGCCGCCCGCCTGCTCGAGGCCTTCGCGCCCGGGGAACGGGATCTCGGCGTCACCGACCTCGCGCGCCGCCTCGAGCTGCCCAAGAGCAGCGTCCACCGCCTGCTCACGGCGCTCGTGAACGCCGGCCTGGTCGAGCGCGCAGAGGGGCACGGCCGCTACCGTCTCGGTGTCCGGCTCTACGAGCTCGGTGAGATCGTGCCGTCCCGGGCCGAGCTCCACGCGATCTCGCTCGCGGCGCTCGACGAGCTTCATGACCGGACGGGCGAGATGGCGCACGTGGCGGTGCTCGACGGTCGCGACGTGGTGGCCGTGGAGCGGCGCGAGACGCCCGGGCTGCTCCGGCTGGTCACGCGGCTGGGCCACCGGCACCCCGCTCACGTGACGAGCGCCGGCAAGGTGCTCCTCGCGTACCTTCCCCTCGCCGAGCGGGCATCGCTGCTCGCGGGCCGCGACCTCGAGACCCTGACCCCTCACTCGATCTCCGACCGGGGGCGGCTCGAGGAGGAGCTGGCGAAGGTGCGTTCCCGAGGCTGGGCGGAGAGCCGGCACGAGCTCGAAGTGGGCCTCGTGTCCGTGGCAAGCCCGGTCCGGGACGCGCAGGGACGCGTCGTCGCGGCCGTCGGCCTGGCCGGACCGGCCTCGAGGTTCACGCGTGACGCGGTGCGCCGGCTTGCGTACGAGACGACGCGGGCCGGGCTCGCGGTGTCGACGGGGCTGGGCTATCGACCGCGGGAGGCGGCGGCGCGGCCACCACGCCGCGCATGACGCGCGCTCCGGCGCATGACCGTCATCGCGCCGCGGCCCGCGCACGACGGGCGCTGGGGCGCCTCACTGCGGCCAACATCGAGGAGACCGGCGTCGAGGCGGCCGGCGTCGTCTGGCGACCGGCGTCGAGGCGGCCAGCGCTGAGGCGACCGGCGTCGTCTGGCGGGCGTCCCGCCCGTGCCACCCATGTCGCCGGATCGCCCGGCTCCGCAGGCCCGCCGACACGGGACTGCAACCCGCACGAGGCAGCGCGCCGTCGGGTTGACGACCGAGGATCTGCGAAAGTACTGAAGGCTGCGCCTCGCGTTCACGGCGAGCTGCGCGCCGGAGATGGAGGTCACGGGATGGCGAAGCACACCGACGAATTCGACGACCAGGTGACGCCCGACACGAACTCGACGCCCAACGCCTCGGACGCGCTCCAGCAGGCCCGCAGCACGGCGAGCGACCTCGCGAACGCGGTGCCGGGGGCCGCCTCGAGTGCGGGCGATGCCGCCCGCCAGGTCCAGGCCCAGATGGGCTCCATGTCCTTCGAGGGCCTCGCGGTGGGTTCCGCGCTCTCGCTCGGCACGGCGCTCGGGCTCCTCATCAGCGGCTCGAACCGGCTGCTCGTCCTCCTCGCGCTGATTCCCGCCATCGTCATGGGCTCGTATCTCGTCAACGAGCGGCAGTCGCAGCAGCCCCGCATGCGCCTCCACTGACATCGAACGCCGGGATGGCAGGACCGTCAACCGCGGCAGACGTCGCCGGCGCGACCGCAGACCGGGCGGGAGGCAACGCCACGACCGCAGAGACACCCGGCGGAACACGCTCGAGCCCTGGTTCGCCGTCCGCCGCCGCGGCGATGGCGGCATCGGCCGCGGCGCCGGCGACGCCGGATGCTGCGCGGGCGCGCGCTCACGCGCTGAGTCTGTGGCCGGGCGAGCCCTATCCGCTCGGCGCGTCGTTCAACGGCGAGGGCACGAACTTCGCGCTGTTCTCGGAGGTCGCCGAGTGCATCGAGCTCTGCCTGTTCGACGACGCGGGTGCCGAGACGCGCATCGAGCTCCCGGAGACGACCGGCTTCGTCTGGCACGGCTACCTCCCGTCGGTCATGCCCGGCCGGCGCTACGGCTATCGCGTCCACGGTCCCTGGGACCCGGCGCGAGGACAGCGCTGCAACCCCTCCAAGCTGCTGCTCGACCCTTACGCGAAGGCGATCGAGGGGCACGTCAGGTGGAACCCCGCCGTGTTCGGCCACCGCTTCGACGACCCCGACGCGAAGAGCCCCGCCGACAGCGCCCCGTTCGTGCCACGCAGCATCGTCGTGGACCCGGCCTTCACCTGGGGCGACGACAAGCCGCCACGGACGCCGTTCCACGAGACCGTCATCTACGAGGCGCACGTCAAGGGCATGACGAAGCTCCACCCCGCGGTGGAGCCCGATCTCCGCGGGACGTACGCCGGGATGGCCCATCCCGCGGTCATCGATCACCTGCTGCAGCTCGGCATCACGACCGTCGAGCTGCTGCCCGTCCACCAGTTCATCCATGACCAGCACCTCCTCGAGAAGGCCCTTCTCAACTACTGGGGCTACAACTCGATCGGGTTCCTCGCGCCGCACAACGAGTACAGCAGCGCCGGCGAGCAGGGCGGGCAGGTCGGCGACTTCAAGCGGATGGTCCGGGCCCTGCACTCCGCGGGCATCGAGGTCATCCTCGACGTCGTCTACAACCACACGGCCGAGGGGAACCACCTGGGCCCGACGCTCTCGTTCCGCGGCATCGACAACGCCGCGTATTACCGGCTCGAGCCGGATCCCCGCTACTACACGGACTTCACCGGCACCGGCAACAGCCTCAACATGCGCCATCCGCACGCGCTCCAGCTCGTCATGGACAGCCTGCGGTACTGGGTGCTCGAGATGCACGTCGACGGCTTTCGCTTCGATCTCGCGGCGACGCTCGCGCGCGAGCTGCACGCCGTGGACCGGCTGTCGGCGTTCTTCGACCTCGTCCAGCAGGATCCGGTGCTGAGCCAGGTCAAACTCATCGCCGAGCCGTGGGACGTCGGTGAGGGCGGCTACCAGGTCGGCAACTTCCCGACGCGCTGGTCGGAGTGGAACGGTCGGTACCGCGACACCGTCCGCTCGCTCTGGGACACGTCGAGCGCGAGCATGGGCGACTTCGGATACCGCCTCACGGGCAGCTCCGACCTGTACGAGTCCACGGGGCGCCGGCCGTTCGCCAGCATCAACTTCGTGACAGCGCACGACGGGTTCACCCTGCACGACCTCGTGTCGTACAACCGGAAGCACAACGAGGCGAACCTCGAGGGCAACCGCGACGGCACCGACGACAACCGCTCGTGGAACTGCGGCGCCGAAGGCCCGTCAGCCGACCCGTCGGTCGTGACGTGCCGGGAGCAGCAGGTGCGCAATCTCCTCGCGACGCTGTTCCTCTCGCAGGGCGTCCCCATGCTGCTCCACGGCGACGAGCTGGGCCGCACGCAGTACGGGAACAACAACGCGTACTGCCAGGACAACGAGATCTCATGGATCGACTGGGAGCACGCGGACCTCGACCTGCTCGAGTTCACGCGCCGCCTGATCCGGTTGCGGCGCGACCACCCCGTGTTCCACCAGCGTCGGTGGTTCGAGGGCCGTGCGGTCCGCGGGTCGGCGAACCGCGACATCGCCTGGTTCAAGGCATCCGGCGAGGAGATGACCGACGCCGATTGGAACGAGCCGTCGCGGGACTCGCTCGGCGTGTTCCTGAACGGCGAGGCGATTGCCAGCCGCGGGAGCCGGGGCGAGCGGATCGTGGATGATTCGTTCTACGTGCTCCTGAATGCCCACGAGGACGCGGTCGAGTTCCGGCTGCCGCCGGTGCTCGGCGACTGCTGGGAGGTCCAGCTGGACACGGACCACCTCGCGCAACCCGGAGTCGAGTACCGTGCCGACTCGACCGTGAGGCTGCCGCAGCGGTCGCTGCTGGTGCTCCGGCGTGTCGATTGAACTGAGCGGACCGCCGCTCCGGGCGACCTACCGGCTGCAGCTCACCCCGGACGCCGGGTTCGACGCGGCGGCCGGCCTGGCCGACTACTTCGCCGCCCTCGGCGTCAGCCACCTGTACACCTCGCCGTACCTGCAGGCGGCGCCGGGCAGCAGGCACGGGTACGACGTGGTCGACCCACGCCGGGTGAACCGGGAACTCGGCGGCGCGGAGGAGCAGGAACGGATGGTTGCTCGCCTGCACGAGCAGGGCCTCGGGCATGTCATCGACCTCGTCCCGAACCACATGGCGATCACGGGTGCCGAGAACCCGTGGTGGTGGGACGTCCTGGAGAACGGGCAGGCGAGCCGCTACGCGCGGTACTTCGACGTGGAGTGGCATGCCCCCGAGGAGCGGCTCCGCGACGTCGTGCTGCTCCCCGTCCTCAGCGACCACTACGGCCGCGTCCTGGAAGACGGCCGGCTGCGGCTGGAACGAACCGGCGGCCGGTTCGACGTCCGCTACGCCGAGCACGTCTTCCCGGTCGCACCGCGTTCGCTGGACCGCCTGCTGGGCGAGGCCGCCGCCGCGAGCGGATCGGACCGGCTCGCGTTCATCGCCGACGTACTCGCCGGCCTCCCGCCCTCGAACGAGGTGGACGACGCGAGCATCGACCGCCGCCACCGGGACAAGGAGATCGCCCGCGGGCTGCTCGAGGACCTCGCCCGCGACGAGCCGCAGACCGCTGCGGCGATCGACGAGGTCGTGGCGCGGATCAACGCCGACGCCGACGCGCTCGACGACCTCCTGTCGCGTCAGAACTACCGGCTCGCGTTCTGGCGCACGGCCGGCAGCAACGTCTCCCACCGCCGCTTCTTCGACGTCGACACGCTCGTGGGGCTGCGCCAGGAACGCGAGCGCGTGTTCCGCGAGACGCACGAGCTCGTGCTGTCGTGGGCCGAGTCGGAGGTGGTCGACGGGATGCGCGTGGACCACCCCGACGGGCTGCGCGATCCGCAGCAGTACCTCGAGCGACTGCGCGCTGCGGCCCCGCACGCGTGGATCGTGGTGGAGAAGATCCTCGAGCCCGGCGAGCGGCTGCGGGAGCGCTGGCCGGTGCAGGGCACGACGGGCTACGACTTCCTCGAACTGGTGGGCGGACTGTTCATCGACGGGGACGGAGAGGGGCCGCTGTCGGACGTGTACGCGGACTTCGTCGGCGAGCGGCTCGACTACCACGAGATCACGCACGAGACGCGGTACCTCGTGCTGTCGCAGACGCTCGGGAGCGACCTGAACCGGCTGACCGCGCTCCTGTCGGACGTCGCCGAGGGACACCGCCGGCACCGTGACTACACGCGCCACCAGCTCTTCAGCACGCTGCGCGAGATCCTCGCCGCGTTCCCGGTATACCGCACGTACGTCCGAGCCGACGCGGGACAGATGGACGACGCCGACGTGCGCTACGTCAACGACGCAATCGCCGCCGCCCGGGCGCGCCGCGCGGACCTGGGCGAGGATCTCTTCGACTTCATCGCCGACTTGCTCACGCTGCGCCTGACCGGCGAGCGCGAGGCCGAGTTCGTCATGCGCTTCCAGCAGCTCAGCAGCGCCGTCATGGCGAAGGGCGTCGAGGACACGGCGTTCTACCGGTACCTCCGTCTCCTCTCGCTCAACGAGGTGGGCTGCGATCCCGCGCTGTTCGGCAGGTCGCTCGACGCGTTCCACGCGCGGTGCGTCGAGATGCGCCAGCGGCGGCCGCTCGCGATGCTGACCACGTCCACGCACGACACCAAGCGCAGCGAGGACGTCCGCGCGCGCATCTCGCTGCTGTCCGAGATGCCGGAGGCGTGGGGCGATGCCGTCCGGCGCTGGCGCGGCATGAACGAGCGCCACCGGCGCGACGGCGAGCCGGACCGGAACATGGAGTACCTGATCTACCAGACGCTCGTCGGGGCGTGGCCCATCGAGACCGAACGGATGCTCGCGTACGTGACGAAGGCCGCCCGCGAGGCCAGGGTCCACACGTCGTGGATCGACGTCAACGCGACGTATGAGTCCGCGCTGACCGCGTTCGTGCTGGGGATCCTCGGCGACGACGACTTCCGCGCCGACATGGGGGCGTTCGTCGCGCCGCTCGTCCGCCTCGGGCGAGTCAACTCGCTTGCGCAGACGCTCCTCAAGCTCACAGCGCCCGGCATCCCCGACATCTACCAGGGATGCGAGCTGTGGGACCTGAGCCTGGTCGACCCGGACAATCGACGCCCGGTCGACTGGGACCGGCGGCGGGAACTGCTGGCCTGGCTCGGCGACGGGTGCTCGCCGGAGGAGATCATGGCGCGCGAGGACGACGGCGCGCCGAAGCTCTGGGTGATCCGGCAGGCGCTCCGCCTCCGCCGAGACCGGGCGGAGGCGTTCGGACCCCGCGGCGTGTACGCGCCGCTCAACGCGAAGGGCGCGCGGGCCGCCCACGTCGTGGCGTTCTCGCGCGGCGAGACCACGGTCACGGTCGCGCCACGGCTCGTGCACGGGCTCGGCGGCGACTGGCGGGACACGGAGCTCGAGCTGCCGGCGGGGCGCTGGCGGGACGTGCTCACGGGGACCGAGCAGCCGGGGGGCCCGCGGCCCATGACCGAGCTGCTCGGGCGGTTCCCCGTCGCGCTCCTCGACCGGACCGGCGCATGACCACGTTCCGGGTGTGGGCGCCGATCCCGGAACGCGTCGAGCTCGACCTCGAGGACGAGCGCGTGCCGATGGAGCCGGCCGCGGACGGCTGGTGGCAGGTCGACGTGCCGGGCGAGAGCCCGGGCGTCGACTACGGATACGTGCTCGACGGCGACGGGCCCTTCCCCGATCCGCGGTCGCCGTGGCAGCCCGCCGGCGTGTCCGGCCCCTCGCGCACGCTCGATCACCGGGCGTTCGGGTGGACCGACCGGGGGTGGCGGCCGCCGCCCATCGCGTCGGCCGTGCTCTACGAGCTGCACGTCGGGACGTTCACAGCCGAGGGGACCTTCGACGCCGCGGTCGAACGGCTCGATCATCTCGTCGACCTCGGCGTCACCCACGTCGAGCTCATGCCGGTCAACGAGTTCGCCGGCGATCGAGGGTGGGGCTACGACGGGGTGCTGCTGTATGCCCCGCATCAGGCGTACGGAGGTCCCGAGGGGCTGAAGCGGCTCATCGACGCATGCCACGCCCGCGGGCTCGCCGTCGTGCTCGACGTCGTCTACAACCACCTCGGGCCCACGGCGAACTACCTGCCCCGGTTCGGACCGTACCTGACCGACCGCTACGTCACGCCATGGGGCGGCGCGATGAACCTCGACGGCAGGGGCAGCGACGAGGTCCGTCGGTTCATCGGCGACAACGTGGCGATGTGGTTCCGCGACTACCACGTGGACGGCCTCCGGCTCGACGCCGTCCACGCGATCCTCGACACGTCGGCCGTGCACCTCCTCGAGCAGCTGTCGCGCGAGGTCGAGGCGCTCGAGGCTCACCTCGCCCGCCCGCTCGCGCTCATCGCCGAGGGCGACCTGAACGACCCACGGCTCGTGCGATCGCGCGAGGCCGGCGGGTACGGGCTCACGGCCGTCTGGAACGACGACGTCCACCACGCGCTGCACGTCGCGCTGACCGCGGAGCGGCACCGCCACTACGCCGACTTCGAAGGCCTCGACGACTTCGCGCGCGCCCTGTCCGCGAACTGGGTGTACGACGAGCGCCCGTCCGCGTTCCGGGGCCGCCGGCACGGACGTTCCGCGGCGGATCTTCCCGCCTCGCGGTTCATCGCGTTCCTGCAGAACCACGACCAGGCTGGAAATCGGGCGGCGGGCGAACGGCTCTCGATGCTGGTCGACGACGACCTGCTCGCGGCGGCGGCCGCCCTGCTCCTGCTCTCGCCGTTCGTGCCGCTGCTGTTCATGGGCGAGGAGTGGGCCGCGGGCACGCCGTTCCTGTACTTCACCGACCACCCCGCCGAACTCGCGGAGGCGATCCGGAACGGCCGCCGATCGGAGTTCGCGGACGAGGAAATCCCCGTCGGGCAGATCCCGGACCCGCAGGATGCGGAGACGTTCGAGCGATCGACGCTCGCCTGGACGGAGCTCGCGACGCCGCGCGGGCGACGGATGTTCGAGTGGTACCGGTCGCTGCTGGGGCTCCGCCGGGCACGGCCCGAACTCGCCGCAGGCCGGCATGCCGGTCTCCGGGTCGACGAGGACCAGGCGAGGGAGTGGATCGTGGTCACGCGCGGGCACGTCTCCCTCGCGTGCAACCTCTCGCGGGAACCGCGCGAGGTCCCCGTCTCCAGGGCGGCCGATGTGTCCGTGCTGCTCGCGTGGGGCGAGACGCTGCCGGTCGCACCGTCGGCCTCCGACGCGATCCTGCTCCCGCCCCGCACGACGATCGTGCTCGAGGTGCCGGCGTCCTGACGCTCCCCCGGCGGTCGGCGCGGGAAGGCAGGCTCGTGGCCGATCAACGCGGACCCGTCTCGGTGCCACCCGAACCGGCCGTTCCGCCGCTCGTGTCGGCGCTGGTCGCGCCCGTGCCGTGGTCACCGCCGATGCCGTCGTCACCCCCGGCGCCCGTGCCGCCCGTCGATCGCGTCCCGCCGGTCCCGGTGCCCGACGCGTAGTCCAGGCCGGAGCTCGCGGAGCCGGTCGAGCCGGACGCCGTGTTCGTCGTCTCACCGCCGTGGATCTCGCCGCGCCACGCGCCGGTGGGCTGCCCGCGGCTCTCGATGAAGCCCTTGAACTTCTCGAGGTCGCCCTTCACCTGCCGCTGGAGCGCGCCCAGGGCCACGCCAGCGCTCTCCACCGGCCCGTCGGGCTCGACGTCCATCTGCAGCTGGACGCGCGTGCGATCGCCGCCGAGCGACTGGAACGTGACGACGCCGGCGTTGCGCGCGCCGGTCGTGCTCGTCCAGGCGATCCGCTGATCCGGCGTCTGTTCCGTGATCTCGGCGTCCCACTCCTTCGTCTTCCCGCCCACGTCGGCCTTCCAGTGAAGCCGCGTGTCACTGAGCTGCGTGACCTGCTCCACGCCGTCCATGAACTGCGGGAAGCTCTCGAACTGGGTCCACTGGTTGTACGCAGTGTTGACCGGGACGTTGACGTCGATCGTTTCGGTGACCCGGGCCATGCAGACACCTCCCTTGTCTCGTGATGAGAGGCCACGCTACGGGGCACTGTTCTCCGCCCCGGCAGGACGCCGGGGAGTGCCCGTTGCAGTCGGATCGCGGATGGCGACGGGCGCGCCGATCGGCAGTGCACCAAGCGGATGGCAACGGTGGCGCCGATCGCGATGGAGCGTCGGCCGCGGACCGCGTCGATCGCGCGTACGGTCGGCCCGGCGAGCGGCGCTAGAGGGCGACCTGGCCTTCGAACGTGTCCTGCAACAGGATCCAGTTCGCCGCGTCGCGGAGGTCGCGCGCGTCGTGGTCGGGCCGGTGGAGGGCGGCAAGCGGCGAGTTCGGCGGGGGCCCGAGCCTGACGATCTGGAGCCCGATCGGGCGCCATCCGACGATGTCCGCGTCGGCGTCGACGATGAGGAATCCCGGCTCGCCATGCGGCCGCAGCTCCGCGGCCAGCCGGGCCGGATCCTCGGGTCGTGGCCCCCAGACCGTCTCGTGCGGCCCCTCCGGCCGTTCGCTCGCCATCTCCCAGCAGACAACGCGGAGGTCGGGCAGGCCGAGCAGGTCCCGCACCAGCCATACCCGCTCCTCCTCGTCCCCGGGGAGGGGGTGGCCACCGGCCATCGTGCCGGCCAGCACGATCGGCCGCGACAGGAGCTCGAGGCGTTCCAGCGCCTCGCCCGTCGTCGGCCGGAGGATCAGCGCATCCTGCTCAGGACCCGAGTCCGCCTCCTGTCCGCGAGGCTCGACGAGCGCACCGAGTTCGATGACGACGTGGGGCAAGGTGACCTCCGGGACCAGTGCATTCAGCCACCAACGCTATCCGAGGACGGCCGTGGCGGCGACGCCAGCCCGTCGCGCACGGCTTGCAGGTGGGTTGCGGTCGGCGAGCCGATCGACGACGCCTGGTTGAAGAATCCGATGGTGGCGAACCGCGTAACGCACGTGTGAGGATCGCCTCGCCCGAGTGCGCGGGCCATGGACAGGGCAGCCCATATCGTCTGGGAGTCGCCGGAAAGGCGGTGAACGGGCCCCGCCGGGAGGCCGGCCAACGGGACACGGACAGGGAGGACGTCATGGAAGCTCGGTTTCCGCCGCTCGAACGCGAACCGTCGGAGCAGCGAGACCGTTCCATGTACGTCCTGGAGATCACCGTCAGCGTGGTCTCGCTCCTGGCCGCATTCCTTCTCGCTGCGGCGCGATAGCGAATATCCCGGGGCGCGTGAGCGCCCCCTCCGCGCGACTCCGGTCCCCCTCCCCGGGTCGCGCGCTCCCCCGACCGGGCGGGCCGACGGATCGCGGCCCGCCCGGTCGCTTTCTGTCCGGAGCCGGCCCCCGGCCGGCTTCCGGCCGGCCCTCGGCCCGCAGCGCAGCCGCCGCTCCGCGGCCCGAAGCGGCCCGAAGCGGCCCGAAGCGGCCCGAAGCGGCCGGGACATGGAAGAGCCGCCGGGGCGTCTGCCGGCGGCTCCGGTTGTGCTCCGGTGCGCCTACCCGACCGCGTTGGCCTCGACGGCCGGTCCGCCGGCCTCGACGCCCGTCGGCCCGGGCGCCGTCGCCGCGGCGTCCACGCGGGCAGCATCGCTCGCAGGGGACGGCGAGACCTGGCGCGCGCCCTCGATGTCGAGCACGTACCCGATGCCCTGGAACGTGGTGATCGGGCCCGGCTCGCCGGGGGCCGCGCCAAGCTTCCGGCGCACACGGCTGATCCACACCCGGAGGTACTGGAGGTCGTCGCGGTACTCCGGACCCCACACCTTCGTGAGCAGCTCGGTGTGCAGCACCACGCGGCCGGCGTTGGCGGCAAGGTGCTGCAGCAGCAGCCACTCGGTGCGCGACAGCGAGATCAGCTCGCCGTTTCGCGTCACGAGGCGGCGCTCCAGGTCGATCTCGATGTCGCCGAGACGGACGACGCCGGCGCCCGGGGACCCGGCCGCGCGGCGCAGCACAGCGCGCACGCGAGCCGCGAGCTCGTCGGGGTGGAACGGCTTCGCGACGTAGTCGTCCGCACCGAGGTCGAGGCCCTTCGCCTTGTCGGCGGTGGAGCCCTTCGCCGTCAGCAGGATGACGGGAACCGGCCGCCACTCGCGGAGCTGGCGCATGACCTCGATGCCGTCGAGGTCGGGCATGACGATGTCGAGCAGGACGATGTCCGGGCGCACCTCCTCCGCCTTGCGCAGCGCCTCCTCCCCGCTGTTCGCGGTGACGACGCGGAAGCCCTCGTCGTGGAGCGTGAGGGCAACGAGCTTCGTGATCCGGGGCTCGTCGTCGGCGACGAGGACGAGCAACTGGTTGTTCATGTCAGGCTTCCTCCTCCGTGAACGTCTTCAGGGCAAAGCCGAATTCGGACCCGCCTTCGGGACGCGGGAGCGCCCAGATGCGTCCGCCCATTCCCTCGATGAGCCGCCGGCTGACGAACAGCCCGATGCCCGCGCCGCTGGCGGTCCGCGACGTGGTGGGCGAGCGATAGAACAGCTCGAAGAGCTCCTCGGCTTCCTCCAGGGGGAAGCCCGGTCCATCATCGAGCACACGCACCGCGACCATGCCATCGGCGTGGTCCAGGACCAGCCGCACCGTGCTCCCGGCGGGGCTGTACTTGGCCGCGTTGCCGAGCAGGTTCCTCGTCACCTGCTCGACGTAGGTCCGCTCCGCGCGCACGGTCGGAAGGCCGGGCGAGATGTCCAGCGTGAACTGCGTGGCGGGGAACCGCGAGCGTTCGACGTCGACGATGCCGGGGACGATCCGCTGGAGCAGCACGGGCTCGTCGCCGAGCGATCCGGGGGACACGCCGTCGAACCTGGCCAGCACGAGGAGATCCTCGACAAGGCGGTACAGGCGCTCCGACTCGGCTGCGATGTCGCGGTAGACGTCGTCGCGCACCTCGGGCGCCAGCGAATCGGCCCGTTCGCCGAGCACCTTGGCCCCGCCGTATATGGTCGTCACGGGCGTCCTGAGCTCGTGCGAGAGCACGCCGATGAACGCCTCCTGCGCGCGCTGCGTGTGCCGGGCCTCGGTGACGTCGCGCACGAGCACGATCGTGGCGATCACCGGACGCTCCGGCGCGGCGGGCGCCTCGCCCAGGACAGGGTACGCGGTCAGCGCGAGCCACTGCTCCCGACCCTCGCGCCGAAGCTCCACGGGTCCCTGCCGCTCGAGCCTCCCGGGAACGGGAGCCACGTCTTCGGGGTCCTCGAGCTGGCCGTGGATCGCCTCCCAGGTGGCCGCATCCGGGCCGAAGAGCTCGACGGCCGCAGGGTTGGCGTGCGTGACGTCGCCGCCCGGCGAGCACACGACGACCCCGTCGCCGATCGCCCCGACCATCGCCGCGAACTCGGCCGCCCGGGCCTGCTCCGACCGGGCCAGGCGATGCAGCCGCGCCTCGGCCTCGACCCGCTGCGTGACGTCCCGGGCGATCGACACGAGCCGTGCCTCGCCTCCTTCGAGCAGCATGTACTGCATCGACACCTCGACGGGGATGAGTCGGCCGTCCTTGTGGCGATGGAGCGTGTTGATCGTCCGCGACGGGCGCTCCCCGCGCAGCAGCGGCTCGAGGACGGCGCGGTAGGACTGCTCGTCGAAGAGCAGCTTGATGTCGAGCGGCGTCATCCGCAGGAGCTCCTCGGGCGTGTACCCCACCTGCGCGACAGCCCCGCGGTTCACATACGTGAACACGAGCGTCGCGGGATCGAAGACGAGGATGGCGTCGTCGACGGCATCGAGCGTGGCCGCGAGCCGGGTCACGTCGCGGTAGAGGCGCCCGCGCTCGATCGCGGTCGCGGCCTGGCGTGCGAGCTCGGTGGCAAGCGACAGGTCGCGCTCGTCGAAGGTCCTGCCCGATTCGGCCAGCACGAACGTGATCGCGCCGATGACGCCCCCGCCGCTGGTGATCGGGACGCACATGTAGGAACGGGGCCCGAGTTCGTGGACGATCCGGCGGACCTCCGGGTCGGCGACCAGCGAGTCGATCAGTTCGGGAGGGACGACCGGGATGAACTCGGGCTGTCCCGACCGGGCGACGGCCGGCGCACCCAGGGGAGCGTCGGGCGACAGCGGGAACCGCTCGCGGAGGTCACGGGCGAGCGCAACCCTGTCCGGATCGAGGTGGGCGACGCGCAGCGGCCGCGCGCTGCCGTCGGGCTCGAGCATCTCGACCGAGCACCAGTCGGCGATGCGGGGGACGGCGAGATCGGCGACGTTCGCAAGTGTCGTCTCGTAGTCGAGGGATTCGCCGAGGACGCGCCCGGCCTCGGCCAGGAACCGCGACGCTTCCTCTGCGTGGGCGCGCTCCGTGATGTCGGTCACGACCGCGCCCACGCCCGAGACGTTGCCGGCGTGGCCGAGAACCGGGTACGCGCTGAGCATCCAGCGCCGCGCAGGCCCGTCCTCGCGCCTGAGCTCGATGTCGCGCTCCACGATCGGCCGCCCCGTACGGAGCACCGACGAGAGCAAGCGACGGAGGCGCGCCGCGCTGTCCCGCGCCAGCCCTGCCCCGGCCGGCTGTCCGAGCACCCGTTCGGCGGGCAGGCCGACCAGTCGCGCAAACGCCTCGTTCACCCTGACGGCCCGGAGGGACGCGTCCCAGTACCCGAAACCCACGGGTGCGGGCCCCACGAGCGTGTCGAGCAGGGCGAGTGCGTCGTCCTGCGACCCACGCCGGTCGTGCGCGTCCGTGGCGGTCGCGATCCAGAG
The DNA here is from genome assembly GCA_021785175.1 of Chloroflexota bacterium. GTDB lineage: Bacteria > Chloroflexota > Limnocylindria > Limnocylindrales > CSP1-4 > JAJYNJ01. The sequence goes on along the minus strand of JAJYGH010000041.1, from coordinate 39,648 downwards.
CGAGTCCGAGGCACCGGCGAGCCGCGTCGCACGCAGCGTCTGCCAGCGATCCTCGCCGGAGGACATCCGCAGCCGCACGTCGCGCGAGAACGGCCGGCCCGCTGCCACGGCCTCGTCCCACCCGCGCCTTGCGTCCGCGCGCTCGTCCTGGTGCACCCCGGACGTCCAGTGGGCGCCCGGCAGCGTCGAGATCGCTCGCTGCCACTCCGCGTTCGAGGCGACGACGATCCCGGCGTCCAGGACGCACGCGCGACCGGGGATGGACTCCACGACGCGGAGAGCGTCGGGGGAGACCGCCGGATCGGCCGGGAGCCCGGCGTCATCGGCCGGGAGCCCGGCGTCGACGACGGCACGAGACTGGATCACTCGGTCTCCACTTCGGTCGTCATGCGCCTCGCTCGGGGGTGGATCGGGTGCGGAGCGGGAGGCGCGCATTGCGGGCGCGCGACGCCTTCCATTCCGACACGACGCCCGTCCCAGCGTCGCCGAGGCCGACTGTGATAACCATTGCGAAACCGTTACAGTCGCACCGCGAAGGGCTCTACGACTCGTCGCTGGCGGTTTCCACGCGCGTGGGGCCGGTCGTACACGCGCAGAACGCGCATTGCAGGACGGTTGCTCGGCGGACGGGCGGCGGTCGGCAGACCAGTGCAAGCCGTCAACCCGGGGAGTGCGCGCCTCGCTCCCTCTTGAGGCGCAGGATATGCGGCGACGGGCGCGGCATGCGCACCTTCGAGTTGAGACGGAGGGGGCCGTGAGACCGATCTGGAAGGGCGCGATCAGCTTCGGGATGGTGACGATCCCGGTCAGGCTGTACAGCGCGACCGAGGATCGCGATATCCATTTCCGGCTCCTGCACCGGCCCGACGCCGCGCCGGTCGCGGAGAAGCGCTTCTGCACGGTCGAGGACCGCGAGGTGTCGTGGAACGAGCTGGCGCGCGGCTACGAGGTCTCGCGCGGCGAGTACGTCCTGGTCGAGCCGGAGGAGCTCGACGCGATCGCGCCCGAGACCGCCCGGACGATCGAGATCGACGACTTCGTCGACCTGCACGAGATCGATCCGATCTACTTCGAGAAGAGCTACTTCCTCGAGCCGGAGGACGTCGGGGCGAAGCCCTTCCAGCTGCTGCGCCGCGCGCTCGAGGAGACGGGGCGCGTCGCCGTCGGCCGGGTCGCGATCCGCACGAGGGAGAAGCTCGCGACGCTGCGGGTCTACGGCGACACGATTGCGCTCGAGACGATGTTCTGGCCCGACGAGATCCGCGCGACCTCGTCGCTCGAGATACCGAGCGACGAGAAGCGACAGCCATCCGCGAAGGAGATGCAGATGGCCCGCTCGCTCGTCGAGAACCTGTCGGCGGACTTCCGGCCCGACGCATACCGTGACGAGTACCGCGCCGCGGTCGAGCAGCTGATCCAGCGCAAGATGCACGGCGAGGGACCGCGCGCACGGCCGGAGACCCCGGCACCGAAGGTCACGGATCTCATGGAGGCGCTCGAGGCGAGCGTGCGCGCGGCGCGCGCGAGGCGCGGGTCGAAGCCGGGAGAAGCGGCGGACGGCGCGCGCACGGCGGAGCCCGAGAAGCCCGAGGGCCCCGCGCAGGCGGCGCCGGCAAAGCGCCGTCGGAAGTCCGCCGCCTGACCACTCGCCGAGCACCTGACCCCGAGCACCTGCTGATCGCGCGCCACCACCCGGGCGCCCCGCCCCACCCGGCGCCCCGCCCCACCTCGTCCGGCGGCTGCGGGCAGCCTGTCACGGGTCTGCAACCCCGGTCCGGTCCCCGAAACGGCGGGGGCAGGGCGGGCGGGTACCGTCGAGTGGCCCGTACCTGAGTGGTGGCGGCCCGGAGCACGGGCGGCGGGCCGCCACGAACATCCGTGGCACGCCGACCCCCGCATCCCGACACGCCACGGAGTTCGCCACGCCGGCGACGCGAGTGTCGGGCAGGCGCGGCTGCGCCGGCGGGGCGTGCCGCGGCGTGGCGTTGCAGCACGGTGTCAGGGGCGGCGCGCGCGAAGCGCGCCGGAGAGACAGCGGTGTGCCGAACCTCAGGAGGCGCCGGGCGCGTGGGGGCTGGGCGTCGACGCGGAGTGAGACCGCTGCGGGGCCGTGGCTTCCTCGCGCGGCGGCACCACGTCGGCCTGCGCCGCCGCGAGCTCATCGTCGACGTCGATCGCGGCCAGCTCGGCAGACGCCTCGCCGATCCACTCGCGGAGCCCGAGCAGCAGCGGGATGGCGCCCGCGACCACGCCCCACGGCCCGAAGATGAGCCCGAACGCGATCAGGGCGACGCCAACGCCGACCGCCACGGGCGCGACGCTCGCGACCGGGATCCGCCCGCGCTCGTCGTCGAACGGGCGCTCCATGCCCGGGTGCTCGGTCGTGCCCACCCAGTCCATCACGTGGCCGACGATTCCCTCGCCCTGCTCGGACCGTTCCGTCCTGCGCGTGTCCTTCGCCGGCTCCTCCGACCGAATGATCGCGAAGGCGAACAGCGAGGCGAGCGAGAACGCCCCGAGGAGGATCGTCCCGGCGAAGTCGTAGCTGACGAACCAGTAGACCACCGCAACGACGAAGGCGAACAGGAAGCTCCGGAGGAAGAGTCTTGTTTCCTCGGGCACCGCCTAGCCTCCGTCCCCGCGGGCCATGTGGCCGCGGATGCCGCTCGTCGGGCCGATCGCCCCATCGCCGTTACCGCTGGTCGCCGACGCCGCCGCCAGCCGGGCGTCGAAGACGGGGCGATCGGAGCGGATCGGGGGAAGCCAGTCGAAGTTGTGCTCCGGAGGTGGCGAGCTCGTGGCCCACTCGAGGGCGTACCCGCCCCAGGCGTCGCTCGGTGCGGTCTCGGGCTGGCGGAGGGCCGCCACGATCGCGACGAGGAACGGGATCGTCCCGAGCGCGAGCAGGATCGCGCCCACCGTCGCCACGACGTTCAGGTCCTGCCAGCCCGTCGCGGGCGCGTAGTTCGCGATCCGGCGCGGCATGCCGTCGAGACCCAGCTGGTACATCGGGAGCAACGTCAGTGGCGTGCCGACGAACCAGGCCAGGAAGTGGAGCTTTCCGAGCCGTTCGTCGAGGTAGCGGCCGGTCATCTTGGGGAACCAGTAGTAGAACCCGGCGAACGTGATGAACACGGTCCCGCCGATCAGCACGTTGTGGAAGTGGGCGACGATGAAGTACGAGTCCTCGAACTGGAAGTCGAGGGGCGGCGATGCCGCCATGACGCCCGTGATGCCGCCGATCGTGAACGTGTAGAGCATCCCGATCGCGAACAGCATCGCGGTGGTGAGCCGGATCTGGCCCTTCCACATCGTCGCGATCCAGTTGAAGATCTTGACGCCGGTCGGGACCGCGATGAGATAGGACATCGCGCTGAAGAACGGGTCCACCACGGCACCGGTCGTGAACATGTGGTGCGCCCAGACCGCCATCGACAGGAAGGCGATCGAGAACGTGGCCGTCACGATCTGCTTGTACCCGAACAGCGGCCGGCGGCTGAAGACGGGGACGACCTCGCTCATGATGCCGAAGAACGGCAGGATGACGATGTAGACCTCGGGGTGGCCGAAGAACCAGAACAGGTGCTGCCACAGCACGGCGTCGCCGCCCTGCGCGGGATCGAAGACGTGGCCCCCGAGCCGGCGGTCGATGAACAGCATCGCGAGCGCCGCCGTGAGCGACGGGAACGCGAACAGGATCATGGCCGACGTCACCAGCATGTTCCAGGTGAAGATCGGCATCCGGAACATCGTCATGCCGGGGGCGCGCTTCGTGAAGATCGTGGTGATGAAGTTGACCGCACCGAGGATGCCGGAGAAGCCGACCATGCCGACGCCGATGATCCACAGGTCCATGCCGGACCCCTGGGTGTAGGTGTCGGTCAGCGGCGCGTATGCGTACCAGCCGTCCTGGGCCGCACCGCCCGCGACGAAGAACCCCGACAGGACGGCGATCCCGCCGAACAGGAAGAACCAGTACGAGAGCGCGTTCAGGCGCGGGAACGCCATGTCGGCGGCGCCGATCTGCAGCGGGATGAAGTAGTTCCCGAACCCGATCGCGATCGGCGTCGCGAAGAACAGCAGCATGATCGTGCCGTGGATGGTGAACAGCTGGTTGAACTGGGAGGTCGTGACGACCTGCGCCCCGGGCGCGGCCAGGTTGACGCGGATGAGCTCGGCCATGAGCCCGCCGAGGATGAAGAACCCGAGCGCGGTGAAGAGGTACAGCAGGCCGATCTTCTTGTGATCGGTCGTCGTGACCCACTCGAGGATGTTGGCCCCGGCACGAGGGCGCACGACGGGGACGACGTCGGTGAGTGTGCTCATGGCTGGCTCCCAGCGGGCGCGGAGAACGCGGTCGGCGACGACGATGGGCCGGGCGACACCGGCGATGCCGCGGCCGGCGAGGGGGCCCCGGTGTACGTCGGGCCCACCGTACCCTTCGGGGTGACCGGCGACGGTTGGGCGGCGGACGGCAGAGCCGACGGCGACGGCGAGGCGGACGCGCCCGCGCGCTGCGAGACGAGCCAGGACTGGTACTCGGCCGGCGGGACGGCGCGCACCGTGAACGTCATCTCGTCGTGGTAGAGCCCGCAGTACTCGGCGCACTGGCCGGAGTACGTGCCGGGTTGCTTGATCGTGAAGTTGAACTCGTTGGTGATGCCCGGAATGGCGTCACGCTTGAACAGGAACTTCGGGATCCAGAACGCGTGGTCGACGTCCGCGGACGTCAGGACGATGTGGAGGTTCTGACCGGCCGGCACGACCATCTCGGGCGGCTGCCCCGTGGCGCCGGTGATCGTGACGCCCTTCCCCGGATACACGAAGGTCCACGACCAGCGGAAGGCCGTCACGTCGATCGTGGCGGCGGGGTTGGGCGGCATCGCGTCGACGGTATTCAGCGTGAACAGGGTCAGGATGAACAGCACGAAGACCGTCAGGAACGGGAGCGCGGTCCACGCCACCTCCAGCGGCCGGTTCTCCCGGGTCTGCGTGGGCAGTTCGTCGTCGCGCTGGTCCCGCCTCCGGCGGAAGCGGATGATCGCGAGCGTCGTCATCACGTAGACGATTGCGGCGACCACCGCGGCCGTCCAGAAGAAGACCTGGTAGAGGTTGTAGGTCGATTCCTCCTGGACGGTCGCGGACTGCGGCATGCACGCGCCGGCGAGCGCGACGGTCGCGCCGGCCAGGATGAGGATCCTGCGGTTCACTTCGGGCCTCCGCCGCCAAGCGCCGCGTCCACGGCAGCCCGGTCGTGCACCTCCTCGAACCCGCCGGTGGCGTTGCGCCGGAGCGCGATGCCACCCCGGGGCTCGATGGGCTTCGTCCCGTGCTCGAGCCGCGCGCGGGCGAGTCGATACGTCACGATCCACGCGATGACGGGCCCGGCGAACACCATGATGCGGAAGAACTGGGTGAGGTTCTCGACCGGGATCAGCAGCCACGCGGCGAGCACGTCGTTCGCGCCCTCGAGCAGCAGCACCAGGAAGATCGTGGCGAAGGCCGCCCCGGTCGCCGCCCGCCAGGGTGCCTCCCACGGCCAGTCGAGCAGGTTGTGCTCCCGACGGTCGCCCGTGATGAACGCCTCGATGAACGGCCAGATCCACAGCACCGTGAAGAGGACGCCCGGGACGACGAGCCCCGGGATGAACGGCTCGGGCAGGATGGTGATCCCGAAGAGCGTCAGCTGCCAGTTCGGCGCCATCCGGACCAGCCCCTCGAGCCAACCGACGTAGTAGTCCGGCTGCGCGGGAACGGCGGCCGCGTAGGGCACGTACGGGCCGTAGATCCACACCGGGTTGATCTCGAAGAGCCCGCCAAGGAGTGCGATCACCGCGGCCGTCAGCAGGAACGCCCCGATGGACCGGAAGGCCTGTCCGGGCCACAGGGACAGCCCGATGACGTTGTGCTCCGTCGCGCCCGGGATCTTGTACTGCGTGTGCTTCTGGATCCAGACGAACAGGAGATGGACCGAGATCAGGCCGATCAGCGCGCCCGGCAGCAGCAGGACGTGCACGATGAACAGACGGCTGATGATCGCGGTCGTCGGGAAGAGGCCGCCGAACAGGAGCGAGGCGATCCACGGCCCGAGGAACGGGATCGCCATGATGATCGAGTAGATGATCCGAAGGCCCGTGCCGGACAGCAGGTCGTCGGGCAGCGAATACCCCGTGATGCCCTCGGCCAGCGCGAGCAGCAGCAGCGTGAACCCGATGACCCAGTTCAACTCGCGGGGCCGACGGAACGCACCGGTCAGGAAGATCCGGGTGAGGTGCGTGACGATCGCCGCGATGAACAGCAGCGCGGCCCAGTGGTGCGCCTGGCGGGCGAGCAGGCCGCCCTCGACGCTGAAGCTCAGCGCGAGCACCGACGAGAACGCGGCGGACATCTTCGTCCCGTCGAGCGGGGCGTACGGCCCGGTGTAGATCGTCGTCGTGCCGTCCGGACGGAAGAACAGTGTCAGGTACGTGCCGGTGATCAGCAGCACGATGAACGAGAAGGCGGCGATCTCTCCGAGCAGGAACGTCCAGTGGTCGGGGAACACCTTCTCCAGCGCGGACCGGCCGAACGTGACCAGGCCCGTGCGGTTGTCGAGGAACCGGACGGCCGGCCCGACCACGGGCAGCTGTCCGCCGGGCACCGGCAGGGCGTCGCCCTCGATCGCATCGGCGTCGCGCGGGACCGGCTCGCCCTCGACGTGGAAGACGCGGTTGTCGCCGGGCGCCGGGCCGGGGCCGGTCATGCGCCACCTCCGCTGGTCTGATTCCAGAACGCGGGCCCGACCGGCTCCGGGAAGCCGCCGAGGGCCACGAACGTGCCGTCGGGCTGGAGCTGGATCGGCAGTTGCGGGAGCGGTCGCGGGGCCGGCCCAAAGGTCACCTGGGCTCCATCCAGCACGTCGAACGTGGACTGGTGGCAGGGGCACATGAGGTCGTGCTCCGTGGCCCGGAACAACCCCACGGGGCAGCCCGCGTGGGTGCACAGCTTCGAGTAGGCGACGAAACCCTGCGGCGCCCAGCTGGCGCGGTCAGCCGGCAGCTGGAGCAGCCCGGGGCCGACGTTGAGGAGCACCGTCTGCGACATCGCGTCGCCCGGGGCTCCTTCCGGAAACACCGTCATGATGCCGTTGATCGGGATCTGGCTGGCGTGGACGAGGTTGCCGTTCACGTCGACCACCCGCGAGCCCTTCTTCCACTTGGTCACGAACAGCGCGCGGCCGGGCAGCGGGCCCAGCGAGAAGAGGGGCACGGCGATCGCCGTGACAAGGCCGCCCACCGACGCGAAGAGCATCCCGATGAGCATGCGGCGCCGCGTGAAGCCGGACTCGGCCTCGCGCATCGCGACCTGCCCCGGGGACACGTCCGCCGCGGGGTTGGGCTGGATCGGGTGGCGCGCCTCGATCATCGTCGGGGTGTGCATGAGGTACTGCACCCAGACCACGATCGCGCCGCCGAGGCCGGCGAACGCGACCGCGAGCAGGACGCCGTCGACCTGGGTGTTGGCGCCGATGATGTACGAGACGATCAGCCCGAGCGCCGCGAGGATCGTGGCGATGAACAGGAGACCGACGAAGACCTCTGCGCGCCGCTCCGTCGTGGTGGTCGGCCGGACGGTGCGCGGGCCGCCGTACGCACGGTCGGGGTCACGCTCCATTCCGGCGGTCACTCGAGTGGCCTCCGCGAGATGAGGCGCGCGAACAGCAGGATCAGCACCAGGCCGATGGCCACCGCGACGTAGCCCTCGGGCACGGGCCCGAGCCCGCCGAGCGCATCACCACCGGGGGACGGCGCCGACTGCAGGTACTTGATGTACGCGGCGATCTCGTCGATCTGCTTGAGCGGGAAGTTGAACTTCGGCATGGGGCCCGGTCCCGTCACGACGGCCTCGCCGATGGTCTGCGCGGTCGCGCTGTGGAGGCTCGGCGCGATGAAGACCCCGGGGAAGCCGTTCTGCTGGCCCGGCCCGCCGATGGCGCCACCCGCGGCGTCCGGCCCGTGGCATGCGGCGCAGTTGTTGATGAAGAGCTGGCGGCCGGCGGCGATGTCCGCGCCGGACGTGTCGACGGGCGGGATGGTCGGCCCGGGAGCGATGTGGGCGACGTAGTTGACGAGCAGCTGGATCTGGGCCTGCGTCAGGATCGGCTTGTCGCGCGGCTGGGATGGGACGCCGTTCTCCGGAAAGGGCATGCGGCCCGTGTACAGCGCGAACGCCGTGCCCGCGGCTCCCTGGCCCTGCAGCGTCGGACCCTGGCGCGGCACGCCCTGGCCCTGGACGCCGTGGCAGGCGGCGCACGTCTGCATGTACAGCTCCCGGCCGGCGGAGAGGTCGGCCCCAGACTGGACCGAGACGCCGGACGCGGCCGCCGACGCGCCCGATCCCGCGCTCTGGCCCGCCGCGAATCCGCTCCCGGCGAGCCCGAGCAGGGCGACGCCGCCGAGCGCGGCAAGGACGGCGAGGCCGGCGACGGATCGGGCGAGCCGCGCAGAGAAGGGCACGCGTCGGGCGGGCCGCGAGGCGCGCTGGGGGCGCGGTGGCACGATCCCCGATTCCTCCTCGAAGATGAGCGGCCGCACGACACGAAGCCATGCCCGGGACGACCGCGTTGCAGGATCAAACGCGTGGCCGATCGGCCACAGAGTATCCGGGCCGGATGTCGACGAAAAGCCCGCCGAGCGAGGGGGCCGGTAACAGATCCATACCAAGGGGCATGTGCCGGCGCCGCCCCGAAACCGAGCCTCACGCGGAACGATCCCTCGCGCCACGCTGCCCGCCCGCCCTGTCCGCCCGCCGTCGCGACGGCTCGCCCTCCGGGGTGCAACGGATGTGATAGCCGGTGCCCGCCGCGCCTCCTCCGGGCACAGCGGCGGCGGGCGTAGCGTCCGCGCAGCAGCACAGGGAGGAGCCGATGGAAGAGCGCGAAGCCCGGATGGCGATGGAGGGCAAGCGGACGACATCGAGCGCGGCGCAGACGCGGGACAACGGCGTGCCGACCGTCGCCGGGTCCGACACGCGCGAGGCACGGCGGCTCGCAGGCGCGGTGATGACGTTCGACATCGACCAGGAGCTGTCACGTCTCCGCCAGGAGGGCGACTACGGGATCAACGGCCGGAACGCCCGCACGCTCGCCAAGGAGGACGACCTGCGCGTCGTGCTCGTTGCCGCAAAGGAGGGGATCGAGGTCGGCGATGGCGAGGCCGACGGCGCGCTCAGCCTCCAGGTGATCCAGGGGCACGGACGCTTCGCCTCCGGCAGCCTCGAGGACCGCCTCGGCGAAGGCCAGATGGTACTCGTCGCGAGCGGCGAGCCGTGGTCGTTCAAGGCTGACGAGGACAGCGCATTCCTGCTGACGCTCGCATACGACGCCCGGTTCTGACGGACCCGGCAGCGACGGTCGCCCGCCAGGCGACGACGGTCTGACGTGTCGCTCGAGCGGTATCGGCGCAAGCGCGACTTCGCGAGGACGCCAGAGCCCGATGGGACGGCTGATCCGGCGAAGACACCGGGGCCCGATGCGCCGCCCGCTCCGGCCCCGGCCCTCGCGCCGCCGGCGCCTGCGGCCCGGACCGAGGGCGTCGGCCCGGGTGAGCCGCGGCTCCGGTTCGTCGTCCAGCGCCACCGTGCACGCCGCCTCCACTACGACCTCCGCCTGGAGATCGACGGCGTCCTCGCCAGCTGGGCCGTGCCGCGAGGCCCGACGCTCGACCCGGGTGCGCGCCGGATGGCCGTCCACGTCGAGGACCACCCGCTCGAGTACTTCGGACGCGGCGGGGTACTTCCCGCGTCTCGCGGCTCCACCGTCGTGGATCTCGGCGACCGAGGCGATCGTCGACGGCGAGGTGGTCGCGCTGCGGCCCGACGGCACGGCCGATTTCAGCCTGCTCCAGGACGTGACCGGCCTGAAGGGGCCGGGATCCGGGCGGCTGGAGGCGGCGGGCGTGACCGCCCGGGCGCGTGACGCGATCCCGATCGCGTACCACGTGTTCGACCTGCTGTACCTCGACGGCCGGTCGCTGCTCGACGTCCCGCTCGAGGGCCGGAAGCGGCTGCTGCGGGGCGTGCTGCGGGAGCACGCGCTCGTGCGGTACGCCGGCCACGTCGAGGCCGATGGCGAGGCGTTCTTCGAGGCGGTCCGCGAGTGCGGCTGACCGCGCTGCGTCGACCGGAGCCGGCGTTCGCCGACCCTCCCCGAATGCCGGAGGCGCATTGGGTCGAGCCGCGGCTCGTGATCCGCGTCGAGTTCGCCGAGTGGACGACCGACGGGCTGGTGCGCCAGGCGGCCTACAAGGGGCTCGAACTGGACCACGACCCGACGACGGTGACGCGCGAGCGCCCGGTGCGGGACGCGCGGGCCGCGGCGGAACGAGACGCCCGGCGGGGCGCGGAGCACGACGCGCCGGCATCGTCGCGGAGGCCTCGTCCGCCCGGCACCCCGCACCCCGACTTCGCGCCCGCCACCCCGGAGGAACTCGCCGCGCTCGAGGCGATGCCGGCTCGCGGCGGTCGCTGGGAGGTCTCCGGGAGCACCGTCTCGCTCACTCACCTCGACCGCGTGCTGTTCCCGGCCGCGGGCCTGACCAAGCGCGCCTTGATCGGCTACTACGCGACGATCGCCCCGATCCTCCTCCCCTACCTCGCCGGGCGCGCGCTGAACCTGTCCCGCTGGCCGGAGGGCGTCGACGGGCCGCACTTCTGGCAGAAGGAGATTCCCCATTGGGCGCCGTCGTGGGTCGGCCGACGCTTCATCGCCGGGCACACCGCGGAGGATTCGCACACGTACGTGGTCGCGGATTCCGTCGCGACGCTCGCGTGGCTCGCGAACCAGGCGGCGATCGAGATCCACCCGTGGACGTCGCTGGCCGATGCGCCCGGGCGCCCGACGTACGCGCTGATCGACATCGACCCGGGAGAGCTGACGGCATGGGAGGACACGCTCCTGCTGGCCCGTCTGTACAGGGACGCCCTCCGGCACCTCGGCGTGACCGGCTATCCGAAGACGACCGGCAGGCGCGGGATCCAGGTCTGGATCCCGGTGCGACCGGTCTACACCTTCGACCAGACACGCGACTGGGTGGAGCGGGTCTCACGGGCGGTGGCGGCGTCGGTGCCGGAGCTCGTCAGCTGGGAGTGGGAGAAGTCGGCCCGCGGCGGGCTCGCCCGGCTCGACTACACGCAGAACGCCGTCAACAAGACACTCGTCGGGCCCTACGTGGTGCGGGCGCGGCCGAACGCGAGCGTGTCCGCCCCGATCAGCTGGGACGAGCTCGACGACCCGGAGCTCCGACCGGACCGCTGGACGATCGAGACGATCGGCGAGCGGCTGGCGGCGCGCGGCGATCTGTTCCGGGGCGTGCTCGGCGAGGGACAGGAGCTGCCTCGGCTGTCATGACGCCGCGGGGCGGAGGCGAACGCCTTCTCCTCGACGATCTCGTGGGCCGCACGCGTGCTGTGGACCTCCTCGAACCCGGCCCGCCGGTCCTCACCCTCCGCCGGTCGAGCTCGTCGAGCAGCGGGCGCAGCCGTGCGTGGTCTCGGTCAGCGGCTGGACGCGTCCGTCGCCATGTCCCCGTCCACCGCCGGCTCGCGCTCGCCGTTCATCCGCCCGAATCCCCGATCGAGGGCCCTGCCCGCGGCCCGTGCCCGCGGCAGCCGGTCGCCGCCGGGCAGCCGCACTCGAGGTACTTCCAGGCCCTGGGCTGCCACGAGGCCTGCTCCTCGCCCCGCACGACCCGATGCGCGGTCTCGCCGCGGTGGTGTGCCCGTCTGCGCCACCACTCGGCGAGCGCGTGCGGAAACCCGTCGCGGGCCATCAGCGCGGCGCTCCCGCCGCGCGGGGGAGCTCGTCCGACAGCGCCCATGGCGCATCGACCGTCCGGTCCGGCACGGTCGTCTCCAGCTCCTGGTGGCAGGCCTCCGACGGCATGACCGCGCATCCGCCACGGCGCGCCATCACGCGCAGCTGCGCGAGCACGTCCTCGCCGGCGGGCGAGGCCATCAGCGTCAGGTGGGCGCCGGGAATCGACTCGCGGAGGGTCCGCAGCACGGGGCCGGTCATCAGGACGTCGCCGAGGTTGGCGAGCCGGACGACGAGCACGCGCCGGATGCCGCGCCAGGCCTCGGGGACGAGGGGATCGGGCGCGGCGACGGGTCGCATCGTGCCGGGGCCGGTCGCGATCGCGGTGTCAGGCCGCACGCCGCTCCCCCGCCAGCAGGGACAGGGTGGCGGAGAGCACGTCCTCGACGCCGTCGAGTCCGGGCGACGGATGGACGGCCCGGTGGAGGCCATCGTCCGGCGGCGCCCACCGCTCGGGCTCGGAGCCGGTGAACACGACCACGCTCGGGACCCGCAGGGCCGCGGCGAGGTGCGAGATCCCGGTGTCGTTGCAGAGCACGAGCCGCGCGCCCTCGACCAGCGCGGCGAGCGAGCCGACGGCCGTCTGCCCGGCAAGGTCGATCGTCTCGGTCCGCGTCCCGCCCGCGACCTCCCGCACGATCGGCGCCTCGCCGGCGGTGCCGGTCAGCACCACCGGGAGACGCAGCGCGCCGAGCAGGTTCACCATGATCGCGAAGTGGTGCGGCGACCAGCGGCGCTCGGGGCTGCTCGATCCGGGATGCACGACGACGTACCGGCCGGGCTGCAGGGGCCGCGCGGCGGGGATCGAGGCCAGCGCCGAGCGATCCTCGTCGGTGACGGGGAACTCGAGATCGTCGCCCTGCGCGGGGATCCCCAGGACGTCGAGCACGCGAAGGAGGCGGCGGGTCTCGGGCAGGTTGGCCGCGAGCGGGACGAACCGCGCCGGGTCCGGGCAGAAGCTGCCTGTCGGGTACGTCCCCGCGCGCATCCGCGCGCCGAGGAGCAGCGTGAGGCCATTGCTGATCGAGCTGCTCCCGTGGAGCTGGACGGCGAGGTCGAACGACCGCTCGGCGGCCTCAGCGAGGAACGCGGGGATGTCCTGCCGGCCCGACGCGAACTCGTCGAGGCCGCCCGGCAGCACCAGGAGGTCGTCGAGGTACTCGGGGAAACGCTCGAGCAACAGCCGGCCGCTCTCGAGGCCGACGAGCGTGACGTACGCCTCCGGGAGCGCAGCCCGAAGGGCGCGGAGCGCGGGAACGAGGCACAGCATGTCGCCGAGCCCCGGCAGCGCCCGGACGACGGCCACGCGGCGCGGCACGGGCACACCGAGCCGGTGGTCCGGTCGCAGGGTCGAATGGACGGGCCCGTGGCCCGAGCGGATCGCTGCATGGTTGGGCCGGTCACCGGACCGGGGTGCCGAACGAGGGATCGGGTGCGCGCTCGGCGTCAGAGTGCGCGAGCGAGCACCGGGGGCGGCGAGGGCGCGCGAAGCCACTCCGAAACCTCCTGGCAGCCCGGCGACCGGCGCGTCCCGTCCGGTCGCTCGGACGCCGCGGGACCCGTGGGCCGAGGCCCAACGCGGGCTGCTCCACTTGTACGGGGTCCGGAGTGGCGGCGGTCGCGGCTCGCTCGCCGGCTCGCTTGCAGCCCTGTTGCATGTCGCGGGAGGCGTCCGCGAGCGGTCGATGACGCGTGACCGGATGCGGCCGAACGTCCTGCTCGCGCCGTCGAGAGGGCCGCTGTCGCCGCACTGCAACCGTTGCGTTAGGCGAGGCGCGCGGGCGTCACCCCGGACCGGCGATCGTCGCGGGTACCGTCACGGTGCGGTCTCGGGCTGACGGCGGTTCCCTCGCGGAACCGGGGCCCGGACGGGACCGGCGGGAAAAGGAGACACCGGCTCATGTGCATGAATTGCGGGTGCGGGAAGCCGGATGATCGGCACGGCAGCCCGGACAACATCACGCGGGAGGACCTCGAGCGCGCGGCGCGCGCGAACGGTCAGTCACTCGACCAGGCCGTCCGGAACATCGACCAGACGACGCGGTCGATGCACGGCGCCGCCGGGTCGTCGTCGGCGTCATCGGGGTCGATGCAGGGCTGACGGCCGCCGACGCCCGACGCACGCCGAGGGCAGTCTCGGTGCCAGGGAACCGAGCGGTTCCTGCTGAAGGAGGTGCGCGATGAGGACGGCGGGGGGCAGACGGTGACGAACCCGTACGACGGTCCGGACACCGTGGACGATGAGACGAACGTGAGCCCGTCGTACCCGGACCAGCCATACCGCGGCACGCGAGTCGTCGAGCGGGAGGTGCGCGAGCGGCCGGAGCCGCGTCCCGCGGTCGTCCGCACGGGACCCAGCCTCGCCCACCGACTGGTCGTGCTCGTGTTCGGCCTGATCCAGCTGCTGATCCTGCTCAGGATCGTGCTGCTGCTCGTCGACGCGGTGCGCGCCAACCCGATCGTCGCGTGGGTCCTCGACCTCAGTCAGCTGTTCGTGGCGCCGTTCGTGGGCATCCTGCGCACCAACGCGCTGTCCGCGGGCGGATCGACCCTCGACGTGGCGGCCATCGTCGCCCTGATCGGCTGGACCATCGCGGAGATGGTCGTGCTCGCGATCGTCAACACGGTGGTCGACCGCGGGGCCCTCGCCTGAGACCCGCGAGGGCGCCCGGAGCGTCCGTCGGCCCGGAGCGGCCTCACCGTGGGCGGCGCTTCGGCCCGCGGGCAGGCAACGGAGCGCGGTCCGCGGGATGTAGGCTCTTGGGGTGCTCACGCTCGATACGATCAGGCGCGCCCCAAAGGTGCTCCTGCACGACCACCTCGACGGCGGGCTGAGGCCTGCGACGCTTGTCGACCTCGCGCGCGAGGTCGGGTACCGCGGGCTGCCCACGAGCGATCCCGACGAGCTTGCCACCATCATCCGCCGTGGGGCGGACCGGAAGAGCCTCGAGCTCTACCTCGAGACGTTCGCGCATACGGTCGCCGTCATGCAGACGCGCGAGGCGCTGATCCGCGTGGCGGCCGAGTGCGCGGAGGACCTCGCAGCCGACGGTGTCGTGTACGCCGAGGTCCGGCACGCCCCGGAGCTGTCCACGGCCGGCGGCCTGTCGCTCGACGAGGTCGTGGAGGCAATCCTGGAGGGCTTCAGGCGAGGCAGCGAGGGTCGCGGCATCACGGTCCGGTTCATCGCCACGGCGATGCGGACCGCGGCGCGCTCGCTCGAGATCGCGGAGCTCGCCGTCCGCCACCGTGACCAGGGCGTGGTCGGGTTCGACATCGCCGGCGCCGAGGCGGGCTTCCCGCCGACGCGGCATCTCGACGCGTTCCAGTACATCCAGCGCGAGAACTTCCACATCACGATCCACGCCGGCGAGAGCTTCGGCCTGCCGTCCATCTGGGAGGCGCTGCAGTGGTGCGGCGCCGAGCGGCTCGGGCACGGAGTCCGCATCGTCGACGACATCTCGACCTCACCCGACGGGGAGCCCGTGCTCGGGCGGCTCGCCGCATATGTCCGGGACCGCCGGGTCCCGCTCGAGATGTGCCCGTCGTCGAACGTGCATACCGGGGCTGCGCGCTGCATCGAGGAGCATCCGATCGAGCTGCTGCGGCGGCTCCGGTTCCGCGTGACGGTCAACACCGACAACCGGCTGATGAGCGGCGTGTCGCTCTCCGGCGAGTTCGCCCTGCTGGCGCAGACCTTCGGGCTCGATCTCGACGACCTCGAGTGGCTCACGCTGAACGCGATGAAGAGCGCGTTCTGCCACTTCGACGAGCGCCTCGCGCTCATCGGCGGCGTCATCAAGCCGGCGTACGCGCGTCTGCGCTACGCGCTGTAGGCCTCGACTCGCCGACGGTTCCCGATGCGCCGGTGGCGTCGGCGGCATCGCGACATCGGATCGACGGCACCAGGGCCGCCTGGCGCCATCGCGGTGAAACGTGGTTGCGCGCGGCGGCCGGGGGAGACACGTCGTCTCGATCCACGGCCGGTGGCGGCGGGACCCACCCGGATCGGCAGCCGGATGGCGGCCCAACGGCCCCCGACCTTCGACGCGCGACCGGGCCATCCGGCCCAGTCGCAAGGGACGTGGCCATGGCCGTTCGATACGTCAGGACCGAGCCGTTTGGCTCTTCACATGTCTCGCTTTCGCTCCCCGGACGCGTTATGCTGCGGTTCGTCCGGACGTTGAGCGCGTCCCCAACGCCCGGGCCGATTCGTTGCACGCTCGAGACGGCGCGAACAGGAGGACGCGATGCGCTTCCGGGGGCCGCGGGACGGGGGGCGCCGCACCACTCGGCTGACGCGGATGGCCGCCGTCGTCGTGGCGGCCACGGTCCTCGCGGGATGTGCCTCCGCCGTCGCGCTGACGCGCGCCGCAGGTCCCGAGGCCGTCGGGCACGAGCTGGCGACCGTGGCACGGGCGCAGTCACCGGCGGGTCCATGGCAGGTCGCGTGGGTCACGCCGTCCCTCGAGCTCACCGGCGTCCGGGTGTTCGGGCCCCAGGACGTCTGGGTCGCAGCGTCGGACGGGCGCATCTACGCCTGGGACGGCACGGGATGGCACGTGCAGCGCCTCGACGATGACCTCGGAGCCATGGCCGCCGTCAGCCCGCGCGACGTCTGGGTATCGAGCGATGACGGGATCCGGCACTGGGACGGCGCGCACTGGTCGCTCACGAGCCACGACGGTTCCGTCACGGCGCTCGCCGCGTCCGACGCCCGGCACGTCTGGGCGGGCGATCCGACCGGGATCCGCACCTGGACCGGAACGTCCTGGGTTCGCCAGTACGCCGCAGCCGACGCGGACGTGCGCGCGATCGCGGCGCCGGATGCGACCCACGCCTGGGCTGTCGGATCGCTGCCCGACGGATCCGGCGTGATCGTGGCGTGGAACGGCACGAGCTGGTCGGTCCAGGCCACCACGACACAGCCGCTGTCCGCGATCTACGCCGCCGGCCCGGAGCACGCCTGGGCGGTCAGCACGGAAGGGACGATCTACGGCTGGAATGGCCGGACCTGGAGCGCGACCGCCGACGTCCACCTGCCGCTGACCGCAGTGACCGGGATCGACGCGACGCACGTCTGGGCCGTCGCGCAGTCGGGCGAGATCCTGGCGCTCCACGGCGCGACGTGGACGGTGGCGTACCGCGCGCCGACGACGCTCACGGGGATCGCGGCGCTCGACCCGTCCAGCGTCTGGGCGATCGGCTTCGACACGATCTACAGCACGGTCGACCAGGGATCGGCGCCATCGAGCTGGACGACGTCGGGACTCTGACCCGCCGCGGGCACCGTCGCCGCGGCGCGGCCACCGGACGGTCGTCGCCCCGGGAGAACCGTCACGAGACCACGCAGGGAGGCTGCGGAAGCCCCGTCCTCGTCCGGGCGTGGCTTCCGACGGCAGCCGGTCCGATCAGCTGAGGCGGAGCGGCGCCCCCGACCGGTCGTGGGGAAGGTCGACGCACGCCACGCGGCATCCGCGGGCGTCCCGTCCGCCGAACGGGTGGAAGTGGACCCAGACCGCCTCGCCGCGCGATTCGTCGTGCGTCAGGCGGCACCCGCAGGCCGCACAGGTGACGGGTCCCTGGGCATTCCGAGGGAGAGGGAATCCGGGATCGGTGAAGCTGTACATGGCATCGCCTCCACCGTGGAGGCTATCCGCGGCAAGGGTCCGCGTCGGCGGCGCAAGGGATTCGGTTCGGTGCCGGAACGGTTACGGCGAGGGCCGCGGGCGGAGGCACCAGCCCACGGCGCGGATGGACACCAGCGATGGCCCGAGCGCCTCGTCGAGCTTGTGCCGGAGCCGCGTGAGGTGCGGCTTCAGCCAGAGCGGGTCGGGATCGCGCTCGCCCGGCCACCCCGCGGCGAGCAGGCCCGCGTGTCCGACGAGCCCGCCGGCGGCGGCGACGAGAGCCTCGAGGAGCCGGTACTCGATCGGCGTGAGGACGAGCGGGGTCGAGCCCACGCGGGCCTCGTGGTGCGCGGAATCGAGCGTGACGCCTCCGAACGAGCGGCTGCCCGTGACGTGCACGGCGGCGGACTCGGCACCGCCGGCCGGGCGAGCCAGGCGTTCGCCTCGCGGCGCGCGGCGGACGGCCGCACGGATCCGCGCAAGCAGCTCCTGCTTCCCGAACGGCTTGACCAGGTAGTCGTCCGCGCCCAGGTCGAGGGCGCGGACCTTCGCCGCCTCGGCCCGTTCGCCACTGACGACGATGATCGGGACGTCGGCCCCTTCGGATCGAAGCTGGGCCGCCACGCTGAACCCGTCGGGCCGCGGCATGGCGAGATCGAGCAGCACGAGGTCGGGGCTCTCCTCGCGCCAGCGCCGCACGGCCGTCGACCCGTCGTATGCGGTGACGACCTGGTGGCCCTCCGTCCCCACGAGTGCCGTGATCGCGCCGACCATGGCCGGGTCGTCGTCGACGACGAGGATGCGCAGCGGGCGCGACGGGAGAGCGTCGTCACGCAGGGTCACAGCGCCACCGCCGCAGCGAGGGCGACGACGAATCGCGCCCCTCCGGCCTCGGTCGGCTCGCACCACAGCCGCGCGCCCATCGCCTCGCCGAGCCGCCGCGCCGCGTACAGGCCGATGCCCGATCCGCGGACCACGCCCGTCTCGGCTCGTCGCGCGTACGGCTCGAAGATCCGCTCCCGCCACTCCTCGGGCACGCCCGGTCCCTCGTCCGCCACCGACAGCCGCCCGACGCCCTCCTGCAGGCGCGTCGAGATCGTGATCCGGGATCCCGGCGGCGCGTACTTCACCGCGTTCTCGAGGAGATGCTCGAGGACCTGCCGCAGGCGCGGTGCGTCACCGAGGACGCGGAGTCCCCTGGTCCCCTCCCGGACGACGGTGTGCCTCCGCAGCAGCGGTCCAACGCTGGCGAGCGTCTCGTCGACGATCTCGCCAAGGTCGATCGGGACGAGGTCGAGGGGCGACTGCTCCTCGGGGCGCACCGAGGCCAGGATCGAGTCGACCAGGTGGTCGAGGCGGAGCACCTGCTCCTCGGCGCGCCTGTGCCACTCCCCGGCGTCCGGCACCGTCGCGGCCCCGTCGGCGACGGCGTCGGCGAGCAGGTCGAGGTACGCGCGCACGACGGCGAGCGGCGTCCGCAGCTCGTGCGTGACGAGCGCGACGAGCTCCGCCTGCGCCCGCTCCAGCGCCTGCAGCGACGCGACCTGCGCCTCGGCCTCGCGCTGGAGCCGCCCCTTCGCGACGATCCCCGCCAGCAGGTCCGCGATGGCCCGGAGCTGCGCCACGTCCCGCGGCGCGAACCGGCGCCGGCGCTCCGTCTGCACGTTCAGCACGCCGACCACCTGGTCGTTCCAGGAGAGCGGCACCGAGAGCATCGAGGCGACGAAGCGCCGCTGATCGAGCCCCCGAACCCACAGGAAGCGGTCGTCGGAACGGACGTCCTCGATCGCGACCGGCTCGCGCGAAGCGGCGACGCGGCCGGTGATGCCCTCCCCGAACGGCACGCGCGCCCGGCCGATCTGGTGCCGGTCGAGCCCGTTCGTGGCCGCGAGCGTGAGCGCCAGGCCGTCGCGGTCGAGCAGGTACAGCGAGGAAACGTCCGCCCCGAGCGCGTCGCGGGTCCCGTCGACGACGATCGAGAGCAGCTCGTCCCACGTGCGCGCCGTCGTTGCCAGGCGCAGCACCTCGTGCAGGAACCGCAGTTCCTCGAGTTGCCGGCGTTCACTGTCCGCCTCGAGATCCGGCCGCAGTGCCCCGACGTCCGGTCCTTCCCGCCGGCGCCCGTCGGCGTCCCGCTCGATCATCTCCACGTCGCCAGTTCACGACGCCGCGCGTCCGATGTCAAACCGGTCCCGTCACGCCGTCTCGCGGCCGCGGCGCAGCAGTGCGTCCCGGATCGCGACCGCCTGGTTGCGCTCGGCATCGGCCGCGCCGAAGACCAGGGTCAGCCGGCCGGCGGCGGCCAGTCCGGCGAGCCGGCCCATCGCCGCCTGTCGGTCGGGCTCGCGCAGCTCCGCCTCGTAGCGCGACCGGAACTCGGCCCACCGCGCCGGGTCGTGCCCGAACCAGCGGCGCAGCTCCGTGCTCGGCGCGATGTCGCGCTCCCACGCCGCGAGCCTGAGCGCGTCCCGCGAACGTCCGCGCGGCCACACCCGATCGACGAGCACCCGCGCACCGTCAGACGGGTCGGGTTCGTCGTACGCGCGCTTCAGCCGGACGTCCATCCGCGGAGTCTGGCACGAACCGCTCCGGACGGTGCGCCCCGACTCTCCCGACCGCTGGTCACCGCCCGGTCCGCACCGGAGTTCGACGAGCCCGGGCTCAGCAGATCCGGGGAAGCTGCTCGCCCACGAGCATGTCGACGATCCGCTCGGAGCCGACCAGCGTCCGGATCGTGACCATTCCGGGATGGTCCGCGACGACGCGTCCGACGAGGGCCGCCCCCTGCCCCTCGGGCAGCGAGCGCATGGCGCCGAGCGCCGACTGCGCATCGGCTTCGCGGACGATCGCGACGCACTTGCCCTCGTTCGCGACGTGGAGGGGGTCGAGGCCGAGCATCTCGCACGCGGCGCGGACCGGGCCGGGGACCGGAATCGCATCCTCGTCCAGGACGATCCCGACGCCGGACGCCACCGCGATCTCGTTGACGGCCGACGCGAGGCCGCCGCGTGTCGGGTCGCGCAGCACGTGTGCGCCGGGCGCGGCCTCCAGGACGGCCGCCGCGAGCCGGTGCAGGGGCTGCGTGTCGGACGCGATCTCGACCTCGAACTCGAGGCCCTCCCGGACGCTCATGATCGCGACACCGTGCAGGCCGATCGGTCCCGAGAGCAGCACCGCGTCGCCGGGGCTCGCCCGGTCGGCGCCGAGCGCGATGCCGTCGGGAACGAGCCCGATGCCCGCGGTGTTCACGAACAGGCGGTCGGCTGCTCCCCGCCCGACGACCTTCGTGTCGCCGGTCACCACGCGAACCCCGGCGGCAGCCGCAGCGCGGCCGACCGACTCCGTCACGGCCCGCAGCTCGTCGAACGACAGCCCCTCCTCGATGACGTACGCGAGCGAGATCGCGACGGGGCGTGCCCCCATCATCGCGAGGTCGTTGATCGTGCCGTTGACGGCCAGCTCGCCGATGTCCCCACCCGGGAAGCGGAGGGGGCTGACCACGAACGAGTCGGTCGTGAAGGCCAGGCGCCGTCCGCCGACGTCGATCACGGCCGCGTCGTTCAGCGGTCCCCCGTCGGACGCGGGACCGAGCGCCGGGCCGATGACGTCGCGCATGAGCGCCGCCGACAGCTGGCCGCCCGAGCCGTGGCCGAGCAGCACGCGCTCCCCTTCCTCGAGCGGAGCCGGGCAGGTCGCCGCGAGCGGATCGAGCACGGGCCGGTCGGTCATCGACCGCCCTCCGCCGGCGTCGACAGCTGCGCCCGCAACGCCGCCGACGCGGGCGGCGGGGTCGTGCCCAGCACCGCCAGGGGGCGCGCGGGGGCACGGAGCCCTCTCCCCGCCACGTGGAACGCCGCGCACGTGCCCTCGCTCGACACCATCGAGGCGCCGAGCGGTCGTTGCGGCGAGCAGAGCACGCCGTAGGCCGTGCAGTCCAGGGGCGTCTTCGTGCCCTGCAGGATCTGACCCGCGATGCACGCCGGGTGCTCGCGCGTGGCAATGCCGTCCACGTGGAAGCGCCGCTCTGCGTCGAACTGCGCGAAGCGTTCCTTCAGGTGGTACCCCGACGCCGGGATCTGCCCGATCCCGCGCCACGTCCGGTCGCCGATGTCGAAGACCCGGAAGACGGTCTCCTGCGCCATGCGGTTGCCTTCGCGGCGCACGGCCCGCGCGTACTGGTTCTCGACCTCGGCGCGGCCCTCCTCGAGCTGGCGGATGGCCATGAGCATCCCCTCGAGCAGATCGAGCGGCTCGAAGCCGGTGACGACGATCGGGACGTGGTACTTCGCGGCGATCGGCTCGTACTCGGTCCAACCCATCACCGCGCAGACGTGCCCGGCGGCGAGGAACGACTGCACCTGGTTCGACGGCGACGACAGGATCGCCTCCATCGCGGGCGGCACGAGCACGTGGCTGACGAGCACGCTGAAGTTGTCGATGCCCTGCTCCGCGGCCTGCCAGATCGCCATCGCATTCGCCGGCGCGGTCGTCTCGAATCCGATCGCGAAGAAGACGACCTGCCGGTCGGGGTGTGCGCGCGCGATCCGGACGGCGTCGAGCGGCGAGTAGACGATACGGACGTCGGCACCTCGGGCCTTGAGCGCGAGCAGGTCCGTCGTGGATCCGGGGACGCGCAGCATGTCGCCGTAGCTCGTGAAGATGACGCTGGGGTCGGCGGCGATCGCGAGTGCCTTGTCGACCTGCTCGAGCGGCGTCACGCAGACCGGGCAGCCGGGGCCGTGGATCATCCGGACGCCGTCGGGGAGCATCTCGTCGATGCCCTGCTTGACGATCGTGTGGGTCTGTCCGCCGCAGACCTCCATCATCGTCCAGGGGCGCGTGGTGATCCGCCGGATCTCGCGGACGAGCGCCTGCGCCTTCGCCGCGTCCCGGTACTCGTCGACGTACTTCACGGCGCGGTCTCCAGCATCGGTGGGCGCCTCGCCTGGTCGTCGCCCACCCCCACGACCGCGCCGGCTCCGTCGCCTGCGCCCGTGCCGCCGGCTCCCACCGGCCCGAGGTCGACGACCGCGGGCGCCGACATGCCGGCCTCCATCGTCGCCAGCTCCTGCTGCACGAGGTCACCCATCTGGTCGAGCAGCTCGAGCGTGCGCAGCGCCTCCTCTTCGTCGACCTTCGAGATCGCGAACCCGACGTGGACGATCACGTAATCGCCGATGGTCACCTCGGGCACGTACGCCAGGCACGCGTCCTTCCGCACGCCGCCGAAGTCGACGCGGCCCATGGCGAGGCCGCCCTCGTCGCGGATCTCGATGACCTTCCCGGGGATCCCCAGGCACATGGTGTCCTCCTCCTGCTCAGCGCGCCCGCGAAGCCGGACCGAAGCCGGCCGGCGCGCCACCGGCGGTCGCGCCCGCGAGGCGCGCCGCGGCCACGGCCGCCTGCCCGTAGCTGATGCCGCCGTCGTTCACGGGGACGAGGCGGTTGACGAAGACCTCGAAACCGTCACCCGCGAGCCGGGCGAGGAGCGCCGACGCGAGCCAGTGGTTCTGGAACACCCCGCCGGACAGGCACACGGAGCGGACGCCCGTCTCGCGGCGGGCGACATCGCACAGCTCTCGGGTGACCTCGGCGACGGTCTCCTCGAAGCGCGCGGCGAGGACGGACGCGGGAGCGCCGCGGGATTGCGCCGCGAGGAGCGCCGCGAGCGTCGGGGCGGGGTCGTACACGAGCAGGCCATCGCGCCGGAACAGCCGGTACGGCAGCGCCCGCGTCGCGTCCGCCGGGCCATCACCTCCCGCGGCACGGTCGACCACCGCGTCCGCCGCGGTGGCCACCTCGCGAGCGCCCCGTGCGCCGCAGTCGCCGGCATCCGGGTCGGCGGCCGCCCCGGCCGGCGCCGGCCCCGCCGTCTTCCCGTCGTCGAGGCATCTCGAGTCGGCGAGACGGGCCGCAGGCGCGAGCGGGTCGGTCGGGGTCGCGCGCATCTCGAGCTCGATCGCCGCCTGCGCCTCGTACTCCGCGACGTCGCGGATGCCGAGCAGGCTGCTCACCGCGTCGAACAGGCGTCCCGCGCTCGACGCGAGCGGCGCGTTGAGGCCGCGGGCAACCTGCGTGCGGACGACGTCGACCTCGCGCGGGTCGAGGCGCGCGAGGAACGCCGCGCTCGATTCGACGGGGATCGTGGCGGACTCGGGACGCATGTCGCCCCGATATTGCTCCATTCCGAAGAGATAACCGAGGGCCATCCGGTAGGGTCTGCGCACCGCCCACGCGCCTCCGGGCATCGGAGCGCGGGCGAATCGCGCGAGCCGCCGGTAACCGGCAAGGTCGAACAGCAGGAGCTCGCCGCCCCAGAACGTGCCGTCGTCACCCATGCCGAGCCCGTCGTATGCGACCCCGATGCACGGCCCCGTGATCCCGGCCTCCGCGGCCGCGGACGCGACGTGGGCGTGGTGGTGCTGGACGGCGAGGCGGCGCTCGGCGGGGAAGTGGCGCACGGCGAACTGCGTCGAGAGGTACGCCGGGTGGAGGTCGTGCGCGACGAGCCGCGGATCGAGGTCGAGGAGCCGACGCAGGTGGGCGAGGTTGCCCTCGAAGGCGCGGAACGTGCGCATGTCTTCGAGGTCGCCGGTGTGCGGCGCGACGTACGCGCGCGACCCGGACGCGATCGTGAACGTGTGCTTCAGCTCCGCGCCCGCGGCGAGCAGCGGCTCGGGCACGGGAACCGGCAGGTCGAGCGGATCCGGCGCATGGCCGCGGCCGCGGCGGATCATCGACTCGCGGCCGGCCACGACGCGGGTGACCGAGTCGTCGTAGCGGGCCCGGATCCGGCGGTCGTGCTGCAGGAACGCGTCCGCGATGCCGCCGAGCCGCTCGAGCGCCTCGTCGTCGTCGGTCGCGAGCGGCTCGTCCGAGAGGTTCCCGCTCGTGAGGACGATCGGCCGCCCGACGGCCTGGAGCAGCAGGTGATGGAGCGGCGTGTACGGGAGGAACAGCCCGACGCGTCGGTCGCCGTTGACGACCGAGCGAGCGAGACCCACCGTGGCCTGGTCCGGGACCCGCTCGACGAGCACGATCGGCCGGGCGGGCGAGGTCAGCAGCGCCGCCTCGTCCTCGTCGATCTGCGCGAGCCCGTGCGCCGCCGCGAGGTCGCGGACCATGACCGCGAACGGCTTCGCCCAGCGCCGCTTTCGGTCGCGCAGGCGCCGGACCGCGGCATCGTCGGTCGCGTCGCACGCGAGGTGGTACCCGCCGAGCCCCTTGACCGCCACGATCCGCCCCGCCAGCAGCTCGGCGGCTGCCGCCCGGAGTGCATCCTCCGCGAACGCCTCCGGCGCGGCGTCGCGAACACGGCGCCAGGCGAGGCGCGGGCCGCAGACATGGCACGCGACTGGCTCGGCGTGGAAGCGCCGGTTCGCGGGATCCCGGTACTCGACCTCGCATGCGGGGCACAGGGGGAAGTCGCGCATCGACGTCCGCGGGCGGTCGTACGGCAGGTCGTCGATGATCGTCGCCCGCGGCCCGCAGTTCGTGCAGTTGATGAACGGGTAGCGGTAGCGCCGATCGGCAGGATCGAACAGCTCGCGCAGGCAGTCGTCGCAGGTCGCGATGTCGGGCGGGAAGAGGCGTTCGGTCGACGCCTCGGCGATGCTCTCGAGGATCCGGAAACCGCTCCCGGCGTCCGGGATCGCGTCCGCTGCCAGCGGCTCCGCCACCACCGACTCGACACGCGCCCGGGGCGGCGCCTCCTCGCGGATCCGCGCCGCGAACCGCTCCAGCTCCGCGGGCGTCCCCGCGACCTCGATCTCGACGCGGCCCGCCGTGTTCCGCACGCGCCCGTCCAGCCCCATCTCCCGGGCCAGCCGGTACACGAACGGCCGGAACCCGACGGCCTGGACGATCCCGGACACGCGCACGAGTCGCCCGACGATGGCGTCGTCGCGGAGGCTGGGCATCGTCAGCCGGCGATCTCGACCTCGACCTGCTCGCGGTCAAGCAGGGGGAGGCTCGCCCCGCCGCAGCGGGGGCACGGGTCTTCCGGGCGAGCGGCGGGGAACTCCGCGCCGCACCCCACGCAGAACCGCGGGACCGGGTCGTGGACGATCTCGAACGAGGTCAGCTCGAGGTCGGGCGCCTCGATCTCGAGGTGGAGACGCAGCGCGGCCTCGAACTCGTCCGGCCCGTGGTGGCCGCCGCGGACGTGCAGCACCACGCGCCGTCCGGCAACGTCCCGGCCCCGCAGCACGGCCGCGATCGACCGCGCAATCCCCGCCTCGTGCATCAGCCCGGCGCCCCGAGCGCCGCCGCGTCGCCGCGGACCGGGGCACGGCTCGCGAGGGGCCGACCAGCCCCATCGGCGCCGCCGGCCGCTCGGTGCAGCTCCCAGGCCGTCTCGCACGCCACGTCGGCGGCCCGCGCGACCGCCGCCTCGACGGCAGCGGTCAGCTCGAGGCCGATCTCGATCTCGGCGGGCTGGATGCCGACGAGCGCCACGTCGGCGGGCAGGGTCCCGCGCAGCCGCGCGGCTGCCAGCAGGTCGCCGACGCCGACCTGGTGCGGCGAGACACGGTTGGCGAGCGTGGCGTGCAGATCCGGCCCATGCAGGACACGGACATCGCCGGGAGCGCCGCGCAGGTTCACGGCATCGACCAGGACGACGGCCCGGGCGTCCTCGATCATCGGCAGCAGGTCGAGCCCGAGCGTCCCACCGTCGACGAGCGTGCACTCCGGCGGCAGCACGTCCGGCCGCCTCCGCGCGAGACGGTCCAGCCGCTCGACGACGTGCACGCCGACCCCTTCGTCGCGGAGCAGCACGTTGCCGATCCCCACGACGAGCAGCGGACGCAGATGAGTCACCGCTCGATGTCTCCGAGGTCCATCCCGCCGTCGCGTGCGGCCTGCACGTCGCGCCGCGTGATGAACTTGTAGCCGCCGAAGATGCTCGACATGACCCCTGTCTTCTCCCAGTGGTCGACGAGGACCGCCGAGTAGACGTGGTGGATGGCGAACCCGATGATCACCCACATGATCAGATGATGGATGAGCCGCATCCCCTGGATGCCGCCCGTCACGAGCGGAACCCACCCGAACAGCGCCGACTCGATGGCGTTCCCGTGGACGGAGGCGAGCGCGAAGCCCGTCAGCGTCTGTACCAGGAAGAGAAAGAACACCACGAGGTACGTCCCGCTCGCCAGTGCGTTGTGGCCCACGACCCGCGGGAGGTCCTTCCGCAGGAACGCGTACCACTTCGCCTGTTCGATGATCTCGGCGAGGTGGCGGCGGTTGGTGGGCACGAAGGCGCGCCAGCTCGAGAAGCGGTTGCCGGCGAACAGCCAGTACGTCCTGAGGATGCCCGACGCGAGGAAGACGAACGCGGCCCCCATGTGGATCGCGAAGACCGTGCTCATGACCGCCCCGCCGGGCGGCAGCAGGAACGGGCTCGCGATGTAGCCGCCCGTCACGCTCAGGACGACGATCGAGAAGAACGTCAGCCAGTGCGTGAGCCGGACGGGCACCTCCCAGACGTAGAGGCGGACGCGCTGGCCGGACGGCGTCCCGATGCCGTCGTCGCGCCGGACCTCCTGTGCGACGGCGGGCGTGGATGGGAGAAGGACCGTGGGCGCGGGGGCGGGGGCAGGTGCCGGCATGACGGCCATGGCGCAGCTCCTCAGACGACCCGGATCTCGACCGAGCTGCCTGCGTCGGGGTCGTACACGTGGACCGCGCAGGCCATGCAGGGGTCGAACGAGTGGATGGTGCGGAGGACCTCGACGGGGCGGGCGGGGTCCGCGATGGGGGTCCCGACGAGCGCCTCCTCCCACGCTCCGCGACGGCCCTGCGCATCCCGCGGCGACCCGTTCCAGGTGCTGGGCACGACCAGCTGGTAGTTCGAGATCTGCTCGTTCTCGATGATCACCCAGTGTCCGAGCGAGCCCCGCGGGGCCTCCTCCATGCCGAAGCCCTTGGCCTGCGCCGGCCACGTGGACGGTTCCCACTTCGACACGTCGGCGATCGCCAGGTCTCCCGTCTTGAGGTTGGCCTCGAGCTCCGACAGCCACCCCGGCAGCTGCGCCGCGATGACCTTCGTCTCGACGGCCCGCGCGGCGACGCGGCCCAGCGTGCTGAACAGCGCCGTCGCCGGCACCCCCAGCGCGGAGAGCACGCCGTCGACGGCCGGCTTCACGTCCCCGTGCCCCGACGCGTACGCGACGAGCATCCGCGCGAGCGGCCCGACCTCCATGGGCTGGCCGTCGAAGCGGGGCGCCTTGAGCCAGCTGTACTTGTCGTGGTCCGAGACCGTCTGGAACGGAGGCGTCGGCCCGGAGTACCTGGGGTTCGTCTCGCCGTCCCAGGGATGCCGCAGCTGTCCGTCGCCGCCGCTGTACTCGTACCAGGAGTGCGCCACCGTCTCGCCGACGCTCGCCTGGTCGACCGGCATCACCCGGGAGAGGTCCCTGCCCATCACCCGGCCGCGCGGCAGGTAGAGCGTCGCGGCATCGCCCGAATCGGCCTCGGGGAACTCCCCGTACGAGAGGTAGTTGCCGATCCCCTGGCCCAGCCCGGCCCAGTCCTTGTAGAAGCCGGCGACGGCAAGCACGTCCGGCACGTACACCCGGTCGACGAAATCCTGCGCCTGGGCGAGCAGCCCCGCGATCTCCGAGATGTGCCGCGCGTTGAACGCGGTGGGCGAGTTGGGGTCGATCGCGAGCGCCATCCCGCCGACGACGTACGTCTGGGGATGGGGGTTCTTGCCGCCGAGGAGCGCATGGATGCGGATCACCTGGCGCTGCCAGTCGAGCGCCTCGAGGTAGTGCGCCACCGCCATGAGGTTCGCCTCGGGCGGGAGCCTGTACGCGGGGTGGCCCCAGTAGCCGTTGGCGAACGGGCCCAGCTGCCCGCTCTGGACGAACGTCGAGAGCTTCTGCTGGACGCCCTTGAAGTAGTCGGTGCCGCTGTTCGGCCAGTCGCTGATCGACTGCGCCAGCTTCGCCGTGGCCGCGGGGTCCGCCTTCAGCGCGGACACGACGTCGACCCAGTCGAGCGCGTGCAGGTGATAGAAGTGGATCACGTGATCCTGCACGTACTGGGTGCCGGCGATCAGGTTGCGCACGAGCCGCGCGTTGGTGGGAATCTGCAGCCCGAGGGCGTTCTCGACGCTGCGGACCGACGCGAGCGCGTGCACGGTCGTGCAGACGCCGCAGGCGCGCTGCGCGAACAGCCACGCATCGCGCGGATCACGGCCCTTCAGGATCAGCTCCATGCCCCGGAACATCGTCCCGGTGCTCCAGGCGTCGCGGACGACGCCGTTCTCCACCTCCACCTCGATCCGGAGGTGGCCCTCGATCCGCGTGACGGGATCGACCGCGATGCGCGTCATGTCAGGCCCCCTGCCCGTGCGTGCCGTCCCTGCCCGATCCGAGGTCGTTCCCATCCCCGCCCTGGGCGGGGAGATCCGTGCGGGACAGGGGCGGCGGACCGCCGGGCGCGGGCGGCTCCCGAAGATCGGATGGGGAGGACGTCTCCGACTCCGATGCACCCTCGGGCGAGCGCCGGCGCGCGCGGACGTAGCTGGCGCCGGCGTGGAGGGCGGTGAGGGCGCCGACCGCCCCCACGAACCCGAGCCCGATCTCATCGGGGGTCACGCTCGAGGGCGCGCCTGGCACGGAGGGCAGCCGCCGGTAGAACGGCGACATCTGGTCCCAGAAGTCCGGCATGGCGCACCCGACGCAGCCGTGGCCCGACTTCACCGGCCAGCTGGTTGCGTCGTTGAACCGGGCGGTGGGGCAGTTCGAGAAGGTCTCGGGCCCCTTGCAGCCCATCCGGTACAGGCACCAGCCCTGGCGATGTCCCTCGTCGCCCCAGGCCAGCACGTACTCGCCCGAGTCGAAGTGCGCACGCCGCTCGCACTGATCGTGGATGAGCTGTCCGTACGCGAACAGCGGCCGTCCGAGGGTGTCGGTCGCGGGGAACTGGCCGAACGTGAGGTAGTGCACGATCGTCGCGGTCAGGTTCTGGACGTTCATGGGGCAGCCCGGAAGGTTGATGACCTTCGCGTTCGGCACGACGTCCTTGACGCCGACGGCGCCGGTGGGGCCGCCGTGCGCTCGGGGCAGGCCCCCGTCGAAGGCGCACGACCCGACGGCGATGGTCACGAGCGCGTTCGTCGTGACCTCGTGCACGATCGACTCGAACGTGCTGCCCGCGACCGTGCAGAAGATCCCGTTCTCGGCGGTGGGGATCGCGCCCTCGACCACGGCGATGTACCCGTTCGGATGCGCGGTGATCGTGTCACTGAGCGACTTCTCGGCCGCGGCGCCGGCGGGGGCCATGATCGTCTCGTGATAGTCGACCGACAGGATGCCGAGCACGAGCTCGGAGACGGTCGGGTGGGAGGCGCGCAGGAAGCTCTCCGTGTTGCCCGCGCAGTCCTGCCCCTCGAGCCACACGACGGGCACGCGCGGGGCCGTCGCCAGCGCCTCCGCGATGCGAGGCCCGAAGCTGCGCGGGAGCGACAGCGCCGCGGCCATGGACCCGGTGAACTTGAGGAATGCCCGCCTCGAGACGCCGCGCTCGACGAGGAGCGCTTCGAGGCCGCGTGCGGCCGTTTGCATGCAGCGACTCCCTCCGCGGGGAGGGTTCGAGGGTCCTCTCCAGCGGGCCCCAGCGGCGACCTGACCGCGTCCCCCGCGCGGTCGCCCCCTCCGATCCAGATTACAGGCGGCAAGGCCCACGGGGCGGACGTGCCATGTGGGGCCCGGAGCGTGGGCCGTCCGGTACGTCGTCCGTCCGGGCGCCACCGCCTTGACCAGTCGGGCTCGGGCTCGGACGCGAACGGACGGCCCCACGGGGCATCACGCACGCCAAACGGTGACAGAGGGCACTGTCGATCCGGGCCGACCGTCGCGGAGACTGCATCGAGGACGAGCAGCGCCCCAAGGAGGCCGGGATGCCGACATCGCAACGGCAGGGGGTCGCGGTCGAGCGCCGGATCCTCAGTCACGAGCACCGCGAGATGGAACACGTCATGGGGCGCATCGAGGCCACGGCCGAGATGGCCGGCAACCTCGCCGCCCGCGACCTCGCGAGCGCGCTGCGCAGCCTGCTCGACTCGATCGAGAAGACCGTCCTCCCCCACCTCGATTGGGAGGACAACTTCTGCTACCCGGAG
The DNA here is from genome assembly GCA_021785175.1 of Chloroflexota bacterium. Taxonomy (GTDB): domain Bacteria; phylum Chloroflexota; class Limnocylindria; order Limnocylindrales; family CSP1-4; genus JAJYNJ01. The sequence goes on along the minus strand of JAJYGH010000041.1, from coordinate 9,035 downwards.
ATGGACCGCCTCGCCCAGACGGCGTGGGCGACCCGCCTCCTGCGCCTCCAGCACCAGCAGATCCGCCAGGGAATCGACCGCCTGGAGGCCGACTGGCTCGCCCTCCGCCGGGAGCCCACGCATCGCCAGCTCGTCGACCTTCGGGCACGCCTCTACGGCGTCCACGCGCTCATGAGCTCGCACTTCGAGCAGGAGGAGCGCGTGATCCTGCCGTTCCTCGACGAGAACCGGATGGAGGCTCGCTCCGAGGAGGAGTAGCCCGGCCGCCAGCGGCTGCTCGCAGCCATCGCCCGGTTCGGCGGCGCCGATGAGGGCGGGCTTGCACCAGGTTCATGCTTGGCGGCAGGCTGGCCGCCCGGGCGCGCGCCGGGGACACGGCCGGTGCTCAGCCCGCCCGGTCCCCCCGCCAGTCGCCGGTGATCAGCGCGTACAGGACGGCCTCCTCGGTCCAGAGCCGGTTCTCGGCCTCGTCCCAGACCCGCGACCAGCGCCCTTCGATGACCGCCTCCTCGACCTCCTCGCCGCGATGGGCGGGCAGGCAATGCAGGAAGATCGCGTCCGGCGCAGCGGCCTCCATGAGCGACGACGTCACGACGTAGCCGGCGAACGCGCGCCGCCTCGCCTCCCGCTCGGCCTCCTCGCCCATCGACGTCCAGACGTCGGTGTAGACCGCCTCCGCCCCGCGGACCGCCTCGACCGGATCGTGCACGATCTCGATGCTGCCGCCGGTCTCGTGGGCGCGCTCGCGCGCCGCAGCCACGATCGCCGCGTCGGGCTCGTACCCCTCGGGCGACGCCAGGACGATGTGCATGCCCGCGAGCGCGGCCGCCTCGAGCAGCGAGTGGGCGACGTTGTTGCCGTCTCCGACGTACGCGAGCCGGTGGCCGGCCAGCGAACCGACCGATTCCTCGATCGTCATGAGGTCGGCGAGCGCCTGGCACGGGTGATGCTCGTCGGTCAGGGCGTTGATGACGGGGATCGTCGCGACCGCCGCGAACGCCTCCATCCTGGCCTGGGAGAACGTCCGCCACGCGATCGCGTCGACCATCCGCGACAGCACGCGCGCCGTGTCCTGCGGCGGCTCGCCACGCCCGATCTGGAGCTCGTCCGGCCGCAGCATCATCGGGTGCATCCCGAGGTTGACCGCGGCCGCCTCGAAACTCACCCGCGTGCGGGTCGAGGGCTTGTCGAACAGCATGGCGAGCTTGCCGCCGGGGATCGCGTCGCGCCACGCGCCCGGCTCGCGCTTCATGCGGCGGGCGAGCGAGACGAGGCGGGCGAACTCGTCCGGCGTGAGGGACGCGACGGCCAGGTAGTGGCGAGTCCCCGCCGGCGACGCCTCGCCGAGGGCGCCCGCGGACGGATGGGCGAGTCCGGACATCTCGAGCTCCAGCTGCATGGCCCCGGCGGCGGGCGCCGCGAGGCAGGTCGGATCGGTGAGCACGAGAGTACGACGGCGTGCCCGAGGGCGCGCGCGGCGCGAACCTCGCCGCTCAGGCAGTGCCGGGCCGGGAGCAACGCCGGCCCGGCACACGCCCGGCCAGCCGGGGTGGACGACCGGCGACGGCAGCGACTACGCGGTCACGGGCTGCCGGCGGACGGCACGCTCGACCAGGTCGCGCAGCGAAGGCCCGGTCGCCTCGTCGAGCTCGTACCGCACCCGGACGATCGGCTTGTTCACCGTCAGCACGCGGCGGAGGTCGATGGGCGTGGCCGAGAGCACGAGGTCCGCGGGCACCGCGTTGAGCGTCGCCTCGAGCTCGCGGATCTGCTGGTCCCCGTAGCCCATCGCCGGCAGGAGCGGCTCGAGTGCCGGGTACCGGTCGAGCGTCGCCCGGATGCTCGCGACCGCGTACGGGCGCGGATCGACGACCTCGGCGCCGAACCGGCGTGCCGCGACGATCCCGGCACCGTACGTCATGCCGCCGTGGGTGAGCGTCGGGCCGTCCTCGACGACCACGACGCGCTTCCCGGCGATCTCGCCGCCCTCGAGCGCGAGCTTCGAACGCGCCTCGATGACCGCCGCGCCGGGGTTCACCTTCGCGACGTGGTCCCGCAGCGTCGCGAGCTGCTCCTCGCTCGCCGAGTCGATCTTGTTGATCACGATGACGTCCGCCATCCGCAGGTTGGTCTCGCCCGGGTGGTAGCGGAGCTCGTCGCCGGCCCGGAGCGGGTCGGCGACGACGATCGTCAGGTCCGGGCGGTAGAAGCTGAAGTCGTTGTTGCCGCCGTCCCACAGGACGACGTCCGCCTCCTGCTCGGCCTGGCGCAGGATCGCGCCGTAGTCGACGCCCGCGTACACGACGTGCCCGGCGTCGAGGTGCGGCTCGTACTCCTCGCGCTCCTCGATCGTGGTCCGGTGCCGGTCGAGGTCGGCGTACTCCGCGTAGCGCTGCACCTTCTGGGCGGCGAGGTCGCCGTACGGCATCGGGTGGCGGACCACGACGGGCTGCAGCCCGAGCTCGTCGAGGATCGCCGCGACGCGGCGCGTCGTCTGGCTCTTGCCCGAGCCCGTCCGGACCGCGCAGACCGCGACGACCGGCTTCGTGCTCTCGATCATCGTCCGCGCGGGTCCGAGCAGCTCGAAGTCGGCGCCCTCGGCAAGCGCGCGGGAGGCGCTGTGCATGACGTGCTCGTGCGACACGTCGCTGTAGGCGAACACGACCGCATCGATCCGCTCCTCCCGGATCAGGCGCTCGAGCTCCGCCTCGGCGACGATCGGGATGCCGTCCGGATACAGGTCGCCGGCGAGCTCCGGCGGATAGCGGCGACCGGCGATGCCGGGAATCTGGGTCGCCGTGAAGGCGATCACCTCGACGTCGGGGTTGTCGCGGTAGGCGACGTTGAAGTCGTGGAAGTCGCGCCCGGCGGCGCCCATGATGACGACACGCTCACGGCTCACGTGGAGGGTCCTCTGCCACGGAAGCGAGCGCCGACATGCCTCATGCCAGCAGGCTCAACCCCCTGAGCATGCCACGTTCTGCCGTGTGCCGGTCGGGCAACCCGCCACGCGCCGGCCTCCTACGCCTGCGGCCGGCCGCCGACCGCGCCGCGACCGGTCGGCGCCCCCGGCTCCTGTTCCGCGGCCTCGGACGGTGCCGCGTCGGAGACACCGGCGTCGGGGGCCCCCTCGCCGCTCTCGCCTGGCGGCTGCGGCCCGATCCCGAGCATCCGCAGGAACGTCTCGTTGGACGGCTCGCGCCCGAGGAACGCCCGCAGGCTCGCGGCGGCGTCCCGCGAGCCACCGACCTCGAGAATCTCGCGCCGGTACGCCGCCCCGACCTCCGGGCTCGTCGCGTCGGCCTCACGGAACCGGCCGAACATGTCGTCCCCGAACACCTTCGACCACAGGTACCCGTAGTACCCGGCGTCGTACCCGCCGAACAGGTGCGCGAAGGCGCCCGGGAAGAACGTCCCTTCGTGGAAGGGGATCTCCGACACCTCCCACGCGCGCCGGTTGATGGCATCGAGGTCGCGCTCATCGGCCTCGTCGTGGAAGCCGAGGTCGATGAGGCCGAGGGAGACCTGCCGAAGCGTCCGGAGCGCGACGTCGAGATCGCGCGATCGGACGAGCTCCGCGACGAGGTCCGTCGGGATCGGCTCGGCGGTCCGATAGTGCCGCGCGAACCGCCGCAGCACGGTGGCGTCCCACGCCCAGTGCTCCATGATCTGGCTCGGCGCCTCGACGAAATCCAGCTCGGTCTCCGTCCCCGAGAACCGCACGAACTCGGCGCGGGTCAGCGACTGGTGCAGGATGTGCCCGAACTCATGGAACAGCGTCACGACCTCGTCGTGGCGGAGCAGCGAGGGCTGGTCGCCGGACGGCCGCGTGAAATTCGCGACGATCGCCGACACGGGCCGCTCCCAGGTCCCATCCGGTCGGCGGTGTCCCGCGACGAGCGGGAAGGCGGCGGCGTGACCGTACTTGCCCTCGCGGGGGAACAGGTCCGCGTAGAAGTGCGCGATGAGCGAGTCGGTCGCGCGGTCGCGGATCTCGTAGAGCAGGACGTCGGGGTGCCACGCACGGGTGGGCTCGACGCTTCGGTAGGCAAGCCCGAACACCTCGCCCGTCAGCCCGAAGATCCCCTCCACGACGACGTCGAGCGGGAAGTACTCCGCGATCCGATTCTGGTCGAGCCCGAACTCGCGGCGCCGCACCTGGTTCTCGTAGTACCGCCAATCCCACGACCGCAGGTCCGTCTCGCCGGTGTCCGCCTCGAGCAGGGCCGCGAGATTCGCCACCTCGCCCTGGGCCTTCTGCCGGAGCGGCGGGACGAGTCCGGCGTAGAAGCGATGGACCGCTGCGGGGTCGCCGGCCATCTTGACCTCGAGCGCGTAGTGCGCCCAGGAGGGCAGCCCGAAGAGGGCGGCGATCCGCTTCCGGATGCGGAGCGTCTCCTCGATGATCGGCCGGTTCACCGCCGCGGCGCGGTTGTACAGCTTCGCCTCGAGCCGCTCGCGGAGGTCCCGTCGGTCGGCCTGGTCGAGAAACGGGAACACGCTCGGATACTCGAGGCTCACCTCGTACGTGCCCGGCGTCGACCCCTGCGGGAGCCGCTCGACGTACGAATCGGGCAGGCCCGCGAGGTCCTCGCGCGTCACCTCGATCCCGTCGTGGTATTCGTCGACGTTCCGCTGGAACAGCACCTCGAGCTCGACGAGCCGCGCCTGCAACCGTTCGAGCTCTGCGCGCGCCTCCGACGACAGGTCGTGGCCCGCTCGCCGGAAGTCACGCAGCCAGTGATCGAGCAGCCGGCGGCGTTCGCCGGCCAGGGTCGCCGCATCGCCCGCCGAAGCATAGGCCCGCACCGCGCGGTACAGATCGTCCCGGAAGGGAAGGGCGACGCGCCACTTCGCCAGCCGCTCCTCCGCGGCCTGTCCCGCGTCGCGCACGTCCGGATCCGGGTGCACCCGGGCCATGAACGCGCCTCGCCCGTACGCCAGCTGGACCCGATCGAGCGCGTCGTCGAGCGGGACCAGCGTCGTCTCGAACCCCGGCTCGCCAGCCGCGACCGCGGCCGCGATGAGCCGATCTGCCGCCGCGAGGGCCTCGTCCGTTTCGCGGCGCACGGTCTCCGTGGAGACCGACGAGTAGTCGTACAGCATCGGGCGATCGTAGCGCCCTCCGCATGCAGGGTCTCCGTGGAGCGGCAGGAGCCCGGTGTCCGGTGGAACGGCAGGAGCCCGGTGTCCGGTCGGCGTGCGCGGTTGTCCACCGTGTGGATATCGAATGTGGACGACTCTGGACAACCCGTGTCAGAGTTTGAAATCCGTGGACAACGCGCGTTGACGGCCCTGCGATGCGACCTCTACAGTCCTGTCAGCCTGGAGGGGCCACGGACCCGGACCAGGACCGACGGACAACCGCCGGACCGGGATCGGACCAGGGAATGGACGCTCGGACGCCTGCTCGTCAGGCGCCTTCTCCCTTCCCCGGCTCGGCTGCACTGGCGGCTCGCCGTCGGTCGCGCCGATCCAGCGGTTCCTCCGGGCGCCTTCGCGTGTCGCGCTGCATGACGGCGACGGAGCAGTCCTATTCGCCCAGCCCGACCCCCAGGATCGAGAACCCCCCGTCGACGTACACGACCTCGCCGGTCACCCCCGATGACAGGTCGCTCGCCAGCCAGACCGCCGTGCCCGCCACGTCGTCCGGGGTGATGTTGCGGCGCAGCGGCGCGGTGTCGCGGAACCGGGCGTACATGTCGCGAAAGCCCGAGACACCGCTCGCGGCCAACGTGCGGACCGGCCCCGCGCTGATGGCGTTGACCCGCACTCCCTCCGGCCCAAGGTCCGCCGCGAGGTACCGCACGCTCGCCTCGAGCGCGGCCTTGGCGACGCCCATCACGTTGTAGTGCGGGACGGCACGCTCCGCCCCGAGGTACGTGAGCGTCATGATGCTGCTACCGGGGCGGAGCATCGGACGCGCGGCGCGCGTCAGGGCCGTCAGCGAGTACGCACTGACATCGAGCGCGCGCTGGAACCCGGCCCGCGTCGTGTCGACGAACAGGCCGTCCAGATCCTCGCGGTTCGCGAACGCGAGCGCGTGCACGAGGATGTCGACCTGGCCGTGCTCCTCGCGCCAGCGCTCGAACACCCGCGCGATCTGGTCGTCGTCCGACACGTCGCACGGCTCGACGAACTCGATGCCGAGGCCCCGCGCCAGCGGACGGACCCGGCGCTCCAGCAGCGCCTCGACCGAGCTGAGCCCGAGCGTCGCGCCCTGCGCGTGCAGCGCCCTGGCGATCCCCCAGGCGAGCGAGTGGTCGTTCGCGACGCCGAACACGAGCGCGCGCCTGCCATCGAGCAATCCCATCGTGCCCTCCTCGACCGCAGCCTACCCGATCCCCCGCGGGCCTCGCTCCCGCGGCGACGTCCCAGGCGACGTCCGGCCGCTGCGCGCCGGTAGACTGCCGGCCATGCCTGCGACGCCCGACCGCCCCGCCCGCTCCACGGGCCGCGCGCTGTGGCGGCACCGCGACTTCCTGAAGCTCTGGATGGGCGAGACGGTCAGCGAATTCGGGTCGCAGGTCACGCTCGTCGCGATGCCGCTCGCCGCGGCCGTGGTGCTGCGCGCGACGCCCGCCGAGATGGGCATCCTCTCGGCTCTCGAGATGCTGCCGTTCCTGCTGATCAGCCTCCCGGCCGGCGTCTGGGCCGATCGCCTCCAGCGTCGCCCGATCCTGATCGCGGCGGACATCCTGCGGGCGGTCGTGCTGCTCGCGGTGCCCGTCGCCGGCCTGACCGGACACCTGTCGATGCCGCTGCTGTACGTCGTGGCGCTCGTGGCAGGCGTCGGGACCGTCTTCTTCGACGTGTCCTACCAGTCGTACCTGCCCGCGCTCGTCGAGCGGGAGCACCTGATCGAGGGCAACAGCAAGATGGAGCTGACGCGGTCGACCGCGCAGCTCGCCGGTCCCGGGCTCGGCGGCGTTCTCGTCGGGCTGCTCGGCGCGGCCGAGGCCATCGTGGCCGACTCGCTCTCGTTCTTCTACAGCGCCGCGATGCTGCTGCTGATCCGGAGGCCCGAACCGCAGCCCGTGCCGCGCGAGGAGCGGCGGCACATGGTCCACGAGATGCGGGAGGGGCTGGGCGTTGTCCTCGGCAACCCGGTCCTCCGCGCGATCGCCGCGACCACGGCAACATCGAACCTGTTCGGCTCGATGGCGTTCGCGGTCCTGTTCCTGTTCACGACACGCGACCTCCGGATGGACGCCGTGCACATCGGGATCGCGCTCGCGCTCGGCAACCTCGGGGCGATGGTCGGCGCGCTGGTGGCGGGGCGCGCCGCCGGCGCCTTTGGCGTCGGCAGGACCCTCATCGTCGCGATCTTCGCCGGGGCCGCCGCCGAGCTCCTCGTGCCGATCGCGCAGCCCGCGACCGCCATGCCGCTCCTCGTCGCGGCGATGCTGTTCGGGTCGGCCGGCAGCACGACCTACAACATCAACCAGGTCAGCCTGCGCCAGTCGATCACCCCCGACCGGCTCCAGGGCCGGATGAACGCCTCGATGCGGTTCATCGTCTGGGGGACGATGCCGATCGGGTCGCTGGCCGGCGGCGCGCTGGGAACCGTGATCGGCGTGCGTGGCGCGATCGCGGTCGGCGCGGTCGGCGGCCTGTTCACGGTGCTGTGGCTCGTCGTCTCGCCCGTGCGGTCCCTTCGCGAGCCGCCGCCGGCCTGGGAGGCCGCGCCTGCCGAGGGATGAGGCTCGGGGCCCGTGGCGATGCCGCGGGCTTCTGGAGCAGCCGGGGCGGAGGCGCGGGCCGCGCCGGACGTGACGCTGGGACCCGGGGCGGCGGCGCTACGATTCCCTGCATGACCGATCGTCTCCAACCGCTCCGGCACGACCTCCGCCTGCCGACCATCCGTTTCGCTGCATGGCGCTGGTCGCCGCCGGCCGGCGGTCAGTCGCTCGGACGCCGGCTCGTGATCCTCCACGGCGTGACCGCCAGCGCCCTCGGCTTTGCCGAAGTCGCGGACGCGATCGCACATGACGGCTGGACCGTCGACGCGCTCGACCTGCCGGGGCATGGCGCGACGCGGTGGATCGGCCCTGACGGCGAGCCACTGGCCGACCAGGAGTCGGTCGGGGCCGGGGCATACGACCTGGAGAAGGTGGGGCGGCTCGTGGCGGACGCGGTCCGCGCGCTGCCGCCCGCGGTGCCTTCAGGCGCGGGGAACGGTCAGGTGCGCCCGCGGGCGGATGACGCGGCGGGCGCCGACGGCGCGCCCGCATGGCCGGCCGCGAGCGCGGGTCGCGGGCATGGAGAGCCGGCCGCCATGATCCCCGCAGGCGGGTCCGCCGCAGGCGGGTCCGCCGCAGGCGAGTCCGCGGCCGCGCCCGTGATCCTCGGACACTCGTGGGGATCGGGCGTCGCCATGGCGGCGATCGACGCCGAGGCGCCGGCAGAGCGCCTGGTGTTGCTCGATCCACCGTTCCTGACGCCGGACCAGGGCATCGAGATGGCCGAGGGATTCCGCGCGCAGCTTGCCGACGCGCAGCTTGCCGACGGGGTTCGCTGGGAGCGCGCGGAGGTCGCGCAGGCACGGGCGTTCGTGACCGCGACGAAACCCGGACTGTCGGGCGACGAGATCGAGGCGCGGGTGCGGGAACTGACCGACACGTCGCCCGGCGCGGTCGACGCCATCGCGCGGGGAGCCCCCATGGACCCCATCGGCATGATGGCCTCCTGGCGATCGCGCCACCCCGACCTGCCCGTCGACGTCATCGCGGGCGACCCCGAGGCCGGCGGCCTCGTCCCGCATCACGTGCAGGGATTGCTCCGGATGGCGCTCGGCGATGACCGCGTGCACGTGCTCGACGGGCTCGGGCACAGCCCGCAGCACGAGGACGTCGGGCGGCTGCTCGACGTCCTCCGCGCCGTGCTCCGTTCGGCCGTCCCCGAACCGGGTTAGAAACCGGGTACGCGCGCGCCCGGCCGCACCGGCCCCGGCCACCCGCGGGCGCGAATCGCGATCGCCCGCTCGTACGCCGCGAGATAGCGCGGCGCCGACGCCGTCCACCCGAAGTCACGGC
>JAJYGH010000007.1:58139-72261 GCA_021785175.1 Chloroflexota bacterium | reverse complement strand
CTACGCCTCGACGGCGTGCCGTTCTGCCCCGGCGCGCTTCGCGACCGATTCCCCCGCGACCCGGCGTCGCCTCCGCACGTCGACCACGCGACCCGCGGACTCGGCGAACGTCACGTCGGACAGCGGCACGAGCGGCTCCCCACGCAGGACGCGCCCGAGGTACTCGCCGGTTGCCGAGCCCGGCACCTCCGCGATCTGCTCGGGCGTGCCCTCGGCCACGACCGTCCCGCCCCGCGCGCCGCCCTCGGGCCCGAGGTCGACGACCCAGTCGGCCGTCTTGATCACGTCGAGGTTGTGCTCGATGACGATGACGGTGTTGCCCGCGTCGACCAGCCGGTGGAGCACCTGCAGGAGCTTCTCGACGTCCGCGAAGTGGAGCCCCGTCGTCGGCTCGTCGAGCACGTAGACCGTCCGCCCGGTCGCCCGCCGGGACAGCTCCGTCGCCAGCTTGACGCGCTGGGCCTCGCCGCCGGACAGCGTCGTCGCCGGCTGCCCGAGGTGGATGTACCCGAGCCCGACGTCGTTGAGCGTCTGCAGCCGGTTCCGGATCTGCGGGACGGCCGAGAACAGCTCGAGCGCCTCCTCGACCGTCATCTCGAGCACGTCGGCGATGGACTTGCCCTTGTAGTGGATCTCGAGCGCCTCCCGGTTGTAGCGCTTGCCCTTGCACACCTCGCAGGGCACGTACACGTCGGGCAGGAACTGCATCTCGATCTTGATGATCCCGTCGCCCTTGCAGTTCTCGCAGCGGCCGCCCTTCACGTTGAAGCTGAACCGACCGGCCTTGTAGCCGCGGAGGCGGGCCTCGGGGACCCCGGCGAACAGCTCGCGGATCGGTGCGAACACCGCGGTGTAGGTCGCCGGGTTCGAGCGGGGGGTCCGGCCGATCGGGCTCTGGTCGATCTCGATGACCTTGTCGACCGCCGGCAGGCCGTCGATCCGGTCGTGCGCGCCCGGTTCGTCGCGGGAGCCGTACAGCTCCCGTGCGAGCGCCCGGTACAGCACCTCCGTCACGAGCGTGCTCTTGCCGGAGCCGGAAACGCCGGTGACGACGGTGAACGTGCCGAGCGGGAAGGCGACGTCGAGATTCCGCAGGTTGTGCTCGCGCGCGCCCCGGACGACGAGCGACGACCCGTTGCCCGCCCGGCGCTGCTGCGGGATCGGCACGAACGCCTCCCCGCGCAGATACGCGCCGGTCAGCGAACGGGGCTCGGCGAGGATCGCCTCGAGCGGACCGGCGGCGACCACCTCGCCACCGTGCTCGCCGGCGCCGGGCCCGACGTCGACCACCCAGTCGGCCGTCCGGATCGTCTCCTCGTCGTGCTCGACGACGATCAGCGTGTTGCCGAGGTCGCGCAGGCGGGTGAGCGTCGCGATGAGCTTCGCGTTGTCGCGCTGGTGGAGTCCGATCGACGGCTCGTCGAGGATGTACAGCACGCCCATGAGGCTCGACCCGATCTGCGTCGCGAGCCGGATCCGCTGGGCCTCGCCGCCGGACAGCGTCTGGCTGGTGCGGTCGAGCGTCAGGTAGTCGAGCCCGACGTCGACGAGGAACCCGAGCCGCGCGCGGATCTCCTTGAGCACCTGGCGCGCGATCGTCACCTCGCGCGCGGACAGCCGCGACGGCAGGTCGGTCGCCCACTGGAGCGCGTCTGTCACCGACAGGGCGGTCACGTCGGCGATCGTCCGCCCGTCGATCGTCACGCTCAGCGCCTCGGGGCGCAGCCGCTTGCCGCCGCATGCCGGGCAGGGCCGCTCGACCATGTACCGCTCGATCTCCGACTTCACGTACTCGGAGTCCGTCTCGCGGTAGCGCCGCTCGAGGTTCGGCACGAGGCCCTCGAACGTGGCCTCGTACGAGTTCTCGCCGCGGTCGTGCTGGTAGCGCACGATGACGCGCTCGCCACGCTCGGCGTACAGGAGCAGGTGCGCTGCCTCCGCCGAGAGCTCGCGCACCGGCACGTCCGTGCGGAACCCGTGCCGCTCGGCGATCGCCTCGATGATCCGGAGCTGCCAGGAGTTCTCCATCGGCATCCGGGTCCACGGCTGGAGCGCGCCCTCGCGGAGCGACAGGTCGCGGTTCGGGATGAGCCGGGCGGGGTCGATCTCGAGGCGCACGCCGAGCCCCGTGCACGTCGGGCACGCGCCGTGCGGCGAGTTGAACGAGAAGCTCCGTGGCTCCAGCTCCTCGAGGATCGTGCCGTCGAAGGGGCAGCTGTAGCGCTCGCTGAAGCGCTGCTCGTCGAACGATCCGGGGTCCGCCGGGGCGACGACCATGACGCCCTCGCCCAGCCGCAGCGCGGTCTCGACCGAGTCGGCGATGCGACCCTGGTCGGGATTCGGATGGTCGGGCTCGTACGCGACCCCCTCGGCGTCGGCGTGCCGGACGATGAGCCGGTCGACGACCACCTCGATCGTGTGGCGCTTGTACTTGTCGAGCGACCGGACCTCGTCGAGGTCGAGCAGCTCCCCGTCGACCCTGACGCGGACGAAGCCCTGCTTGCGTGCGGCCTCGAAGACGCGGTCGCCCTCGGTCTTCCGGTCGCGGACGAGCGGGCCGAGGATCAGCAGCCGCGTCCCGTCCGGCATCGCGAGGATGCGGTCCACGATCTGGGGCACGCTCTGGCGGGCGATCTCGCGGCCGCAGACGGGGCAGTGCGGGTGGCCGGCACGGGCGAACAGGAGCCGGAGGTAGTCGTAGATCTCGGTGACCGTGCCGACCGTCGACCGTGGGTTGCGCCCTGCGCCCTTCTGGTCGATGGAGATCGCGGGGCTCAGGCCGTCGATCTGGTCGACGTCCGGCTTCTCCATCTGGCCGAGAAACTGGCGCGCGTACGCGGACAGGCTCTCGACATAGCGTCGCTGGCCCTCGGCATAGATGGTGTCGAAGGCGAGGCTCGACTTGCCGCTCCCGGAGAGCCCTGTGATGACGATGAGGCGGTCGCGCGGCAGCTCGACGGTGATGTTCTTGAGGTTGTGCTCGCGTGCCCCGCGAACGACGAGGAGGTCCTGCGGCATACCCGTCCAGTGTAGCCCGTCGAGGTGAATGTGAACAGATGTACTACTTCCCGGCGGGCTGGACGGTGCCCGGGGCGTCGAGGACGGCGGACGGGGTTCGGGTCGACGGGACCACCGCCCGGGCTGCCTGCACGTCGAGCACGGCGGACGAGTCGAGCCTCGGACGCGCGAGCCACGCTCGGCCGTCAAGGACGGCGACCTCGGCGGCTCCCAGCTGCGACAGAAACCACGGCATCGACTGGGTGAATCCGTAGGCGCCGGCGTCGAGCGCGACGAGCAGGTCTCCGGGGCGCGGCTCGGGAAAGGCGTCGGGGCGGGCGAGCACGTCGAGGCCGGTGCAGAGCGGGCCGACGATCGTGGCAGCCACGAACGGCCGCTCCGCGGCGCCGCCGGGTGCGACCAGGCGCAGCCGGTGCCGGCGGCCGACGAGCGCGGGAGCGAGCAGGTGGTTGATGCCGCCATCGACCGTCGCCACGATCCGCCCGTCCAGGCGCTTCACGTCGACGACACGCGCGACGTAGGCGCCGGCCGGCCCGACGAGGAACCGCCCCGGCTCGAACAGGACGCGCAGGCCGGACGCGGCTCCGGCCCCCCACTCCGCGTGCAACGCCGCCAGCCCCTCCCCGAGCGCCTGCAGGTCGAGCGGCGGCTCGCCCTCCGCGTAGGGGATCCCGAAGCCACCGCCGACGTCGACGAGACGCAGCGCGAACCCGGCCTCCGCTGCGAGCCGCCGTCCGCGCTCGACTGTCCGCGACACGTGGTCGAGCAGGACGCGATGATCCCGTTCGGCGGAGACGCCGAACGCGTGCACGCCGAGCGGGTCGAGCCACGACGACGCCGCCGCGCGCCGACCCGAGCGAACGGCGTCGTCCCAGGCCATCCCGAACGTCTGTCCCTCGTGCGCGGGGAGGCGGAAGAGCACGGACGTGACGCGGCCCGCTCGGGCCGACGCTCGCTCGAGGCGCTCCAGCTCGCCCGGCGATTCGACGACGACCGTCTGCGCGCCGAGCGCCACCGCCGCCTCGAGCAGCTCGTCGCGCTTGCCCGGGCCCGTGACCACGACCCGGCGCATCTCGACGCCCGCGCGCCGCACCGCCTCGAGCTCGCCGAGCGACGAGACGTCGCAGCCCACGCCGGCCTGGGCGATCGTCGTGATGACTGCAAGGGAGGGGTTCGCCTTGACCGCGTACGCGACGTCGCAGGACGGAGGCAGGGCCCCGCGCAGCGCGGCGATGCGCGCCGCGACCAGCGCGAGGTCGTACACGTACAGTGGCGTGCCGTACGTCCCGGCAAGGGCCACCGGATCGATGCCGGCGAGCAGGCCGTCGGACCAGAGGCTGCCGGCTTCGGCTCGCGGGCCCGCGACGGTCGACGCGGCGACCTCGCCGCGGCCCCGCGGGTCCGTCATCGCAGCGCCTCCTCGAGCGCGGTCCGGGCCGACGTTCCCTGGTCGCGCAGCTTCACGATCGCCGCGCACGCGAGCGCGACTCCGAGCTCCTGAGCGAACGCACCGCGCGCGGGCCTCGTCGCCGGGACGACGACCGAGCCGGGAGGGACGGACAGCGGGCGTTCGGGCGACCCCTCCAGGACGCGCCCGGCGACCAGGTCGTACAGCCGGCCCGTTCCGGTGAGGACGACGCCCGCGGCGAGCACCGCGCCACGTCCGACGAGGACGCCGTCGAAGAGGCCGCACTGCGCACCGACGAACGCGTCGTCCTCGACGATCACCGGGCGCGCGTTGGCCGGCTCGAGCACCCCGCCGAGCTGCACGCCGGCCGAGAGGTGGACGCGGGCGCCCACCTGGGCGCACGAACCGACGAGCACGTGCGAGTCGACCATCGTCCCGTCGCCGACCCACGCGCCGACGTTCACGTACGAGGGTGGCATGATCACGACCCCCTCGCCGAGGTACGCGCCTGCACGGACGCTCGTGCCCCCGGGCACGACGCGCCATCGTCCGCCGTCCAGCCGCTTCGTCGGCAGCGATGCCCGGTCCGAGAACCCGAACAGGCCTCCGACCTGCCAGGAGCGCATCGCCGGATCGCGGAACAGCGAGAGCAGCTCGGAGCGGAGGCCGGCATCCACGCGCCACCCGTCCGGCGCCGCCGGGTCCGGCCATGCCGCACGTCGGCGTCCGGCGTCGAGGTCCTCGAGCAGCCTCGACCCCGGGTGGCGCTGTTCGCCCACGAGTTCGCCGCCAGGGCCGGGGAGCGCGGCGCTCATGCCCGGCCACCGACGATGGACGCCGCGGCCGCCGGGGCGGGGGCGGGACTGCGGTGCTGGGCGGCCGACCCGCCGGTCGCGCGCCGCCCAGGGACGGTCGCACCGGCCGTCGCGACCTCCGCTGCGGTGTCGTCGGTCGGCAGCAGGCCGCCGCCGGTCAGGACGGACGCCAGCCGTTCGCGCGCCGGTTGGTCGAGCGGCAGGAGCGGCTGCCGGAGGCTGTCGCGGATCAGGCCCATCATCGAGAGGGCCGCCTTCACGGGGACCGGGTTCGGGCCGCCGCGGAAGTTCGCGCGGAACAGCGGCAGCCAGCGATCGTGCAGCGCACGCGCCCGAACCCAATCGCCGTCGCGCGCCGCCGCGCACAGCGCGGCCATCTCGCCCGGGATCTCGTTCGAGGCGACGCTGATGACGCCGTCGCCGCCCATCGCAAGCACGGCGAGCGTCCACGCATCGTCGCCCGCCATCACGGAGAAGCCGCTCGGCCGGTCGCGGATGATCGTCGCGATCTGCTCGAGGTTGCCCGACGCCTCCTTGACGGCCACGACGCGCGGGTGCTCCGCCAGCCGCAGCGTCGTGTCGGCCTCCACGTTCGCGCCCGTGCGCGAGGGCACGTTGTACACGACGATCGGGAGGCCACCCTCGTCGGCGACCGCGCTGAAGTGCGCGGCCAGCATCCGCTGATCGGGGCGGTTGTAGTACGGCGTCACGACGAGTGCGGCGTCGGCACCGAGCTCGGCCGCGCGGCGCGTGGCGCGGATCGTGGCCGCGGTGTCGTTCGTACCCGTGCCGGCCACGACGAGCGGGCGGCCCGCGGGGGTCGCGTCGCGCGACGTCCACCGGTGCGCTGCCTCGACGGCGGCGGCGATGACGCGTTCGCGCTCGGCCGGGGTCATCGTCGGCGATTCCCCGGTGGTCCCGCAGGGCACGAGCCCGTCGATGCCGCCGGCGAGCTGCCATTCGAGCAGACGAGCCAGCGCTGCATCGTCGACGGCACCGTCGTCGTCGAACGGAGTGACGAGCGCGGTGAACGCGCCGCGCAGGGCGGGGACGCTCTCCGCCGCACGTGCGCGACGGGTCTCGCTCGGGAAGTGATCGTTCATCGGAGTCCTCCAAGGGCCTCTGGCCCGGTCGCCGTGGTGGTCGTGGCGGGATGGAATACGGCGGGTGCTGGCGGCTGCACGTCGGGCGGTCCCCCGGGCGCCGCGGCGAGCAGCTCGTCGACGACGACCTCGAAGGCGTGCAGTCCGGGCGGACGCCGCGTGCGGAGCAGCCAATCGGCCGCAGCGATCGCACCGAGCGCGTACGCGGAGCGGTCGCGCGCGGTGAGCCGCAGCTCGACGGTCTCGCCGGGCGCGTCGAACGCGACGAGATGCATCCCCGGGGAAGACCCCGCGCGCACGCCGACCACTTCGAGCTCGTCCGGATCCGGCGGCCCGGTGTGCTCCCCGCCGGCGACGCGGCGCTTGACCGGGTGCACGTCCAGGACCCGACGCGCGAGGTCGAGTGCCGTGCCCGACGGCCGGTCCGTCTTGCCGCGTCGGTGCCACTCGAGGACGTAGGCGTCGTACGCGGGCAGCGTGCCGAACATCGCTGCCGCGGCCTGCACGAGCCGCCCGAGCAGGTTCACGCCGGGACTGAAGTTCGCCCCCACGACCGCGGCCGCCGAGTGCTGGGTCAGCATCGCGGCGATCTCCGCCGGCTGCACGGTCCACGCCGTCGTGCCGATGACGAACGCGCGGCACCCGCCGGCGAGGGCCGCGGCCAGGTTCGGGAGCACCGCGCCGCCGCGCGAGAACTCCAGGACGACGTCGACATCGGAGAAGCGACCGGGCGGGTGCGCCGTCTCCGGCCGCCCCAGGACCTCGACCTCGTCTCCCCGGTCCCGGAGGGCCAACGCCACCGCACGGCCCATCGGCCCATCGCCGACCACGATCGCTCTCATCCCGTCGTTCCTCCGCTGGAGGGGCCGGGGCGGGGGTCCCTCGTCGGATCGACCGACGGACACGAAAAAGCCGCGGACACCACCGTGGGTTCCGCGGCCCTTCGGGACCTCCGCGCCTGGAGGCCCCGCTCGTCGTCCGACGCGAAGCCCCTAGGCCCGTGCCTCCCGGCAGGGCCGCCAGCGCTTCGCCTTCAGTGCAACGAGGTACATCGTGGCGCGCACCGTAGCGGCAAACGACGCCGATGTCAAACGCACCCCCGCGGGTCAGGGCCGGGGCGGCCGCGGAGCGGTCGGTGGCATGGGCTGGGGGACGAACGGGCGCGCCGGCGTCAGGCGCACGACGAGAACCGGGCAGGGGGCGTGGTCGACGACGAAGCGCGCCACGTGCCCCAGGCTGTGCGGGCCGGGCTCTGTCGCATCCTCGCCCGGGCGGCTGGCGACGATCACCAGGGCGGCGTCGCCCTCGATCGCCCGCCTCACGATCTCCTGCTCCGGGCGTCCCCGGCCCACGGCCACGTCGGCCGCCAGGCCCAGCGCGCGCGCCGCGTCGTCGAGGATCGCGTCGGATCCGCGCTGCTCGGCGGCGCGGGCCCGCTCGTCGAGCGTGCGGGGCGGCGGGTGCCCCGGTCGCCGGAAGACGCGCATCTCGAGCTCCCGTGCGGCCGCGTCGTCGATGACGTGGAACAGATCGACGGCCGCGTCGGGCGGCAGCAGATCGCGGACGTGTGTCCAGAAGCCCGGCGTCTCGGCGCCCGCCACGCAGACGAGCACGCGCGTCGTCATCGGACGGCCAGGACCACGGCCAGCGTCGCCACCGCGAGGATGGGCGGCGTCGCGAGCAGGCCGACGCGCAGGTAGTCGGACGCCCGGACCTGGAGGCCGCGCTCGCGAAGGATCAGCAGCCACAGGACCGTGGCGAGCGAGCCGACCGTCGTCAGGTTCGGCCCGAGATCGGCTCCGACGATCGTTCCGAAACCGGCGGCCTCGCGCGCGGCCGCGGACAGGTGCGCGCCCTCGATCCCGCTGATCATGACCAGCGTCATCGGCACATTGTTGACGAGGTTGGAGCCGAGCGCAGCCAGGAGGCTCGACGCCGCGGCGGCGACGGGCGGCGAGGAGCCGGCCCACGCCAGGACGGAGCCGACGACGCGCGCCACGACCCCCAGCCGTTCGAGCGCCGCAACGAGCACGACCATCCCGGCGACGTACCCGAGGATCTGCCAGCTGACGCCCTCGAGAGGGCGGGCGGGCAGCCGGCCCGTTGCCGATGCCTCGAGTGCGAGCAGCAGCGCGAAGCCCGCGCAGGCGACGATCCCGAGGGGTGCCCCGACGAGACCCCCGGCGACGAACGCCAGTGCGACGGTCCCGAGCCCGCCCCAGACCCGCGGAGTCCGGTCGGCCGCCGGCTGCGGCGACCGCGACGGGATGCGGCGCGGGACGTCGCGCCGGAACAGCCACAGCAACGCGAGCCCGGTCAGGCCCGCGGCGGCGAGGGCCGCGGGCTCGACCGCCAGGAGATAGCGCGGCAGCGATAGGCCGAGCCCGTCGAGCACCAGCAGGTTCACCGGGTTGCTCACGGGCAGGATCATCGACGCCGCGTCCGCGATGAACGTGCAGGCGAGCACGTACGGCAGCGCGTCGACCCCGAGCGAGACGACCAGCCCGTACACGACGGGCGTCAGGATCAGCGCGGTGGCGTCGTTCGAGAGGAACGCGCTGATGACGATGCCGAGCGCGATGATCGCGAGGAGCAGGCGGCGGCCGCTCCCCGCGGACAGCTGCGCGGCGAGTTCCGCGGCACGCTCGAAGAACCCGCTGCGCTCGGCAACGGCGGCAAGGCCGGTCATGCCGACGAAGAACAGCAGCACGTTCCAGTCGGCGGCGACGGCGCGCACGGCGTCGAGGGGCGGCACGAAGCCCGCCGCGACGACGACCGCGGCGCCCGCCAGCGCGGAGACCCACTCCGGGATTCCGCGGGGACGCGTGATCGTGGCGGCGACGACGAGCAGGAACAGCACGGTCCCGAGCAGCGCCGGCAGCACGGGATGAGCGTATCCGCGATCCGCTCGAGGCTCCTGCCGCGAGGCCGGGCGGCGGGTCGCACGGCCGGCGGACCGGGCGCGCAGGGCCGGCGACTCGGAGGTGCAGGCCGCTGCATTCCTGCCCCAGACCGTCGACCTGTTCGCCGCGCACCGCGGAGTCGCCGGCTGACCCTCCTGCCCGCGCCGCCGGCACCCACGTCGCGCGTCCGGGACGCGGCCCGCCGCCCACGCCGTCAGATCCGCGGCGTCGGCAGCCCGTGCATCCCGAGCATGTACCCCAGTTCGCCGCCGTGATGCAGGTCGTGCTCGAGCACGTGGTAGACGACCCACCCGCGGACGTACGTCTCGTCCTCCTGTCCAGGCCAGGCGCTGTGCACGGTCTCGGTCAGATCGTCCGGGGTCCACGAATCGAGCGACTGATGGACGAGCCGCCACGTCGACGCGAGCCCTGCGCGCAGCTCGTCTGCCGTCGGGGCAGCGGCGCCCGGCTCGTCCCACCGCGCGATGCCGAGGAACTCGTCGCCCCCCATCCCGAGATCACCCCGGAACCACCCGGCTCGAACGGCGACCAGGTGCGTCAGCAACTCCCCCACCGACCGGAGGTGCGGCGCCGCGCGGAGCTGGAGCTGCTCGTCCGTGAGCGTGGCAGCCGCGGCCGACAGCGCCTCCTGGTAACTCGCCCAGCCCGAGTAGAACACCTCGAGCGCGTCCCGTTCGCCCATTGCACAGCCCCCCGCTGCAGGTCCTGCGGTCCCGCCCCGGGACGTCCCGGGCGGATCGGAACCCTCTCCTATCTCCGCCGCCTGGGCCGCTGGCCCGTCCGGCGGATCACGTTCGGCGTCACGCGGTGGTCCCACGCCTGGCGCTCGAGCCATTTCGCCTGCCAGCCGCCATCGTCGTCGTGCTCGTCGCGAATCCCGGGCAGCCAGTCGGAGGCCGTTCCCTCGTCGGTCGCTCCCGGCGCCTGACCCTCGCGTCCCGGCTCGTCGAGCGCCGCCACCGGCTCGTCGCCGGCCGGAAGCACCTCCACGGCCGACACCCGCATCTCGGACGCATCGATGCCGGTCCCGCCTCGCCCCTCGCGACCAGGCGTCCTCCCACCCGTCGCCGCGCTCGCACGGCCAGGGCGCTGGCGGCCGGCGCCGGATCCACGGGCGGTCGCGCCGACCACTGCCGGGCCACGCCGCCCGCGTGAGTCGGCTCCCGCCCCGGTCACCGCCGCCCGCTCCGCCGCCCGCTCGACCTCGAGCGACGCGTCCTCCTCGAGCACGCGCAGCCGGACCTGCTGGATCTCGTCGCGCAGCGCCGCCGCCTTCTCGAACTCGAGCTCCCGCGCCGCCGCTCGCATCTCGGCCTCCATCCGCGACACGAGCTTCGCCACCTGCTCGCGGCTCATGTCGGAGAGCTCGCGCCCACCGCGTCCCTCGACGTACGCGCCCGGCGCTTCGGCCACGGCACGGAGGCGGTCGTTGAGATCGCGGACCTCCTTCACGATCGTCGTCGGCTCGATGCCGTGCTCCGTGTTGTAGGCCATCTGCACCGCGCGCCTGCGCTCGGTCTCGGAGATCGCGAGCTTCATCGAGTCCGTCATCGTGTCGGCGTACATGACCACCTCGCCGCCGACGTTGCGCGCGGCACGGCCCGCGACCTGGATCAGCGACCAGGCGCTCCGCAGGAACCCCTCCTTGTCGGCGTCGAGGATCGCGACCAGCGTCACCTCCGGCAGGTCGATCCCCTCGCGCAGGAGGTTGATCCCGACCAGCACGTCGTACACCCCGAGCCGCAGGTCGCGCAGGATCTGCACCCGCTCGAGCGTGTCCACCTCGCTGTGCAGGTACGAGACCTTGACGCCCAGGTCCCGCAGGTACTCGGCCAGGTCCTCGGCCATCTTCTTCGTCAGCGTCGTGACCAGCACGCGCTCGCCTCGCGCGACCCGCTCGTGGATGCGGTCGAGCAGGTCGTCGATCTGCCCGCGCGTCTTCCGGACGTGGATGCGTGGGTCGACGATCCCGGTCGGCCGGATCAGCTGCTCCGCCACCTGCTCGCTGCGCTGCATCTCGTACGCGGCCGGCGTCGCGCTCATGTAGATCACCTGGTTCAGGTGCTCGTCGAACTCCTCGAACGTGAGCGGTCGGTTGTCGAGTGCGGACGGGAGCCGGAACCCGAAGTCGACGAGGATCTCCTTGCGCGTCCGGTCGTTCTTGTACATCCCGACGACCTGCGGGATCGTCATGTGGCTCTCGTCGACGACGAGGAGCCAGTCGGGCGGGAAGTAATCGAGCAGCGTCCACGGTCGGGATCCCGCCGGCCTCCGCGCCAGGTGCCGGGAGTAGTTCTCGATGCCGGAGCAGAAGCCGAGCTCGCGCATCATCTCGAGGTCGAACGTCGTGCGCTGCCGGAGCCTGGCCGCCTCGAGCACCCGCCCCTCGGCGTCGAGCTGCGTGCAGCGCTCCTCCATCTCGGCCTCGATGTCGACGATCGCCTCGCGGAGCTTGTCCACGGGGGTGACGTAGTGCGAGGCCGGGTAGATCGACACGTCCTTCCGCTCCGCGAGCATCTCGCCGGTGAGCGGGTCGATCTCCACGATCCGCTCGACCTCGTCGCCGAAGAACTGGACGCGCACGACGAAGTCGTCGTAGGCGGGCTGCAGCTCGAGCGTGTCGCCGCGGACTCGGAAACGGGCGCGCGTCAGGGAGGCGTCATTGCGCTGGTACTGGAGGTCGACCAGCTGGCGGAGGACCCCGTCGCGGCGGTACTGGCCGCCGACGCGGAGCCGAATGACTGTCGCTCCGTAGTCGACGGGTGCGCCCAGGCCGTAGATGCAGCTGACCGAGGCGACGATGATGACGTCCCGCCGCTCGAACAGGGCCTTGGTCGCCGCGTGCCGGAGCTTGTCGATCTCGTCGTTCCGGCTCGAGTCCTTCTCGATGTACGTGTCGCTCCGGGGCAGGTACGCCTCGGGCTGGTAGTAGTCGAAGTACGAGACGAAGTATTCGACGGCGTTCTCGGGGAAGAACTCGCGGAACTCGCTGTACAGCTGTGCGGCCAGCGTCTTGTTGTGCGCCAGCACCAGCGTCGGCTTCTGGTGCTTCTCGATGACGGACGCGATGGTGTAGGTATTGTGGACGACGAGCCCACCGAAACCGGCGAAGAATGTCTCAGCGCCCGCCACGGACAGGTCGTACACCGACGCGGACGTCGCCGCAACCGGCTCGACGGACGCCACCTCGGTCCAGCGGCACGCGAGGAGCCGTTCCAGCGTGTCCGTCGCAGCGAGCGCGTCCGGAGACCCGCCATCTCCCCGTGCCACCACCAGGCCCGTCAGCGCCCTGAGGAGCCGGCGCCCGGTGCTGCGCCGGAGAGATCTCCGTCCTGACTCGAGCAACCCGACGGCCGCGCGCGACAGACCGGCGGCGGCCGCGAGATCCTGCTGGCGCACGCCGAGCGCGAGCCGGCCATCGAGCAGGGCCTGGGCGGCCTGGGGTGGCAGCACGTCCGCGTTGCCGGCAACGGACGCGTTGACGATCGCCGCCAGTTGTGCCCGCTTGCGACTACCGAGGAAACCGACGAACCGCGCGAACGCCCCGATGTCGTCGGCCCCCCGGATGGCGATCTGCCAGTAGTCGGCTCCCTCGTGCGGCGTCCCCACCGCGCGCTTCCTCGTCCGCGACAGTCTTGCGACGACCCCGAACCGAAGCAGGGCATAGGCCAGCTCGTTCGCGAGCCGCGTGCTCTTCGTCACGGCCAGCACGGCGGCTCCGCGGTTCTCGACCCAGCCGTCGCCCTCGAAGTATCCGGCGAGCAGCCGTCCGAGCGCGTGGTCGTCCAGACTCGCCCAGAACGCCGGGAGGTGCTTGTTGCCAGCTCGCTCCCCGCACAGAGCCCGCAGGGTCTCGGTGGCTACCCGGGAGCCGATCCCCAGCTCACAGCGTCCGCGGTCGAACCACCGGATTCCGGAGCGGTCGAGGAGGTCCCGCGCAGGGTCGATCGACTCGGGTGCGGGTGCGATCGTCGCGAAGCGGCTAGCCACATGGCCCTCGGCGACGAACAGGCCGAGCTGGGCCATCCACGCGTCGTCGGTTGCGATGCTCGCATCCAGCGCGTGCACGCCGCGGCGGGCGCTGATCTGCGGCGGTCCGAAGCGCTCCATGACGGCCACGCCGGCGGCGCCGACGGCTGCGAGTGGCGCGCGGGCGGGCGGCTGCAGCGAGCGACGCGCAGCGACTGGTGTCGAGCGATCGAGGACCGCGGGCCCTCGCACGTACAGGGGCGCGCCCCCGACCTCGTGCGCGACGTCGAAGCGGGACAGCGGATTCGCCGGCTGCGGGAGGCGAACCGGCAGCGGCAGCGAATCGCCCGGCCCCAGTTCCGCCGTCTCCACGGTCTCCAGGCGACCGCCCGATCCCAGGCGGACGAAGTTGTGGTCGGGCGTGACGGTGACCGCGCGCCCGTCGAGCGTCGTGACCCGGTACATGGTCGGGGGCGACGTATGACGCGATACGGCGTACACGGGACGAACGACGGTCCCGTGCGTGGCAGGATCGACGGTGGCGACGAGGAGCCCGCCTCCGTCGCCACCCGGCCGACACGCGACAGTGGCGGAAGGATCGGGCCCCAGTCCGGCCGCTCGGAGCTCCGCGTCGACCACGCCTCCGATCGACTCCACGGACCACGTCACCCGCCCGTACATGTCCTGCCGCCCTATGAGCACGGGCTCGTCGGGGACCAGGCTCTTGCCCGTGCCCGTGGCTCCGAGCAGCGTCTGGCGCTTGACGCCCCGCGCGAGGCCGTCCGCGAGGCGGTCGATGGCCTGCGGCTGATCTCCGGTGGGGCGGAACGGCGCGACGAGCCTGAAGGGCGGCATGGGCGAACGATACTACCGCGGCTGCTCAAT
>JAJYGH010000007.1:54640-58082 GCA_021785175.1 Chloroflexota bacterium | reverse complement strand
TCACGCAGGGGCGAGCGACTCGACCTCCCGGCGCACGTCGGACTCGCGCCCGTCGGTCCGGAGCCGGCGGACCGGAAGCAGCGGCTGCTCCCGCGCGAGCCGCGCCGCAAGACGGTCCGCGAGATGCTGCCCCTGCGCGTGGATCCGGCGTTCCGCGTCGTCCCGCGCGATGCCCCGTCCGGCAAGCCGCGCCCGCTGGACGTCCGGCCCACACTCGACGATCCACACCACGTCGCACAGCGCCGCCAGGCCCGCCTCGACCAGCTTGATCGCCTCGAGCACGACAAACGGCGCCCCTGCCCGCTGTCCGTCCGCGACCTCCGAGAGGATCATCTGGTGCACCGCGGGGTGCACGATCGCCTCGAGGTCCGCGAGCGCGCGCTGGTCGGTGAACACGACGCGGGCGAGCGCGCCGCGATCGAGGTTGCCCTCCGCGTCGAACACGCCGTCGCCGAACCTCGCGCGGATGGCTGGCAGCGCGGGCTGGCCGCGGTCCGTCGCGCGTCGCGCGAGTGCGTCGGCATCGACGATCACGCCGCCAAGGGCGGCCAGCCAGCCGGCCACTGTCGTCTTGCCGCACCCGATCGGCCCCGTGAGCCCGATCACCACCGTCACCCCGCGTCCCTCCCGGTTCGACGCCCCCCGCCGTCCCGTTGGTCCCGTCCATCTCGTCGCTCGCCGGCCGAGCGTCGCCGGCGTCAGCGCGGCGCGCGCTCCTCCAACATGAGCCAGGTGTCCTCGGCCGCCGCCAGCGCCCGGTCGACGTCGACCAGCTCGCTCGTGAGCCGTCGCAACTCGACGAAGTTCGCCTGCACCGCAGGGTCCGCCAGGGCCAGTTCGATGTGGCTCTTCCGCAGGCCCAACCGCGTCAGGTCCGCATCGACCGCGGCCTTCTGTCGACGGTACGCGTCCTTGGAGAGCAGCGCCGGCCTCGCATGACCGCCGGCCTTCGGGTTGCTGCCGCTCGGTGCGCTGTCGATCGACCGGTCCCGTCCCCGGCCACTCGGCATGGCGCTTCGCGGCACCGTCCCGTCCCCCGCGCCGGCACCCGCGCGCCGCCCGTCTCCACTGACCAGGGTCGCGCCCGCGCGCCGCCCGTCCCCGGCAGCGGGCCGTCGGTGCGGGGCCGCAGGCGAGAGGGGCGTGCCGGACAGGCGCCGCACCTCGAGGTCGAGCGCCTGCGCCACCGTCCACCCGTCGGCGGCCGCCGCGCGCCATTCGTGCCATCCGCCGCGGAATGCGACCGCGGCCCCGGGCCGCACGCCGCTGCCCTCCTCCACGATCCAGAGCGACTCGCAGGTGGATTCGAGCAGCCGCCGGTCGTGCGACACGATCAGGAGCGTCGCGGGCGACTCGCGCAGGAACGACTCGAGGGCCTCGCGCGCCGGGATGTCGAGGTGGTTCGTGGGCTCATCGAGCAGCAGCAGGTTCGCCGGCGAGATCCCGAGCAGCGCCAGCTCGAGGCGCGATCGCTCGCCCCCGGACAGCTCCGACACCGGCTTGAACACGTCCTCGCCCCGGAAGAGGAACCGCGCGAGATACCCGCGCGCTTCCGCCTGCCCGATGTCGACCCGGTCGACCAGCGCGTCGAGCACCGTCTCACCTGGAAACGCCGCGTTCCGAAGCTGCGCGAGGTACGCGAGCTGAACTCCGTGCCCGATCGACACGACGCCGTCGAGCGGGAACAACTCCCCGCCGACCGTTCGAAGGAGCGTGGTCTTGCCGGCCCCGTTCGGCCCGACGATCCCGACTCGCTCCCCGCGCCGCACCTCGAGCCGCGGGACGCGCAGGATGGGCGTGCCCTCCGTCTCGCCCGGCACGGGCGGGAACCCGACGACGGCATCGCGGACGGAGACGACGATGTCGCCCGACCGGACCGGCCCGCCCCCGACCAGCCCGCCCGGGGGCAGCTTCATGCGCCGGCCCGGGCGCGGCGCCTCGGCCTGCCGGATCGACGCCAGCCGCCGCTCGTGCTCGTGCATCTTCGCGTAGTTGCGGTGGCTCCGGTAGTTCTGGATGAGCTCGGCCTCGCGCGTGGCCGCGTCCTGCGTCGCCTCGGCCTGGCGGCGTCGCTGCTCATCGCGCTCCGCCGCCTGCACGGCGTACGCGCTGTACGAGCCGCGGAACGTCTCGAGCCGCCGATCGCGGAGCTCCCACACCCGCTCCACGACAGCGTCGAGGAAGGCGCGGTCGTGCGAGGCGACCAGCAGAGCGCGCGTCCGGCGGGCCAGCGCGAGCTCGAGCCATTCGAGCGCACCGACGTCGAGGTGGTTCGTCGGCTCGTCGAGGAGCAGCAGGTCGGGGTCGGCGACCATGAGCCGCGCCAGCGCCGCGCGCGTCTGCTCGCCTCCCGACAGGCCCGTCGGCGGACGCTCCCACTGGCCCCGCTCGAACCCGAGGCCGCTCAGGGTCTCGTCGACGCGGAGGTCGAGCCGGTATCCATCGAGCGCCTCGAAGCGGTGCCGCAGGTCCGCGTACCGGGGTGAGCTGACGGCCTCCGCGCCGGCGGCCTCGAGCGCAGCGAGTTCCGCTTCGAGCCGCTCGGTCTCCGCCGCCCCCGCGCGCACGGCAGCACGCAGCGTGGCAGCCATCGTGAACCGCACGTCGAGGTTGGTCTCCTGGGCCAGCATCCCGACGCGCAGCCCCCGCTTGCGCTCGACGCGGCCGCCGTCGGGCTCGTCGGCGCCCGTGGCGAGCCGGAGCAGCGTCGTCTTGCCCGCGCCGTTCACGCCGACGAGGCCGATTCGCTCTCCATGGGCGATCGCCGCCGTGACGTCGTCGAGGATCCGGAAGGTGCCCACCTCGCGCCGCACGTGCTCGAACCGGAGGATCGACACGTCAGCCGCCCGCGCCCGTCACGCCGCCAGGCGTCGTCGCGCCAGCCGGGACAGTCACGTCGGCCGCGCCCGCACGTGCGCTCCGCCGGCGCGTCTTCGCCGCGGCACGGATCTCCCTCCCCGCCGCGCGGTCCGAAACCGGGAGACGCTGGCACCACGAGCAGTAGTGCGTGCCGCGCTGCCCCACGACGATCCGGCGCATCGGTCGCCCGCACCGGAGGCAGGGCAATCCGGTCCGCTGATACGCCTGCAGGTGGTCCTGCATCTCCCCGTCGCCTGCGGGGGCCGTGTAGTCGTCGACCGAGCTGCCACGTTGCTCCACCGCCTCCCGAAGGACGTCGAGCAGCGAGCGGTACAGCCGACGCTCGTCGTCGGGCCGCAGCGTCGTGACCGTGCGCAGTGGATGCAGGCGCCCGCGCCACAGCGCCTCGTCGGCGTAGATGTTGCCGACGCCCGCGACGAAGGACTGGTCGAGCAGGAGTGGCTTGAGCCGGCCGCGACGGCCGCGGAGGCGCTCCCGGAACCGGGCGAGCGTGAACGACGGGTCGAGCGGCTCGGGACCGTGGTGGGCGAACAGGTCACGGACGACGTCCCCCGGCTCGGCG
>JAJYGH010000007.1:0-54579 GCA_021785175.1 Chloroflexota bacterium | reverse complement strand
TGTCGCGGAGCCTGAGCTGGCGCCCGTCGTCCAGGTCGGCCACGAAGTGGACGTGCCGGTCGCGCGGCGCATCCGCCGGCACCACGAACAGCTGGCCGGTCATCTTCACCTGGATCGCGAGCACCAGCCCGCCATCGAGGCCGAGCAGGAGCCACTTCGCCCGTCGTTCGACGCTGCGCACCTCGCGGTCCCTCGCGCCTGCCATGAACGCGTCGACGCCCGGGTACGCGACGACCCGCGGCCAGTCAGTCCAGGCGCCCATGATCGTGCGGCCGACCACGAGCGGGCGCAGGTCGCGCGCGATCGTCTCGACTTCAGGAAGCTCGGGCATCGTCAGAGGGTAGCGGGGGCCGCGTCCGGCTTGCCGGGCGCCGTTCCCCGGGCCGGACGCTCCGGCGCGATGCGCGGCGCGCCGTCCGGCGGGGCGAGCTCGGCCTCGGCGGTCGTGGGCGCGAGGTCCGGCGCGATCTCGTGCTGGACCCGCGCCCCGACCTCGAGCGCCATGTCGATGAACGCCTGCATCGCCGGAGACCGGTAGCGGTCCCGGTGCCACATGAGCGCGATCCGGCGCGGCGGGAGGTCCGTGCGGATCGCACGGATGGTCGGGCTCGAGGGGTCCACCGCGAGCAGCGGCACGAGAGCCGAGCCGATCCCTGCGCTCACCAGCGCCTGCACAGTCCCGTTGTCGTCGGACCGGAACACGAACCGCGGTTCGCAGCCGTCCCGCCGCAGCTGCGCCTCGACGGCGTCCATGCTCCGGCACGAGCGAAACCCGATGAGCGACTCGCCGGCGAACGCCTGCGCCGGCGGGTTCGCCCCGAGCGACGCCAGCCGCGAGGACGCGGGAACGACGAGCATGTACGGGTCGCGCAGCAGCTCGATGCCCTCGAAGGGCCCCTCGGGGAGCGGCAGCACGCCGAACGTCAGGTCGAGCGCGCCGGACTCGACGTACGACTGCATGCCCGAGTCGCTCGATCCCTCGATGAGCTGCACGTCCACGCCCGGCCACGCGCCCGCGAAGGGCCCGACCACGGCGGGGAGGATGTGCGTGCCGACGCTCTGGTACGTGCCCACGCGAAGCACGCCGGCCTCGCCGGACGCGTACGCGCGGAGATCCGCGCGCGCGGCACTGAGGCGGGCCAGCACCGCGTCGGCGTGGCGGAGCAGGAGCCGCCCGGCCTCGGTCACCTCGACGCTCCGGCGACCGCGCGATCGTTCCAGGAGCCGCGCGCCCACGATCGACTCGAGCGCGGCCACGTGCTGGCTGACGGCCGACTGGGTGTACTCGAGCCGGTCCGCCGCCTCGTGGAAGGACCCCGTCTCGGCGACCGCGGCGAAGCTCTGGAGATGCCGGAGCTCGAGGTCCGGCCAATGATCAGGCGCCATGATCATTTATTGAAGCACTTCGATTTGCTCTCATCAACCAGCCCCCGTACGCTCCGCGGCATGGACCTGCTCGCGTTCGTCGTGCTCCTCGCGGTCGTGGGGATCCTGGCGATCACGTGCGGCGCGGACTCGCAGCCCGGCGACTGCCGGCCCTGGTGGCCCGCCATCCCCGGAGAGGACGGGCACCCGCAGCATCGCGCCTGATCCCGAACATCCCATTCAGAAGAAACCGGCGCGTCGCTCCTCAGGCGCGCCGGTTTCCCTTTGTCTCGGCCCCGTACGAGTCCCGGGGCGCGGGCGACTCGCGCCCGTGCCTGCCCCGGCGCCTGCCGCCGCTCGGTGCTCCCGCCCACCCACGGCGACGAGCCGGAGCGAACGGCCGGCGCTGCTCGATCAGACGCCGGGCGGGGCATCCGGGAGTGGCGTCATCGCCTCCCAGTCGTCGGCCGACTTCAGGTCGACCGTCAGCGGGACGTCGAGGGGCATCGCCGACTCCATCGTCTCGCGCACGACGGGCGCCAGTCGCGCCACCTCGTCGCGGGGCACCTCGAACAGCAGCTCGTCATGGACCTGGAGGAGGATGCGGGCGCGAAACCTCTCGCGGCGGAGCCGCTCGGCGACCCGGATCATCGCGAGCTTGATGATGTCGGCGGCCGTGCCCTGGATCGGCATGTTGATCGCCATGCGCTCCCCGGCCGCGCGCAGGTTCGGGTTGCGCTCCTGCAGCTCGGGGATGAAGCGGCGCCGCCCGAGCAGGGTGGTCACGTACCCCTGGGTGCGCGCGACGTCCTTGATGTGGAGCATGTAGTAACTGATCCCGCTGTACGTCGCGAAGTACGTCGTGATGAACTCCCGCGCCTCCCGTTGAGGGATGCCGGCCCGGTTCGAGAGCCCGAAGTCGCTCATCCCGTAGGCGATCCCGAAGTTCACCATCTTCGCCATCGACCGCTCCGAGGGCCTGACGTCCTCGGGCGCCTTGTGCAGGACCCGCGCCGCCGTCGCCCGGTGGATGTCCTCGCCGCGCGCGAACGCCTCGCGCAGGTGCTCGTCGCCTGAGACGTGGGCCAGGATGCGCAGCTCGATCTGGCTGTAGTCGGCGGCGAGCAGCGTCAGTGACGGGTCGCCGGCGACGAACGCGCGCCGGATGCGCCGGCCGAGCTCCGTCCGGATCGGGATGTTCTGGAGGTTCGGATCCGACGAGCTGAGGCGGCCGGTCGCGGCGACGGCCTGGTGGAACGTCGTGTGCAGCCGGCGGGTGTCGGGGTCGATCAGGCCAGGGAGCGCGTCGACGTACGTGCTCTTGAGCTTCGTGTACGCGCGCCAGTCGAGCAGCTTCTCGACCATGGGGTGCGCCGCCTTCAGCCCCTCGAGCGTCGCCGCGTCCGTCGAGTAGCCGGTCTTGGTGCGCTTCCCCTTGGGCAGGTTCAGCTCGTGGAAGAGGATCTGCTCGAGCTGCTTCGGGCTGCCCAGGTTGAACTCGTGCCCGACGTCCCGGTAGATCTCCTGCTCGAGGCGGCCGATCTCCTCGGAGAACTCCCGGCCCAGGCCGGCGAGCGCGTGGTCGTCGATACGGACGCCGGTCGCCTCGATGCCGGCCAGGACCGGGATGAGCGGCAACTCGATCTCGTCGTACAGCCTGTCGAGCGATTCCTCCTCGAGCGCCTCGTGGAGCGGGCCGCGGACGGCGGCGACGGCGAGCGCCTCGAGCGCGGCAGCGTGCCACGGCTGGAGATCCGACCGCGGCGGCAGCTGGACGCCGAGGCGCTCGAAGGCGATGTCGACGAGCGGCTGGCTGCGGAGCGTGGCGTTCAGGATGTACGCCGCGACCTGCGTATCGAACGCGACCCGCGGAAGCGGAATGTCGGAGGCCGACCGCTCCGCGTGCGGGTCGACGGCATCGATCCGGGCGACGAGCAGCTGCTTGGCCTCGTGCCCGACGACCGGCCTTCCCGACTCCACCACGGCCGACAGCACGGCCGGCGCGAGCTCCTCTGCGGCGGTCACGACGCGGCAGTCGGCCCCCGCGACGGCGATCGCGAGTGGGCGTCCGCGGCGGGGCTCCGGACGGTCGAGGACGAGGCCGACGGCGAGCTCCGGCTGCGCGGCGAGCCATGACCGGAGCGAGGCGGGATCGGTTTCGAGTCGCTCGATTCGCGCCGGATCGCGCAGCGCGGCAGCGAGCGCGGATGCGGGGTCGACGCGGTCGACGACGATGGCGGGCGAGGCGGGCTGCGACCCGGCGACGTGCCGCCCGGACTGTGCGCCGTCGACCCGGCCGGCAGGCTCGCCGGCATCCCGGGCCCCCTGTTCGTCGATCCCGGTCGTTCCCTCCGCCTCGGCGATCGCCGACGCGGCCTGCGCGTCGTACTCCGCGCCTCCCCGCTCGCGGGATGGCGTGAGCGCGTCGAAGTCCAGGGTCAACTGGAGGCCGGACGGCGGCCTCTCCCCCCCTGAAGGCGCCACTGCCCCCGGTCCCGCAGGTGCGCCCACTCCCGTCCGTGCGCGCCGGTCCGCCGCGAGCTCCCGGCCAGGCACGATCGCCGCGGACACCGCCCCACCCGCATCCGCCTCGCGCAGCAGCGCGCCCGGCTCCCGGGGCCCTTCCCCCGACAGCGGCGGCAGCCGCTCGATGAGCGACCGGAACTCGTACTCCCGGAACAGCCGCATGACCTCGTCGCGGTCGTAGTGGCCCATCCGGGCGGCATCGAGCTGCAGGTCGATCGGAAGGTCGCGGTGGATCGTGACGAGCTCGCGCCACGACAGCACCTGCTCGCGGTGGCCCTCGAGCCTCGCACGCAGCGAGTCGGGCCTCACCTGGGCGAGGTGCTCGTAGATGCCCTCCAGGGTGTCGAAGTCCTGCAACAGCTTCGACGCGGTCTTGTCACCGACGCCCGGGATCCCGGGGATGTTGTCGGTCGTGTCGCCCTTGAGCGCCTTGAAGTCGATCATCTGGGCCGGCTCGAGCCCGTAGCGCTCCCGGACCGTCGCCGGGTCGTACGTGACGGTCATCTGGACGCCGCCGCGCGTCGTCATCACGCACGTCCGGTCGGTCACCAGCTGGAGCATGTCGAGATCGCCCGAGACGATCGTCGTCTCGAGGTCGCGCGTCTCGGCCTGCCGGCTCAGCGTCCCGATGACGTCGTCGGCCTCGTAGCCCTGCATCTCGTAGATCGGGATGCGGAACGCCTCGACGAGCTCGCGCACTCGCGGGAACTGCTCGCGCAGGTCGTCCGGCATCTTCTGCCGCGTGGCCTTGTAGTCGGCGAAGGCCTCGTGGCGGAACGTCGGTCCGGACAGATCGAACGCGCAGATCACATAGTCGGGCTTCACGTCCTGGAAGCCGCGCAGCACGATCGACCAGAACCCGAAGACGGCGTTGACGAGGAGCCCCCGGCTCGTCGTGAGCGGCGTGTTGATCAGCGCGAAGTAGCCCCGGTAGATGAGGCCGTTCGCGTCGAGGAGCATCAGGCGCTCCATGGGGACCTCGCGCTTCGGCGGGTGGTCGGGCATCGCTCGATGCGCGCCGGCTGGCGGGCGCGAATCGAGGAGTTGCGGATCGCGGGCACACCCGATTGTATGCGCGACGCCGCGGCGTCCGAGGTTCGCAGCGCCGGCCCGCGGTCCGGCGGCGCCGGAGCGCCGCAAGTGACCCCCGCGATCGCGCGCGTCGCGGGATGGCGGCGAGCGACCCGACTCGACCCGACCCGGGCGGGGTCACCGGACCGGCGCGCGCGGGCGGCCGGCTATGCCGCGCGGCGCGCGGCGAGGTGCAGCGCAAGGAAGCCGACGCCTCCCGCTGCGGCGACGACAAGCCACGCCTCCCACGGCCCGAACGGTGACCCGGGCCCTCGCGCACGGGCGATGGACGAGCCGAACTGGCCACCCTCGGGCGCCCCGGCGGATGCCGGGCCGACGGCCCCCGCCGATGGGCCGGCCGACGTGCCCGAGGTGTCGGGCGCAGTGCCCGTGGAGCCGGCGCCGGCCGCGCCCATCGATGCCCCTGGGCCTTCGGTGGCAGCCGCGACCGGCCCGCTCGTCGCGCTACCGGCGACCGGAGCCTGGGCGAGCGGTCCCGCCGGGGACGCAGCGGGCACTCCGGACGGGGTCGGCCCACTGCTCCCCACGGACACGGTGGCCGGGGCGGCGCTCGCAGCGGCCCTCGCGGCGGCCGCGGCGGCCGGGCTCGCACCGGCACCACTCACGTGCTCGGGCGCGCCGCCGACCGTCCCGCCCTGCGAGGTCAGTGCCGGCGCGGCGCCGGGAGCGCTCAGGGTCGCGTGCCCGGGCGAGAGCGCGGCCAGGCCCACGGGCGACGTCACGAGCGCCATGACGATCCCGATGGCCGCCGTCGCGCCCGCCAGGCGCTGCCAGGGGACGAATGGCCGGTCCGATCCGCCGGAGAGGACGCGCCGCAGCCGCGACGGGAAACCCGCCCGGTGCAGCTCGGCGGCCTGCTGCGGTGTGATCCGGAAGTCGCGATGCCGCGGGACCTCGGGCAGGTCGGCCGTTGCACGGGCGATGGCGACGAGGTCCGCGGCGAGCACGGCGCACTCGGGGCAGCTCGCGACCAGGTCGCGGGCGCGAGCCTCGTCCCGGCCCGTCGCATCGCCGCCGACGAAGCGGGCGATCAGCTCGGCATCGTGCGCGGCGTGTCCCTCGCTGCCGCCGCCCGTGCCGGTGGCGTCACGGCGGTCCTCGTCGATGTTCACGGTCCTCCTGACGCCCTCAGTCACGGAAGAGTTCCATCGAATCCTCGAGGAGGGCGCGCAGCGCGAGCCGCCCGCGGTGGATCCTCGACTTCACCGTCCCGAGCGAGACCCCCGTCAGCCGCGCGATCTCCGGGTAGTCGAACCCCTCGACGTCGTACAGCACGATCGCCGCGCGCTGGTCATCGGTCAGCTCGCCCAGCGCCGCCGAGAGCGCTCGGGACTGCGCCCTTCGGATCGCCTCGCGCTCGGGATCCGGAGACGCCGTGTCCCGGGGCTCCCAGGGCTCGTCCTCGCGCTCGGGGTACGGCTCGCTCGGTCGCCGCTTTCGAACCCGCAGGATGTCAGTCGACGTGTTGATCGCGATCCGGATCAGCCACGCCCGGAACGAATCGCCGTGGAAGGCGCCGAGGTTCCGGTAGGCACGGATGAAGGCCTCCTGCACGGCATCGTGCGCGGCCTCGACGTCTCCGGTGAGCCGCGTGGAGAGCGCGAGCAGGTGATTCTGGTGGATCTCGACGAGCTGGTTGAAGGCGTCGAGATCGCCCTCGCGGGCGCGCCGCGCGAGGCGGACGTCGCGCTCGCGGGACGGATCCGCGGGCCGCTCGACGGGCTGCGCGACCTCTTCCACCGCTCGGCGCGAGCCTCCTCCGGCCTCCCCCGGCGCTCGAGTCTAGCATCGGGGAACCGCGCGGCGGAACGGCCGTGCAGGGACACGGCACTGCCGACGTGCGAAGACGGACGGCCACGCTTCCTCCGCGCGGCACCTCAGCGCACGTCGGCCGCGGCCATCCGGGCCCGCGCCCGACGCGGCACGGCGTGCGGCAACGGCGAGCGCGCGGCCATCGGCAGTGCCACGATCCACGCATGGACGTGCACTTCCTCGGCGCCGCGAACACCGTCACGGGCTCGCAGTTCCTGCTCACGACCGGGCGCGCCCGGATCCTCGTGGACTGTGGCATGTTCCAGGGCAGCCCGAACGAGGCCGTCCGGAACCGCGTGCCGCTCGCGTACGATCCCGCGTCGCTCGACGCGATCGTCCTGACGCACGCGCACCTCGATCACTGCGGCCTGATCCCGCACGTGGTCGCCGAGGGGTTCCGCGGCCCGATCTACGCGACGCGTGGCACGGTGGAGCTCGCGGGCCTCGTCCTGCTCGATTCCGGCAAGCTCCAGGAGGAGGCGGCCCGGCGCGAGGCGCGATGGGCACGACATCACCGGGAGCGGGCCGTCGCGGAGGAGCGCGAGCGCGAGGAGGCGATCGAGCGGCAGATCGAGATCGCGGAGGCTGACGAGACCGCGTCGGACGGCGCCGTCGAGGCCGGCCTGCCCTCCACCCACCCGAGCACGGGCGGCGGGACGCTTCCGCCGGCGACCACACCGAACGGTCGGCCGAACCCCGAGCACGCGATCCTGACGGCCCCCGCGCACGTCGACCCGGGAATCGAGGAGCCGCTGTACGACCAGCACCGGGCCCGCGCGGCGCTCGAGCAGTTCCGCGGTGTCGAGTACGGCGAGCCCGTCCCGATTGCGCTCGGCATCACCGCCACGTTTCTCGACGCCGGCCACATCCTCGGATCCGCGATCATCCGCCTCTCAGTGGACGCTGAGGCCGATCGTCCCGCCCGCACGCTCGTGTTCTCCGGTGACCTCGGGCCCACCGGGACCCCGATCCTGCGCGACCCAACGCCGGTGTCGGACGCCGACTACGTGTTCGTCGAGTCGACGTACGGCGGCCGCGAGCACGAGCCCGAGGCCGAGGCCGTCCGGCTCCTTGCCGAAGCCGTGCGACTCGTGGCTGACCACGACGGCGTCCTCCTCGTCCCGTCCTTCGCGATCGGACGCACCCAGGAGATCGTGTGGCAGCTCAACCGGCTGCTCGAGTCAGGCCGGATCCCGCTCCTGCCGCTCTACCTCGACTCCCCCATGGCCTCGCACGCGAGCGACATCTACCGGCGCTTCAGCGACTACTGGGACGACGACACACGTGCCCTGCTCGCCCGGCACGTCGCTCCGCTCGACTTTCCGGGGCAGATCGTGACGAACGACCTCGAGCGGTCCGAGGCGATCGCCCGGTCGCGGAGGCCGTACATGATCGTGGCGTCGAACGGCATGCTGACCGGCGGCCGAGTCCTCGGGCATCTCCGCGACCTCGTCGGCGATCCACGGGCGGTCCTGCTGTTCGTCGGGTACCAGGGCGAGGGCACGCTCGGGGCGCACCTGCAGGCGGGCGCGAAGACCGTCCGGATCGACGGGGTGACCCGTCCCGTCCGGTGCCACGTCCGATCGATCAGCGGGTTCTCGGCACACGCGGACGAGCCGGGACTGCTCGCGTGGCTCGGCGCGTTCCGCGCCGCTCGCGAAGGCGCCTCCGCCGACGGTCCGCGCCGCACCTTCATCGTCCACGGCGACCCCGGGGCGCAGGAGGCGCTCGAGCCGAAGGTGCGCGCGCTCGGGCTGAACCCGTACGTGCCGCACTGGCACGAGCGTGTCGTGCTCGACTGACCCGGGCCTGACTCGACTGACCCGGGCCCGTTCGGGCGTCCGGGAACCGAGCTGGCGTCCGGGTCGCTGGCGGCCCGGTTCGACGAGCGCGTGTCGGACGGCATCGACGACGCCGCGACGACGCTCGAGGATCGACTCGACGCCGGTCAGCGCCTCCGGATCCCCGAGCCACCTTCACCGGCGGCTCGGGCCGATCAGTAGCCGCTTGAAGAGGAGGCGGGGGCCGCCGACGAAGCCGACGATCCGGCCGACCTGGCATGGCCCGACGCCAGCGCGACGTACCAGACGCCCGCGAACCCCTGGCCGTTGGTCTGCCCGGCGGCCGTGTCGTGCGAGTAGTAGTAGAGCGGCCTGCCGTCGTACGTGACCTGCGTGCTCCCGTCCGAGCGCTTCATCGTCCCGAGTTTCCCCGAGACCCCACTGCCCGCTGTCGGCGTCGCGCCGGGGCTGACCGTGAAGGGCGGCCAGATCGCGGCACACGCGGCGGCGCAGGTCGACTGGTTCGGTGCGTCCGTCGTGAGGATGTACAGGGTGTGGCCGCCGGCGCCTGTCAGGAACGGTCCGAGCCCGTTCGCGACGGCGGCCCCGACGGTGACGATGCCGGTGGAACCCGTACCGGACGACACCCGAGGCACAGTCGACGAGCCAGCTGTCGACGAGGCGGCCACGGCCGGGCTGGGTGCGGCGCTCGTCGACGAGGTGGGTGGCGACGGGGTCGCCTGCCCGCCGGTTGCGGAACACCCGGCCAGCGCGAAGGCCGCAACGAGGACGGCACCTGCGTATCCGAGCTGCCGTCGTGACCCGTGGGACGAGCGAGTCATGTCAGCCTCCGCGGAGTTGGTCGACGGCGCCGTGCGGCCCCGGCGACCCGGGACGCGGTCCGCGCGGTCTAGCGCGTCCGCGTCCTCACGCGCACCGGCTGCAGCACGCGCGTGCCCTGCTGCCGGTCGATCAGCCTCGCGAGCTCGCCCATCAGCGCGCTCACCTCGTGAACGAACTCGTCGGCCTGGCGCCAGGCCTCGCTTTCGGGCCGCGCCAGCCGCCGGCGCAGCATCGCCGAGCGGCTCGTCCGCTCCAGTTCACCGAACGCCTCTTCCAGGTTCGGCACGTCGGTTGCTCCTTCGACCACCCATGTCGGGCTCATCGGTCAGGCTCATCGTGCCCCCCGCGTGTTCAGGCGGAACCCCGGCCCCGGTGAAGATTGGGACACGGTGACATCGCGGGCATCGCGCCGTCGACGAATCGGGTCGGGTCGGGTCGATGGGGCCAGCTCCGGACGGAGGAGGCGGGAGGTGGCGGCGAAAGGGCCGCCGGCGCAGCGCGCGTCCTGGCCGGCGGGAGCCACCCCGGCCGCGGTGAATGAAACGTAACGCGATGTTGGTTGCGTGGCCGGGGACCCTACCGTTGAATACCGACGCGGCACCGATCCACCGATGTTCGGAGATCCACGAGACCCCATGACAGCGCACCGGGGGCAATGGCCGGCACCGGCACCGCCAGGGCTCGCGGGCTCGAGCCGCCGCGCGGTACGGCTGCGCCCGCGCGTCACGCATGCGGCGCTGGCTGTTGCCGCGGGCCTCCTGACGATCCTCGCGGTGAACGCAAGCGGGGCCCTCGGCGCGGGGAATGCCGCGCTCCAGGTCATGGGCTTCGACCCGGACCGCGCGACCCTCATCATGGCCCTGACCGTGGCCGCGCTGGCGGCCATGGCCAGCGCGGCCACGAGCGGCATGCGCGCGATCCCCATCGCGATGGCGTTCGTCGCGCTCGGTCTCCTCTTCGGGCCGACGTTCCTCGCGGAGACGTCCGCCGCGCTCGCCGTGCACGGCACGACGGGCTTCCGTCCCGGAGGCTGGGCCGCGACGCTCGTCGCGCTCCTCGCGGCCGGCCTCGCGACCGGGTGGTCGATGGCGACCCTTGCGCGCGAGATGCGCCGCTGGCTGCTGGCCGGCTGGCTTCTCGTCGTGGAGGTCGCCGTCCGGCGCGACCATCCACGCCCGACCCGCCGGCACGTCGTCCTCGCGATCGTCCCGATCGCGCTCCTGGCGCTCGTCGTCGCCTCGCTGCCGACGTTCGCCGACATGATCAACTACACGCCGGACGTCGCCATGACCGGAGGCGGTTTCGCGGCCGCCCCGCCGCTCGTGGGGGGCGACGGCGCGGCCGGGTCCGGCGGAGCGGAGACCGGCACCGGGACATCGGCCGGATCCGGCACGGCCGGGGCACCGGTCGCGACTGCCCCGCCGGCCGCGATCACCGCGAACGCCGTCTCGAACGCGCGCCCGTGGGCGGCCCATCCGCCGTCCGGCCAGGGACGCGTCGTCGAGTTCACGCTGCCGGCCCCGTGGACCGGCACGCGCGTGACACGCACCCCCGTGTGGCTCTACCTGCCGCCCGGTTACGACAGCGCCACGCAGCGGTACCCCGTCGTCTACACCGTCCCATGGGACCTCTCCCATTGGGCGCTCGGGATCCACGTCCAGGCCCTCCTCGACCAGGCCATCGCGCAGGGGACGATCCCGCCGACCATCGTCGCGTTCGTCGACCTCGCCGGCGGTCCGTTCCCGAACAGCGAGTGCGCAAACTCGTACGATGGTCGCGAGCACGCCGACACATACGTCTCGAAGACCGTCGTCGACTACGTCGACGCGCACTACCGAACGATCGCGAGCGCCGACGCCCGGACGATCGCGGGGTTCTCGCAGGGCGGGTTCTGCGCCGCCAACCTCCTCCTGCGCCATCCGACCGTGTTCCACCAGGCCGTCATCTTCGCGGGGTACTTCGTCGCCGGGCTCGTGAGCGGAGAGACCGTCAACGCCTGGGAGCCGTGGGGGCACGTTCCCTCCGTCGTCGCCGCGAACTCCCCGATGGACACCGCGACGCAGCTGGCTCCCTCCGTCCGCCGCCAGCTCTTCGTGGTCCTGGCGGACCAGCCGGACGTCGGGGTCTTCGGACAGCAGGCCGCCGCGTTCGCAAACGTGCTGAAGCGCGAGGGCTACCCGGCCGACTTCCTGTGGAACCAGTACGGGCACGCGTGGAAAGGTGTCCGGCTCGAGGTCATCCCTGCGCTCGAGGCGGTGTCCGCCCGAGAGGTCCGGACGGGAGTCCTGCAATGACGGCAGGGGCACCGGCGGCAGGAGCACCGAGATGACGGCCCCGACCGGGGCGACGCCGTGACGCTCGCCCGTCTGCCCCGACCGATGGATCGACCCACCGCCGGCCGGCTCGCCCGGCTCCTGCCGCGCGCGTTCCTCGTCCTCGGGGCGTTCGTCGCGATCTCCGACGCGTTCGCGTTCGGCCGGGCCAGCGTGGCGGGCCTGGCCCAGCTTCTCCCGTTCGACGTCACCCCCGTCGACCCGCTCGCGGCGACGCTGAGTGCCGCCGGCCTCGTCGCGCTCGCGCTTGGGCTGTACCGGGGAAAGCGGCTGGCGTGGTGGCTCGCGATCCTCGTGTTCGCCGCCGGCATCCCGGTCCAGTTGCTCGGCCTCGGGCATACCGCGGGCGGGGTCGTCGCCGCGGTCGGCCTCGCGCTCCTGACGCTGGACCGCGCGCACTACGAGGTGCGGTCGGCACGCACGTGGGGCTGGACCGCGTGGGGGCTGTTGATCGCGGGTGCCGTCGCGGCCGCGCTCGAGACCGTGCTGCTCATCGTGCGGGACGCCACCGATGGCTTCACGGCGGACCTGCCGGACCTCGCGGGCGCGGTCAGCAGCTGGCTCGCCTTCGGCGACCTCACGGAGCCGCCATCGGGGCCCCGGACGGCGCTGATCCTCGGGCTCGCCGTCGTGTCGCGTCTGGCCCTGCTCCTTGCCCTGCTCGCGGTGCTGCGTCCCGCCGGGGACGACGCGCCGACACCGGCGGTCCGCGAACGGGTGAAGGAGCTCGCGCGCCGGCACGGGCGCGGCGCGTTGCTCCCGTTCCAGGTCGGGGACGACAAGCGGTGGTTCTGCCCGGACGGGCTGGAGGCCTTCATCGCATACGGCCGCGACGGCCGGATGGCGGTCGTGGTCGGCGATCCGGTCGGCCCGGCGGAGCATCGGTGGCCCGCATTCGCGTCGTTCGTCGATGCCTGCCGCCGGCACGACTGGGTTCCCGTCGTCTACCAGGCCTCGGAGGAGAGCGCCGCCCGGCTGAGGACGCTCGGACTGCAGGCGACGCCGATCGGTCGCGAGGCGATCATCGACCTGCCCGGGTTCGGGCTCGCGGGATCCCGGCGAGCCAACCTGCGCCACACGATCACGCGCGCGGCGCGCGGCGGTCTGTCGGTCGCGTGGTACCGGCACGGGCTCGACGAGAGCGCGGACTCACTGGCCGGCGGGCTCGCGGCGGTCGACACGGCGTGGCGCGCGGAGTCGGGGCCGACGGAGATGCGCTTCACGATCAGCAGGTTCTCGCTGAACGACCTGCGGAGGAACCCCGTCGCGGTCGCCCTCGACGCGGAGGGCTGCCCCGTCGCGTTCGTGTCGTTCCGTTCGACCGGTTCCGACGGCGGCTTCGTGGTCGACCTCATCCGGCGGCGGCCGGGCGGCATCCCGGGAGCGGTCGAATCGTGCCTGGCGGCGGCAGCCGAACGGTTCCGCGACGAGGGCGCATCGACGCTGTCGCTCGGGCTCGCCCCGCTCAACGGTCTCGACGCGAACGGCGAGCGGGTCGAGGAGCGGGCTCTCGCCGCGACCGCCCGGCTCGTCCGTCCCTTCTACGACTGCGAGGGCCTCGCCTTCTTCAAGGACAAGTTCGCGCCGCGGTGGGAGATGCGGTACGTCGCCGTGCCCTCACGGATCGACCTGGTCGGCCTCGCGCTGGC
The DNA here is from genome assembly GCA_021785175.1 of Chloroflexota bacterium. Taxonomy (GTDB): domain Bacteria; phylum Chloroflexota; class Limnocylindria; order Limnocylindrales; family CSP1-4; genus JAJYNJ01. The sequence goes on along the minus strand of JAJYGH010000007.1, from coordinate 41,178 downwards.
GCTCGCACGCCTGCACGTCGGGAGCCTCTCCGGGACCGCGCTGCGCGCGCTCTCGGCACCCGCCCGCTCGCTGAACCGCGCCCTCGGGCGCTGAAACGAGGACCGTCGTGGCGGTCAGCGCGGGTCGCCCTGGACGCCCGGCGGACGGCAAACCCTTCCCCTGGCCCGTCATGGGAACGCGCGCCAAGGGGTGTCCTGCCCACCCTGGGAACGTCCTCGATGAGGGCGCGCCCGTCGGCGTGAGGCGAGGACGCCGGAGAGCCCTCGCTCCAGCGCCCACGCATTCGGTCGAGCACTTCAGACGCTCGCGGTCCGCGCGCCTCCGCCGCTTCGGTGCACTGCCACGATCAGTGGGATCGCGAGCAGCTCGGCGATGACGGAGAACCCGACGAGCGCGGGGATCGACACGTCATACAGGACGCCCATCACGGCGCTGCCGGCGAACCAGGCGACGCCGTAGAGCAGGTTGAACAGCCCGTACGCGGAGGCGATCCGGCGGGCCGGCACCATGTTCGCGACGGCGGCCGCCATGATCGACTCGTGGACGCCCATCCCCACGCCCCACAGCAGCGTGCCGACGAACGCGGCGCCGGCGGCGCCGAGGAACACGAGCGGCGCGAACAGCGCGGTGATCAGCGTGAGTGGAACGAGTACGACGAGCCCGAGCCGGTCGAACAGACGTCCCCAGGCGAGCGACCCGAGGCCGCTGACTCCCATCGCAACCGCGTAGAAGACCGGCACCCAGTCGGGCGGCACGATGTGCGCCTGCTGGAAGTGGAACGCCATCAGCGAGAAGTCGGCGAACCCGGCGGCGACGAGCATGACGGCTGCGAGATAGACGATGGCCTCGTGCGGGAGCCCGGACGCGCGGACGTCGGCCGGCTTCGCCGCGATGGTGCCCGGGTCCGGGTACGTGATCCGCGCCACGAGCAGCAGCCCGAGCGTCAGCAGCGCCGGGATCAGGAGCACTGCGAACGCGGCGGGGTACTGCCCACGGAGCGCGAGCACCAGCGCGGCGACCAGCGGTCCGATCATCGCGCCCGACTGGTCCAGCGCCTCGTGCACGCCGAAGGCCCAGCCGCGCCCGATCTCCGTCGAGGCATGCGCGAGCATCGCGTCGCGTGGCGGGTTGCGGAGCGCCTTGCCGATCCGCTCGAGCACGATGAGGAACGCGGCCATCTCCCAGCTGCCCGCGAGGGCGAGCGCCGGGACCGCGGCCATCTGCACGACGTACCCGATGAGTGCGACGGGCCAGTACGCGCCGGTCCGGTCGCTCAGGCGACCCGAGACGATCCGCAGCGCGTAGCCCAGGAACTCTCCCCCGCCGGCCACGACGCCGACGACGGTCGCGCTCGCCCCCAGGACGGCGAGGTACGGGCCCGTGATGCTCCGCGCCCCCTCGTAGGTCATGTCGGCGAACAGGCTCACGATCCCGATGACGATCACGAACCGGAACGCCGGCGAGGGACCGACGCGCCTCGCCGTTCCCTGCCCAGCCACCCTCTCCCGCACGCTCATGCTCGCACCGCCCGCTGCCGCGCCTTCGTCACCCGATCCATTCGCGGATCGCTCCCCAGCCCCCACACCAGCCGGCCACTCCGATCAGGCCGGCCCGGTCGGCCGGCGTCTCCGACCCCTGCCGCCCCCAGCTGAACGCCGCCGCGAATGCATCGGCGTGACCTGCGATGTCGGCGACGAGCGCACGCTGGCCCGGGAGGTCGATGTCGGCGCCGGTCCGCAGTGCCGCAAGCAGGTGGGGCCGGCACATGGGCGCCGCGCCCGAGGCCGTACACGCTCCGCAGACCCACGCGTCCCACCACGGTCGCGTCTCGCAGGCGAACGCGCGCAGTGGTTCGAGGCTCCCTCCGGCCTCCACGAGGTCGGCGTCGTTCTGCCGAGCCTCCTGCTCGCGCGTCAGCCCGGCCTCACACGCCGGGCAGGCCGACCCTTCGAGCGCAACCTCGATCCTTGCCCGCTCGAACAGCCAGTGCGAGGCGAGCGCCCGAACCGCGTGCTGCATGAGCTCGTCGAACAGGACGGCGGCCTGGAACAGCCAGCCACGCTCGGCGGCGGCCTCCACGGCGAGGAAGCCGAGCGTGTGTCGCCCGCACCAACCCCATGACTGCCACAGCCCGGCGCGCACGCCGAGCGAGTCGAGCTGTCCCGCGCCGACCGACCAGAAGTGCGCGATCTCCCGGCTTCCGAGCGGGTGCCCGCGCGGCACGCCGACGGCGCGAGCGGTGGACCCGGGCGGGGACGAGCCCGCAATTCGCGGCACGGGGACGACGCGGTACACGCGTTCGGGGTTTGGGGCTGGCAGTGCCACGGCTTCTCCTCGAGGTCGAGTAGAGGCCATCGACGGCACGTGCCGTGGATCGCGGGCTTGCCTGCGGGCGAGCCTCACCGCCGGCAGGGAGTCTACCGCGGTCCGGCGCCTGTCCTCGTCGGCGCGGTGTCAAGGGAGGCCGGGCAGGGCCCGGGCGGGGGCTGCGACGCTGCCCCGTGCGGCGACGAGGCCGGTCGAGATCGACGCCGGCCGCCCGGCGCTTGCCGTCCCGACCCGTCGCTTGCCGTCCGGACCCGTCGCCCAGGACTCCCTCGATGATGGGGCGCAGCGGACCGCGCCGGATCGCAGCCCGCCCGCGACTAGACCGAATTCCGGGACTCGATCCCCGCATGCGCATGGTCGTCGTAGGCGCCCGCCCGCACGAACTCGCGCGCAGCAGACTCCGGGAAATCCATCTCCGGATGGATCTCATGCGCGTGACGCATCGCCTCCCGGACGAGCTCCTCGTCGCTCTCGGCATGGAGGTGGGCACAGTTCGGTGCGACGCAATCGACTCCTCGCATGGCTCAGCTCCTGTCTCCTACTTGCAGCCTTCCTGCGGCGTGTTGCCGGTCGTGTGGTACACGGCGCCCCACATGCCGTCGCTGCCATTCGGGTTATCGTGGGTCATCGCGTTCCACATCCCGGGCAGGGCGTTCTCGTTGATCATGTTGCAGGCCCCGGTCCACCCGGTGGGCGTCACGGACGGGGCCGCCGCAGCAGTGCCCGCAAAGGCCAGGGTGGCGATCAGCGCCAGTGGCAGGACGATCCGCTTCATTCGAGCACTCCTCCCTTGGACGCGGCGGCCGTGACCGCCATCTGCACGATCGGCTGCAGCGTCTGCGCCTCGCCCGGGGTCGCTCCGAGTGCGGCCAGTGCCGCATGCGGGCGACCGGGATCGAACGCCCAGCCCTCCAGGATGACGGCCGCGGTTCGATCGTCGCGCGCCAGTGCGACGCTGGTCACCCCGAGACGGGCGAGCGCCTCGACGGCGGGCGGGCCGAGCGTCAGGTCATCGCGATCGGCGGGTACGAGCACCACCAGCAGCCCCATCGGACGGCATGCTGGGGAACGCGGGACCCGCGATCATCGGGCAACTCCCTCGTCTTTCCGCGCCAGCCGGGTCGCGAGCTCAGCGCGATTCCGAGCGCCGAGCCTGGCGAGGATGTTCGAGACGTGTCGCTCCACGGTCTTCCGCGACACGAACAGCGTCTGGGCGATCTCGGGGTTGCTGGCTCCCGCGGCGACCAGCTCGGCGATCTCGCGCTCGCGGCCGGTGAGCTGGCCCGCCTCCGCCGTTCGGCCGCGTCGCCACGTGCGGACGCCCAACGCTCGAAGTTCGCGCATGGCGAGCAGGCGCTCGCTCGCCGCTCCCATCGCCTCGGCGTCGTGGGCAACCCCCTGGAGCGCGATCACCGCGCGGTCGCGGTCGATGCGGGCGAGGGCGACGGCTCGGTCGAGGTCGATCCAGAGCCGCATGAGGTCGTGCCCCGCCGCCTCGGCGAGCTCGGTCGCCCGGTCGAACAACGGCAGGCCGACCTCCGGGTCGCGCCACGCGGCAACGAGCGCGCCCGCGTACGCGCGACGCGCTGCCGGACCCGGCCGCGGCCGAGGCTGCCCTGCGTCCCACTCGCGGAGCAGCGACTCGGCGAGGTCGACGCTGCCGAGGCGCGCCGCGGCCTCGGCCATGTGCAGGACCGATTCCCAGCGGCACCGTCCGCAGCCGGCGGCCTCGATGTCCGGCTCGAATGCCTCCAGCACGGCCTTCAGGCGGGTCGACCCCGGCACGTCGAACCGGCCGAGCAGCCAGACGTGGAGCATGCGGATGACGAGCCGGAAGTGGGGATCGGGCTCGGCCGCGATTGCCCGCTCGACCCCCGCGATCGCGCCCCGCCAGTCGCCCCGACTCGCCTCGACGCTGTGCGCGACGGCGCGCAGTTGCGCCCGGGTGAACCGGCGCGGGGGCCCCACTCGCTCGGCGAGCACGGTCATCTGCTGCATCAGCCGGGACGCCTCGTCAAGCCGTCCTCGGTGCTGGGCGATCCACGCCGCCCAGTGGGTCGCCTCGACTTCCAGGCTCGGCAACGCGAGACGCCGCGCCTCCTGGAGCGCCCGGCGCGCCCGCGGCTCGGCGGGTCCGGGCAGGCCCTCGAACTGGAGCATCGAGAAGATCGCATCTGAGGCTGCCGCGAGCACCTCGGCAGGATCGCGCGCTGCCCGCTGGATCAGGTCGGCGCAGCCGGCGACCGTCTCGGCATCCGCCCAGCGGATGGCCGCATCGAGCTTCGCGCGCATCGCCCTGACGTAGGTGTCGCAGGCTGCGTCGTCCAGGGCTGCCACGCCGCCCACCCGCTCGACGAGCGCCTCGGCCGCTCCGGTCGCGCGGTCCACGAGTGGCTGGGCGTCAGCCGGGCGACCCTCGAGCCAGTTGAAGGCCTGGACATCGCGGCAGTCGGCTTCGATCGCGATCCGCGGGTCTGCCCGGCCGGCTGCTCTGGCACGGCGGGCAAACGCGTGCACGTCGGCAGATCGCCCGAGCCGGAAGGCCGCCGTCGCGGCGGCGAGTGCAGCCTCGGCGCGCTCGGCGTCGCCCGGGAGGCGGTCTGCAAGCTCGCCCCAGCGCGCGATGGCCACGTCCCATTCACCAAGCTCGCTGGCCAGCCGCGCGACGGCGCGACGCAGGGCCACCCCTGCGCTGCCCGAGGCAGCGTCCGCGATGCCCGCGAGCGTCGAAAGACCCTCCGCACCGATCAGCCGCCGCTGCGGAGAGCCGGCGATGCGCAGCGCCACCTCGTCGGCCGGCAACCCGGCCGCGACCCGATGCTCCAGCGCATGTGACAGCGCCCGCACGTCCTCGTTGCCGGAGCCTTCGAGCCACTCGGCCAGCCGACGGTGCAGGCCACGGCGCTCGGCCTCCGGCAGTTCGCTGATCGCCGACTCGCGGATGAGGTCGTGGGCAACCCGAAGCGAGCCGTTCATGAGTCCGAGCCCGCGGTTGACGAGGCTGCGGCCCGCCAGGCGCGTGCGCTCCTCGGGCCATCCGAGCATGTCTGCCAGGTCCGTGACCGTCAGTGGCTCGCCCGCCACGACCAGCAGGGCGAAGAGGTGGCCGGCATCGGCCTCGAGGCCCGCGCAGCGGTTGCGGATCAGCTGCCCCGGGTCCGTCCCGCCGCCGCTCGCGCCCACCAGGGCTGCGAGCCAGAACGGCGAGCCGAGTGCCCTTCGCCAGAGCTCTTCCCTGGCGGCGTGGGCCAGACGGGGCGCGAGCAGGTTCACGAGCTCCATCCCCTCGTCGTGCTCGAGAGGGCCGAGCTCGATGCGCTCGAAGCACTCGGTCGTCAGCAGGTCATGGAGCCTCTCGGCGAACGGCTCGAGCGTCTCCGACGGGCGGCTGGCGCACAGGAGGAGCAGCCCCACGTGCTCCGCCCGGGCCGCGGTGACGAGGTACTGCAGCAGGGCCAGCGTCTGGGCGTCGGCCCATTGCAGGTCGTCGGCGACGATGGCGAGAGGGCGGAGCTCGGTGAGGCAGCGGAATGCAACCTCGAACAGCTGGATCGCCCCGAAGGCGTCGGACGTGGCGGTCTCGCCGACGAGCAGGTCATCGAGCCGGCGGCCTGCCGTCGGGGCGTGGGACAGCGCTCGCAGGAGTCCACCTGCCGCCGCGAGCGCGATGTCGCGGCCCGGCTCGTATCCCTGGACACGCAGCACCGGAAGTCCGAGCGTCGGGACGGCTTCCGCGAGGAGGCGCGACTTGCCCAGCCCGGGCTCGGAGAGCAGGATGGCGCCCGCGACCCCCCCGCTCGCTGCGACCGATCCGAGGTCGCGCAACGCCTCGAGTTCCCGGGACCGTCCGACGAATCCGGAGCCACTTCGAGCCCTGGGCGCCGCTGCGGACCTCCCCGGGCCCGCGCGTCCCTCGTGGGCGGGAGGGTCTCCGGGATGAGCGCGGCTCGTGGTCTGAGCGCCTGCTGCGCCCCATCCGTCAGGTGCATCGGCCTGACCAAGGCTGGCGCGCAGGAACGGTACCGGGCGAATCACCGGAGCCTCGTCCATGGGGTCGTGCCTGGCTTCCCTGGAGGTCTATCCGCTCATCCGTGCGGATCTGGAGGGCCATGCGGACGTCCATTGCGGGCCATATGGCACGTCAGGTGACGCCGGTTGGCCCTTGCGTTCGGCGTCGTGGTTGGTCGCGCTTGTCAAGCGCCGACGCATGACTGGGCTCCCGGCCATGGTCGACCGTGATGGTTGATGCGGACCATCAGTGCACCCGGGAAGAACGCCTCGACCGCACCGCGGCCATGAGCCTCAGCCAACGATCCAGGGCTCGTCGCTCCTCGCGCGATGACAGCGCGCGGTTGCCATACGCGGACAGCTGGAAATCCGCTGCCAGCAGCGCAAACTGAGTATTGGCCAGTCCACGGTCTCGCACCCTGAGTGCATGCTGCGCCGGCGACTCGGCGTCCAGCCGTGCCACTTCCGGCCGGTGCTCAAGCTCCCTCAGCACGGCGAGGTACGCCTCGACTGCCGTATGCGGCTTCTTCGGGCGTCGTGAGAACGTCGAGCTGAACGCGGGCATACGGACACGCAGCGAGAGGTGGGGCAGGAGGCGATCGCGGTCCTCGGCACTCGCGGGCGGGAACTTCGGCGGCCGCGGCACCGAGAAGACCCGCCGGTAGCGGACGAGCAGCGCGAGCGCCGCGCCGATCGCCATGAGCACGACGGCTACGATCAGCTCGTGCGGCAGTCCGACGGATCCGCCTCCCGAGGCTCCGGCCGCGCTGGCCGTGCCGGACGGCACCGGGGCCATGCCGGGCAGACGGGGCAGGCTCGGAATCAGACGGCCGCCGGCGTCGATCGCTGGGCTGAGGAGTGCCACGGCTGCGCCGAGCACCCCGCCGAGAGCCAACGCGAGCGGCCCGGCCAGCGCGGTCGCGATCGCCGTGAACGGAGCGCCGATGATGAACGCCGCGACCAGCGCGATGACGACGAGCAGCAGCGTCACGGGGGCAGCCACGATCCTCCACGCGCGGCCACCCTCGCTTGCACTCGGATCGAGTCCGAGTGCCGAGAGCCGGCCGTGGGCCAGCGCGAGCAGCGCACTGGCCAGGAAGACGACCGAGCCCAGGATGACCGACGCTGCGAACGCGCCGGAAGACCCTCCGGGATGCAGCAGCCACGGCAGGACGAGAAACACGACGCCCAACCCGAGAACCCGAACAAGGGTGTCGTCGTCGTGCTCGGGCTGCCGGTGGACGCCCCCGCGGAGCACGGCCGCGCCGATCAGCCAGTTGGGCATGGTGCCGAGCAGAGCCGTTGGAACCCCGTTGGTGGCCAGCGCTTCGCGTGTCACGGGATCCGCCAGCCAGGCCACCCCGCCGGCCGCGAGCGCGCCGCCGGCGAGCACGAGCGGCACGTTCACTGTTCGGGCGAGCGCGACGCCGCACGCCGCACCGAGGACGAACTCGAGGAGGCCGAGCGGAGCGACGGACTCGCGTCCGGCGAAGGACACGTACACCAGCCACACGAGCGAGCCTTCGGCGAGGGCATCGAGCCCGGGAGCGGTGAGTCTAGCCAGCGAGAACGAGCGCATTGCCGGTCCGCCAGTCGGGAGTGAGCGTCGCGCGTCGCGCGCCGAGGCCGAACGCCCGGACGCGTGCGATCGCGCTCTCCGCATCGGCCCCCATCGCCACGAACTCCACGGGGTAGCCGGTATCGTCGAGCCGGCGCAGCAGGGCCCCGAACGGAGCGGGGTCGCGGCCGGACAGCACGACGATCGTCGTTCCGGGCACAAGCCGCGGCGGCAGCGAGGCGAGGAGGTGCTCGAAGGGCGCTGACGGGACCTCGCTCAGCCGGCCGAGGAAGTCGGCGATCGTCGCGAGCTGGTCCTCGCCACCACGCGGCGGGAGAAACACGAGCCGCCGCAGCGACGCCGTGTACCCGGCCGCCGCGAGCCCGACGGCGGCCCCATCCGCGACCGCGTGGCGGGCGAGCGACAGCGCCGCCACGATCAGGCTCTCGAGCACGTCCTCGTCGAAGTGAAGTGCCCAGTGCGGTCCCGCCACCGTCTGCACGTCGAGCGCGATCAGCACATCACGCGTGCGCGACGGATCGAACCGCTTGCTCACGGGTGCGCCGGTTCTCGCCGTCGCGCGCCAGTGGATCCGGCGGATCGGGTCACCGGGCTGGTACGGCCGCACCCCTGCGAACAGCGAGGGGTCCTCGAACAGGCTGTGGCGAGCCGTCAGCGAGTCGAGCGCATGCTGGTCCCTCCCGAGCGAGCGCACCGGGACGCTGCGCGGCCGGACGATCCAGCGGAGTGGCGCCGCGTGCTCTTCGGCCGCGGCGCCCTGACCGAAGAGGTCGGCGACCGAGAGCCGGACGCTCTGGAACTCGAACGTGCCGCGGCGGTTCGCGCTGATCGACAGGTGCCGCGCGGCGCGCTCGAACCAGCCGATCGTCCAGACACTCCGAAGGATCGCGAGCCCGGGTCGCTCGCTCCGCTGGACGTTGCCGCCCAGAATCGAGGCCTCCTCGCTCACGTAGTCGTCGACCGCCAGCCAGGCCAGAGGCAGCGGCTTGTCGTTCCACGCAGACACGTCGAGCCCGATCTCGTCGCCCCAGACGGCGCGGTCGTTCGCCAGGCGTCGCTCGTAGCGGACGCGCCGCAGCCCGTAGCGGCTCCACAGTTCGGTGAGCAGCGATGTCAGCCCGACGAGGAAGCCCGCGAACGACAGGCCCGGCGTGCTCGTGATCGCGCCGACGATGATCAGCACGATGGCCAGCAGGCCGCCCGCTCGGCTCACGTGGCCGATCGCCGGTGCGTCGGCGCGTGGGCTTGCACGCCCGCGTTCACGCGGGCTCAACTGGGACCGGGACGCGCCCGAGAAGCTCGTCGAGCACGCGCTGCAGGCTGGCTCCTCGCAGCTGGCGATCGACGTCGAGCTTGACCCGGTGGCCGAGCACGGCGCGCGCGACGGCCGCGACGTCGTCGGGAAGCACGAACCCTCTGCCTTCGAGCGCGGCCCACGCCTGGCTCGCCCGGTACAGGGCGACGCTCGCCCGCGGGCTGGCGCCGAGGCGCAGGTCGGGGTGCTCCCGCGTCGCGCGGACCACGTCGACCACGTAGCCCTCGACGAGCTCGCTCACGTGAATCTCGCTCACCACCTGCCGCAGTTCGAGCAGAGCCTCGCGGTCGATCACGCATTCCACGCGTTCCAGGGGTTCCACGCCGCCGCGGTAACGCCGCGCGATCCGGCGCTCCTCGTCTCGGCCCGGGTATCCGAGCCCGATCTGGACGAGGAAGCGGTCCAGCTGGGCCTCCGGCAGCGAGAAGGTGCCCTCGAGCTCCACCGGGTTCTGGGTCGCGACGACGAGGAAGGGGTCCCCGAGCGGACGGGTCTCGCCGTCGACGGACACCTGGCGTTCCTGCATGGCCTCCAGCAGCGCCGACTGGGTCCGAGGTGTCGCACGGTTGATCTCGTCGACGAGCAGGACGTTGGTGAAGATGGGCCCCTGGACGAACCGCAGCCGCCCGCCCTCGAGCACGCTTGCGCCGGTCACGTCGGTCGGCAGTAGATCAGGGGTGCCCTGGACCCGGCCGAAGTCGAGGCCGAGCGATCGCGCGAACGCGCGCGCGAGGAGCGTCTTGCCGACGCCGGGAACGTCCTCGATGAGGGCGTGCCCGTCGGCGAGGAGCGCGACCGTGAGGAGCCGCAGGCTCGCCGCGTCTCCGACGACAGCCTCGGCGACCGACGCCTGCAGGTCGCGCCAGAAGCGCCCCAGCAGCGCAGGGGCGAGCGGGCGTGGGCCAGCCGCGGCGATCACCGTGCCTCCCTCGAGACCTCGAATGCGCGGCGGACGATGTCACGGGTGTCATCGTGGGTGAGCCGCTCGAGCGCCTCCTCGAACGTCACGTAGGCCGCTTCCGAGAAGCGCGCCTCAGGGCGAAGCTCGCCCCCAACCGGCCGGGCAAGGAACCACTCCACGGTCTTGCGGTTCCGGGTCCCACCACGGTGGCGATCCGCGAACTCGTAGCGCGTGACGCCGATCCACTTGTCAATGGTCACCTCGAGGCCGGTCTCTTCGCGCACCTCGCGTGCCGCCGCGGCTTCCGGCGCTTCGTCCTGCTCGATGTGGCCCTTGGGGAACACCCAGTCGCGTCCCGTCCGGAGCACGAGACAGCACGGTCCATCGACGACGATGGCACCGGCGGACTGGTGGAAGATCTTGACGGGGCGCAGCGCGGGCTCCGCGTTCATGGCGTTCTCACTCTCGACGTTCGACAAAAGAAGACGGCTCCTGGAGATGCTCCAGAAGCCATCACCCGCTGTGCGGGGTCGGACGCTCGACGCGAGCTTCATCGCGCCTCTTCGGTTGTCGACATGATACCCGAGGAACGCCGTGCGGCCTCTCCCGGGCCCCACGACTCCGGTCTGGCGCTTCAGCCGATCCCGGTTCGCACGGCTCCGCCGCTTCGGTGCACGGCCACGATCAGCGGAATGGCGAGCAGCTCGCCGCGTCGACGCAACGCGCGATCTCCCCGACGAGCGTGCGTTGGGCGGCCGTGCCGGCATCGACGCCGCAGCGCAGCGCTCAGCAGATGCCGCCGGCACAGCGGCGTGCCGCCGGCGCCGACACACGCGCCGCGGGCCCAAGGACGCCGCCCACGGGCACGGTTCCGGTGCGAACCCGTGCAGGGGGGGTTCGAGGCGTCCACCGGCCTGCACGATGTCGGCCTCCCGGCGCCCCTCCTCGTCGACGCCGTCTCGCTGGGGGCCGAACAGGGCCGCCGCAAGGGGGCTGCTAGACTGCCGGGCACGGCGATGAGGCCCGCCACCAGGACGGTTCCCACCGCGGCCAGCGGCCGCTGACGGCTTCTACTTCGAGGGCGAGGTGGAGCGTCGTGGCCAGGCTGCAGGATCGAGCAGAAACACCGAGGCGCCGCCGGTCGCAGGCAGCACGCGGTGTGCTGATGCCTCCCGACGCGCTGCCGGCCGCCGCCGCCGATCCGTGCGCCACCGACTTCCCACGCCGCCGCATGCCCGGCGGTCCCGGCCGGCTGTCAGTCAGCGTGGAGCGCGGACCGCAAGGCCGACGCACGTACCGGGTCGTGCGGGACGAGCCTTTGCCGACGAGCCCAGGTTCCGTCTCATGAGCGACGAACCAATCCCCGACTTTGACCTCTATGCCGCTCTGGAGGTGGCCTCGGACGCCTCCGCCGGCGCCATCCGCGCCGCCCATCGCGCCCTGGTGCGGAGGACGCATCCCGATCTCAATCCCGACCCGGCGGCTGTCGATGCCACGCGGCGCCTCAACGTTGCGCGTGATTGGCTGTCGGATCCCGCGCGGCGCGCGAGGTACGACGGATCGCGACATGGCAGGGGCGTTGCCGGTGCGGGACAGGAGCGCTCCGGGCCCCACAGGCGCTTCCGACCACCCCTCGACCTCAACGCGCGCCTCGAGGTCATCCAGCGATTCGCCGGCGAGTGCGAGCGGCTGCGCGCCGAACAGCTGGCACGCGTCGCCGAGGGGTATCGCGCGGTGATGCGGGGCGAGGACCCCGAGCTGGCTGCCGCCACGCGTGTCGTCTTCGCCGAATGTCGTCGCGCCCGGCTGGGCGCGATGGTCGAACTGGGAGCCGCCGACGTCTGCGGAAGGCTCGAGTTCGTACACGGAGCGGTCCCACCGCCGGTGAGGGGGGCCGTCGGCTGGATGGTCGCGGCGCTTGCATCCGTGGACCTCGCCCCGCGCGAGTCGACGCTCGTGCGCGTGCAGTGGCGTGCCTGGGCCGAACGTCAGGCGACCTCGGCCCGGGGCCCGGCGAGCCGGTGGCGATGGCGCCGGTCTCCGCAGCGGGACCAGTCGAACGACGAGGAGGAGCGGCATGGGATCGGGTGAGCAGGTGGGCGGTCACGACAACGGCGCGGTGGAGCTCAACGAAAGGCGCCCGTTTCCCGACGTCATCGAGGTCATCGTCGAGATCCCGCGGGGGAGCCGCAACAAGTACGAGTGGAACGAGCACACCGGTACGATCTGGCTCGATCGCGTCCTCTCGTCCGCGGTCTTCTACAACTTCGACTACTCGTTCGTCGAGGACACCCGCGCCGAGGATGGCGACCACACCGACGCGCTCCTGCTCGTGAGCGAGCCCGTCCACCCCGGCGTCCACGTGTGGGCGCGGCCCGTCGGCGGGCTCGAGATGACCGACGAGCACGGCTTCGATTTCAAGGTCCTCTGCGTTGCGCTCGGCGACCCCCTGTACGCGCACGTGACCGGACTCGACGACATCTCGCCGCACCGCCTGGCCGAGATCGAGCACTTCTTCGCGACCTACAAGCTCCTGGAGGACAAGCAGGTGGACGTCGTCGGCTGGCGCGGGCTCGACCGGGCTCACGAGGTGCTCCGGGCCGATCGCGAGCGGTACCGGCAGGAGACCTCGTCAGCGTCGGCCGCGGGCGCCAACGGGCACGCGGAGGCTCCCGACGAGACCCGTGGCCGCTGACGCGATGGGCGTGGCGCGGCTCAACGAGAGCCAGCGTCGCGCACTCGCCGTATCCCTGCGCCTCCTCGAGGAGCGCCTGACGGCGATCGTCGGGCTGCTCGCGATGTCCTGGGAGACCCTTGGCGAGGTCGATGCGCGCGGGATGCGCGCGGGATGCGCGCCTGCGGCGAGGTCGATCCGGCCGTGCCCGGCATCCTCCACCCCGTGATGCAGCGGTTGATGGACCTCGTGCTGGCCCTCGAGACTGCGGTGCGCCCCCTCGCTCGCGACAGACACTGAGCGCCGTGTCCGAGACGCCCGATCTTCGGCGGTATGTCCTCGCGCGGCAGGCTGTGACGGACCTCGTGCGGTCGGCCGTCGCACTGGCCAGGGACCCCGACGCGCCGCTCGCCGCGGAGTGCCGTCACCTGCTCGAGCGACTCGCCGAGAGCCGCTTCAACCTCGCCGTCGTCGGCCAGTTCAAGCGCGGGAAGAGCACACTGCTGAACGCGATCGTTGGCCGCGAGGTGCTGCCGGCCGGGGTGATCCCCCTGACCTCGGCGATCACGAGCCTGACGTACGGACCGCGCGACCGAGTGCTGCTCCGGTGGCGGGGACGAATGCTCCAGCAGGAGGTCCCGCTCCGGCAGCTCGCGGACTTCGTCACCGAACGGGGCAACCCGGGCAACGAGCGGCATCTCGAGGAGGCGATCGTCGAGGTGCCGTCCCCGGCGCTGCGGCGGGGCGTGTGGTTCATCGATACGCCCGGGGTGGGATCGTCGGATGAGTCCAACTCGCAGACCACGCTCCGGTACCTGCCCGAGGCCTCGGCCGTCATCTTCGTCACGAGCGCCGACGCGCCGCTCGGCGAGGTCGAGGAGCGCTTTCTCCGCGCCGTGCGCGCCCACGTGCGGAAGCTGCTCGTGGTCGTCAACAAGGTCGATCTCGTTGGTCCGGACGAACGAGACGAACTGCTCGCGTTCGTCCGTTCGCGGCTGGCGCTGCTGCTCGGCGACGGCGAGGTGCCTGTGCACGCACTGTCCGCATCGCAGGCGCTGGCCGCGCGCATGGGCGGCGACACCGGCGTGCTGAACGTGAGCGGACTGCCGGAGTTCGAGATCACGCTGACCCGTTTCCTCGCCGAGGAGCAGGGACCGACGTTCCTGGGCGGCATCCTCGACCGCCTCCTCGAGGCGCTGGACCGCGCGGACGGCGGCGCCGGTGCCCGTGTCGAGCGGGACGCCGCCTGGTCGGCGGTCCACACGCGTGTCGTCGCCGCGCGCGACGAGCTCGCCGGGTCCCGCCGGCTGGTGGCCACACCCTGGGTCTCGATCGCGCCGACCGCGCGGCTGTCGGCGCCTCTTCCTGACGCGTCTCGGCGGCCCCGCCGCGGCCGCGCTGGTCCGAGTGCGGGACTCGCGTGTGCGGTGTGCGCGGCGCAAGCGGAGGCACTGTTCGGGTTCCTCGCCCGTTGGCAGTACGAGCTCTCGGCGGACCCGGCGGCCCGTGCTGCGTTCGTCGCGGCTGGCGGCCTGTGTCCGGCTCACACCTGGCAGTTCCAGCAGGTCGCGTCGCCACTGACGCTCGCGCTCGCCTACGCCCCGCTGGTCGAACGGATTGCGGCCGCCCTCGCGGAACAGGCCTCGGCGCGGGGGAGCGCAGCTCCGACGGACGAGGCGAGCGACCCGGACACGCACCGCACGCGAGCGAAGCACTCGGCGTGCGCCGCCTGCCGCGTGCTTCGAGCATCGGCCGTCGGGCGCGCCCGCGACCTCGCGAACGACTGGGCCGCTCCGGAGAAGCAAGGCGATCTCCGCGCCGGGCAGGGCCTCTGTCTCCCGCACCTCGAGCTCGTGCTGCGGCACGTCCCCGAGGCCGCGCGCGTCCCACTCCTCGAGCACGAACTGGGGCGACTCGAGGAACTCTCCGAGGACCTGCACGCGTATGCCCTGAAGCGCGAGGCCGTGCGCCGCGGCCTCATCAACGAGCGCGAGGAATCGGCTCCTCGACGCGCCCTGGCGATGGTGGTCGGGGAGCGCATCGCGAGCGCGCCGGGGGTCGCGGTGCAGGACGAGCTGTGAACGTGAGCGGGTCGGAGTGGAGATCAATCGTCTTGGGCCGGCTGGAACCCCCAGCGGGCCAGGTTCACGCTGTAGGTCGCGCTCGCCTCCGCGAGGTCCGCCCAGGCCGGCGCCGCGCCCGTCGGTCCCCCGTTCCCGACCGCCTCGTCGTGGTTGCCCCGCACCGCGTATGTCGCCCTCCGGCGTACCCAGTCGACCGCCGCGGCCGGGTCCGGCCCGTCGTCGACGGCGTCGCCCAGGAACACGACCGCCTCCGCCGTGTCCGCGACGCGCCCGAGCGCGGCGAGGTTCGCGTGGAGGTCGCTCACGATCAGCAGTCGCTTACCTCGTTTCGGTACCCAGCGCCGGCGCGATGCACCGCATGATGTCCGCCCGGTCAACGGCGCCGACCAACCGGCGCGACGAATCGGCGACCAGGAGCCGCTTCAGGCCACGCGTCATCATCACGCGCAGCACGTGATCGAGCGAGGCGTCCGGCGGGACGGTGATCACGTTCCGCCGCATCAGGTCCATGGCCCGGGCGCCGTCGGCCCGCCGTCCAAGGCTCGCGAGGAAGGACTCCCGCGGCGCGGCCGCCGGCCCGAGCGCGTCGAGCAGCTGGCGGAACGAGTGCCCGGTTGCGAGCGGCAGCAGGTCCCGTGTCGAGATCACGCCGGCGACGCGTTCCTGGTCGTCCACCACGGCAACGCGACCGACTGAGGACGTGAGCACTGCCCGAGCCGCCTCCTCGAGTGACGCGCCGGTCGAGACCGTCGGCACGGCGTGCTGCATGATGTCTGCGGCGATGGTGCCGGTGATCGCGCGGCGCATGGTGACGTCGTCGTGTTCCACGATGCCGGTGACGCCGCGCAGGAGGTCCGCACGGGAGACGATCCCGATCAGGCGCCCATCCGCCGCCACGACGGGAAGTCGCTTGACGCGATGCTTCCCGAGGAGCGCGACAGCCTCGGTGGCCGGCCGCTCTGGCTCGATGGTGACGACCTGGTGACTCATGATCTCCCGGACGGTGCGGTCGCGGGAGCCGAGCCCCCCCAGGTACTCCGCCATGCCCCCCTCCGCGATGCCACCGACGAAGCTCGGCCGCATCGACACGCCTGCGCGCCGGAGCAGGTCGCCGAGCGTGACGATGCCGACGACACGACCGTCGGCATCGATGACGGGGAGGCTCTTGATGCCGCGTTCCAGGAGCAGCGCGGTGGAGTCGCGGACCTTCGTGTCCGGCGACACGGTCTCGACGTCTCGCCGCATGAGCTCGCTGACGGTCCGGGCAATCGTCGGAAGGCGGACGATGAGGACGGAAACGCGGGCATCCCTGGCCACCCGCGCCGCGGTCCCGCCCAGGTCTCGCCCCCAGGGGTGCCGCACGCCCGTCGATCCGAGCACGATCAGCTGCACGTCATCCCGGCGAGCCTCTTCGAGGATCGCCGGCGCCGGCTCGCCGCGCAGCTCGACCACGGAGATGCGACGCTGCGTCGTGCCCGCGGCCGGCAGGCCCGCCGACCGGCTCCAGGGCTCCGAGGCGGCCTGCGCCGCGACGGCCACGATGAGCCGCGCGCCGTATGCCGTCGCCAGCGATCGCCCGACCTCGAGCGCCTGCGCCGCCGCGGGCGACCCGTCATACCCGATGACCATGCGCGCCGGAGGTACGCTGGCTGCTTCCGGGATCAACAGGACTGAGCAGGACGCGTCGCGGGACAGGTGCGCCGCGTCGGACCCGAGGCCGCCGCCGGATTGTCCCGTCGACCGCCCGACCACGAGCAGATCGGCCGAGAACGTCTCGACGGCCCTGAGCAGTTCCTCGCGTGGGACGCCGCGACGGACCACGGCCTCGACCTCGACGCCGCGTCGGCGCGTCCGGAGAACCGCCGAACGCTGCGCCTCCTCGAGGCGAACGACCGCCTCGCGGGCGCCTCGCGCAGCCTGATTGCGGCTTCCGACGAACCGGGCGACCGATTCCGCGACCGAGACGAGCGTGACTCGACCATGCTGGAGCAGCGCGAGCGACGCGGCGTAGTCGGCGGCGCTCGCGGCGGCCGCCGACCCGTCGAGACCCACGACGATCCGCCGGTACATGAGTCAGAGGACACGAAGGAGCACGATGAGCACGACGACGAGCAGGATGTACCCGACGTAGGCGTTCGTGTCGCCGGACTGCAGCACCTTGAACTTGTCGGCGAACCAGCTCACGGACCGGAGCAGCGGCGCGTACAGCTCGCGCTCGAGCGGCGGCGGCGCCTGCTGCTCGTACTCGAGCGCCCCGCTCCCGCCGCTGGCCGCCGGGTCCGGCACGCTCAGCAGTGCCTTCGACCGGAACAGGGCCGCGAAGATGAGCCGCAGCGGATTCGCGTAGGCCGTGGCCGTGTATTGCGCGGCAGGATGCCGCCAACTCATCCCGCCGCCCCAAGCCGGGGCACGGCGGTCACGTCCGAGGCGCCGGATCGCCCGCACGCCGAGCGCGGTGAGGACGACGAAGCCGGCCTCGAAGAGCACGAGGTAGGTCGGCGAGACGATCGTGCTGAGACCAGGCGCGGGGATGATCACGAGCCCGTTGCCCGGCAGCAGGCCTCGGAACGTGGCACCTCCGATCGCGACGAGCGCGGCGTACGGACCGGCGTTGCCGAACAGCGGCGGGATCAGCTGCATCGCCACGCTGGGACCGACGACGCCAGCGGCCGCGCGATCGACGAGGGGCAGGGCGAGCGCCGGCAGCACCCCGATCGCGAGGAGAGGCCCGAGCAGCAGCGCCATGCCGAACCGCATGGACCGGGGAGCCTCGACGGCGTCGTGCGCGCCGCGTGACCTCGGTCGACCCACGAACCCGGTCGCGAACAGCCGCGCGAATGCGAGCACGGCCGTGGCAGCGGTGAGCGCCAGCACCGCGCCGGCCGCGACCAGGACCAGCCGGGAACCGAGCAGTGGTACGGCCGGGCTCTGGAGGAACGTCTCGAGGATCATCCACTCGCTGAGGAACCCCGCGAACGGCGCGATCGCGGCCACCGACAGCACACCGAGCAGCATCGCCACCGACGTGACGGGCATCGGCCGCGTGAGGCCTCCCAGCCGGTCGAGGTCCCGCGTCCCGGTCCCGTGGTCGACCGATCCCGCGGCGAGGAACAGGACACCCTTGCCGAAGGCGTGCGTCGAGACGTGGTACAGCGCCGCGACCAGTGCGAGCGCGGCGAGGACGGCGAGGCCCGCCGCGCGAAACGTCTCCGAAAGCCCAAGGGCGGCCACGATCAGGCCGACGTTCTCGATGGTCGAGTACGCGAGCACGCGCTTGATGTCGTTCTGCAGGAGCGCCCAGAGGATCGCGACGGCGGCAGTCACGGCGCCGAGGGCCGTCAGGGCCGGGCCCCACCAGATCTCGGGAGTGGGGAGCGCGGCGAACGCGAACCGCACGATCCCGTAGAGGCCGAGCTCGACGATGATCGCCGAGAGCAGCGCCGACACGTGGCTCGGTGCGGCCGGGTGCGCCTCCGGCAGCCACAGCTGCAGCGGCATGATCCCGGCTTTCGCGCCGAAGCCGAGGACGAGCGCCCAGAACACGAGCGACCGGACCGGCTCGTCGAGCGCCTCGCCCCGCGCGATCATGGCGGGGAACGTGAACCCGTTGGCGCCGAGCACGACGAACGCGGCGAGGAGCGCCGCGGTCCCCAGCTCGCTCACGGCCAGCATGAGGAACGCGGCGCGGCCGA
The DNA here is from genome assembly GCA_021785175.1 of Chloroflexota bacterium. Taxonomy (GTDB): domain Bacteria; phylum Chloroflexota; class Limnocylindria; order Limnocylindrales; family CSP1-4; genus JAJYNJ01. The sequence continues at coordinate 22,596 of JAJYGH010000007.1, read as the reverse complement.
CGCGCGGGTCGTCGATGTCGAGGATGACGGCGAGGTAGGCCGACCAGGCGAGGACCTCCCACGCGAACAGGAAGGCCACGCCGTCGGCGGCGACCAGCACGGACACGATTGCCGCTACGAGCAGTGCGAACACCGCCACGTGGGCGCGCACCACGCCCGCGTCCGTGTGTGCGAGGTAGCCATCCGCGTACACGGCGGCTGCGGCCGTCAGGAGCCCGGCGAGGATGAGGAACAGCGCTCCGAGGGGGTCCACCGACACGTGCAGCGCCCCGGTGGGAAGCCCCGTGTCGAGCACGAACCCGGGACCGCCCGACCCGGCGAGCACGAACCCTCCGAGCGTCGCCGCCAGGATCCCGCCGATGGCCAGCAGTCCGAGTGCGACCCGCCGGCCGAGGGGCGGACGCACACCGAGTGCGATGGCGATCGCGACGACGTCGAGACCGAGGATCGCGGGCAACAGGATGCCAGTCATCGCCGCGCCTCCTCAACCCGGCCGAGCGCGAGCAGCAGCCCGTGCAGCAGCGTGAGCGGCGAGGGAGGGCAGCCCGGGATGTACACGTCGACCGGCAGCAGACGTTCGAGCGGCCCGGCCACGAGCTCGCTGCCGGCGAAGATCCCCCCGGTGCAGGCGCACGTCCCGACCGCGATCACGAGGCGCGGCTCGGGCATCGCCTCGTAGGTGCGCAGGAGCGGCTCGCGCATGGGCAGGGTGATCGGACCGGTCACGATGAGGCCGTCCGCGTGACGCGGCGACGGCTCGATGAAGATCCCGAGCCGGTGCAGGTCGTAGTAGGGATTGGCGAGTGCCTTCAGCTCCGACTCGCAGGCGTTGCACGAGCCCGCGTCGACGTGGCGCAGGTGGAACGACCCGCCGAACAGCCGTCTGACCCGAGCGCCAACCTGCTCCGATGCGCCCTTCGCCTCCAGCGCGCGCGTGCGATCCTGGGTATCCGGCGGTTCACTCGGCGACCGGCCCGGGAGCAGCGGAAGCTGGAACCCCGTCCTGCTCATGCCGCCCGGTCTCCCTTCGGACGATGCTCGCTGATGAGGCGCGCTCGAGAGGATGCCGCAAGCTCGAACTCGTTGGAGATCGAGAGCGCGCCGCGCGGGCAGGCCGCGACGCACAGCCCGCAGGCGATGCAGGCGGCGTGGTCGAGGCGCAGCCGGCGATCACCGCCGGTCTCCTCGACGGACAGCGCGCGCGGAAGGCACACGGTCACGCATGACGGAGGAGCGCCCTCGACGACGCACTGGTCGCGCTGCAGGACGGCCGTCCCGCGCCACCCGTCCGGCATCCTCTCGGGCCGTCTTGGATAGCGAGTGGTCAGGACACCGGTGCGGAGGCCGCGCCAGAGCCAGGTCAGTTGCATGCGAACGTCCTCGCTGGTCTCATCGATCGCTGCCCGCGAACGAGAGCCCGAAGCTCTGCTCGATGATCGGGAAGTCGGTGAGGATGTTGTCGCCGGGCACGCAACGCGCGAATGCCTGCCAGCAGGCGAACGAAGCACTGCGGACGCGGTAGCGTCCGATCGCACCCGCCCGGTCTGTTTCGACCCAGTGGAGCTCGGTCCCGCGTGCTCCTTCGGCCCATCCGAAGCCGACCGTGTCCCCAGGGAGCGTGCGCGAGGCAGGTGACGGCAGGGCGGGCAGCGGCGCCGATTCGCGCAGCTCCTCGACGAGGTCCAGCACGAGGTCTGCCGACGCCAGGCCCTCCTCCAGGCGGACCTGCGAGCGGGCGGCCGCGTCTCCGCCATCGACCACATGGAGCGTTGGTCGGAGCGCGTCGTACGCCGCGTAGGGGTGGTCCCGGCGCGCGTCGACGGCCAGGCCCGAGGCGCGCGCAACCGGCCCGACCACGGCGTACCGAGTCGCCTCCTCGAGCGTGAGGCGGCCGGTCGTCTGGAGCCGATCCTGGTGGGAGGATGACGTGGCCACCAGATCGATCAGCGCCTCGAACGCGTCACGTACTGGCCGGACGGTGTCCCGCACGTCGTTCAGCGCCGCGTCGTCGAGGTCGTCCGCGACGCCGCCGACCACGATCGTCCCGAACAGGTATCGGTGGCCGGCGATCCGCGCGGCGAGCCGCAGGATCTGCTCCTTCAGGATGTCGAACTGAGCCTGTGCCACCGCGAGCCCCGTCGCCCCACACAGGTCCGCCTGGTATCCAGCGTGGTTGTAGAGGCGCTCGAGCTCGCCGAACAGCGAGCGCAGCTGGCGGGCGCGGAGCGGGACGTCGACTCCGAGGAGCCGCTCGAGCGCGCCGGCCGCGGCCATCGAATGTGCCACGCCGTCCGTGCCGCTGATCCGTTCCGCGACGCGCGGCGCCAGGGGCCACGCGACCGCCGCCAGCATCTGCTCGACGCCGCGGTGCTTGAACCCGAGCTGGAGGCGCAGGTCGACGATCTCCTCGCCGACGGTGCGAATCCCGTAGTGGCCGGACTCGACGATGCCCGATCGGACGGGACCCAGCGGGAAGTCGACCACGTGCCCGCCCGCCGGAAGCGGTGCGAACCGCGCCATGTCGGCGCTCGCGAGCGCCGCGCCCCGCAGCAGGGACTCCGGATGGGGGTGCCCGACCGGGTGGATGCCGAGCGAGCCGAGCATCTCGCGCTCGTACCACTCGGCGGCGGGAAAGCCGCCGGCGACAAGACTCGGATAGGTGCTCTCTGCCTCGATCCGGTCGCGGAGCGCCAGCCAGCGCCCTCCGTCCGGCAGGCTGAGGAGAAGCGTCAGCGAGACGCCGCCGTCGGGATCCGCGGTACCGAACAGGTCGGCGAACATCACGCTCTCGCGGTGTGTCTGCCGACGCACGCGATCCGGCCATTCGGCGATGGCAAGGCCCTCGAGCTCGAGCTCGGCGGTCGCCGAGACCGGGATCGCGCCGGCGAGCGGTTCAATGCGCGAGAACGACGTGGCGCCGCCGCCCCGGCTGTGCCCCCGGACGCGTGCGGGATCGGCGTCTGGATGCAGCATCACGCCTGCCCTCCGCCAATGGCCGCGACCGCGGCACGGACCAGCTGGTCGAGCGGACCCGGGATCCACACGCCCAGCACGAGGAGCATGCTCCCCACGCCCGCGAGGGAGACCAGACCCAGCAACGGGCCTTCCCCTCGCCGAACGTCGGACGGCGGCCGCCCGAACAGCATGCGGGCAAGCGTTCCCACGATGGCCACAAAGACGATCGCGAGGCACGCGGCGACCACCAGAACCGCCGGCCACAGCCCGACCCGGATCCCGGCCGTCACGATCGCCACCTCGCTGGGAAACAAGCCGAACGGGGGAGCGCCGGAGAGCGCGAGCGCCCCGAGGAGCAGGGCGGCGCCGCTGTACGGCAGCGCCCGCAATGCTCCGGACACCTTGTCGACCTCACGCGTCTCGTAGCGCAGCAGCACGTGTCCCGAGGCGAAGAACGCCAGGGACTTCGCGAGCGCGTGGCCGATCATCTGGAGAATCGCGGCGTACAGGCCGAGCGGTCCGCCGAACGCGATCGCGATGCTGACGAGGCCCATCTGCTCCACGCTCGAGTACGCGAGGAGCCGCTTGTAGTCGCTCTGGCGCAGCACGAACCCGGTGCCGACGAGCAACGACAGCAGCCCGAAACCGAGCAGCAGTACGTCGATCCCCGTCCGCCCCGCGGATGGAACCGCGATCGCGTAGAAGCGCAGGATCGCGTACATGGCGACCGTGACGAGCACGCCGCTGAGGAGCGCGCTGATCGGGCTCGGTGCCTCGCTGTGCGCATCCGGCAGCCACGTGTGCATCGGCGCGAGCGCCGCCTTCGTCCCGTAGCCGATCAACAGGAAGACGAACGCGAGCAGCATGATCGAGCCGTCGAGACGCGGTGCGACGGCCTCCATCCGGGTCCAGACCATGTCGTACGACGAGCCCAGCGCACGGATGCCGGCCGTATAGACGAGGGCGGTCCCGGTCAACGCGAGCGCGATCCCGACCGATCCCACCAGCACGTACTTCCAGGCGGCCTCGAGGGCCTCTCGGGTGCCGTAGAAGCTCACGAGGAACAGCGACGCCAGCGTGGCCGCCTCGATCGCGACCCACATGAGCCCGAGGTTGTCGGTCAGGCTCACCACGAACATGGCCAGCAGGAACAGGTGGAACAGCCCGTAGTACCGCCGCTGGTCGGCGAGGGCGGAACCCGTGTCGAGGTCCCGTTCGCGCATGTCCTCGCGGAGATACCCGACCGAGTAGATCGCGGCGGCCGCCCCGACGAACGCCGTGATCAGCGTCACGACCGCCGAGAGACCGTCGGCCGCGAGCCAGTCGTCGAGCTCGACGATGCGTCCCGACGCCAGCACCTGCGCGCTGAGCTGCAGCGCGCAGGCCAGCTCCGCCAGAGTGGCCACGACGGTGCCGACTTCGGCGACGCGCCGGGGAACGACAAACGATGCGACCGCCGCGATCGAGGCGATCGCCAGCAACAGGATCATCAACGTTCCTACCCCCGGAGTTGCCGCAGGGCGGCGGTGTCCGCGGTCGCGACCTCGCGGTGGATCAGCGTTATGAGCAGGCCCATCACGACGACCGCGACGAGGATGTCGAGGAGGATCGCGAACTCGATGACCCACGGCATGCGGGGCGCGAGCGCGAGCGTGCCCGCGAACGTCCCGTTCTCCATCGTGAGCAGCCCCACCAGCTGCGCCACGACGTGGCGGCGAACCGTGATCAGGAACAGCCCGATCAGCACCATGCTGAGCGACACGCCGAACGAGCCGGCCTGCGCTCCGACGGATTCGGCCAGGGTGGAGGTCCCGAGGAATGCCAGCACCGACAGCCCGATCGCAGCGAGGATCGAGGCAGGCAACCCGAGCATCGAACGCACGCCCCGTTCCACGGGGAGCTCGGCTGCGACGCGGCGCAGGATCCGCGGCACCAGGTACACCTTGGCGCCCAGCGTCATGGCGGCGACGACTACCAGGTCGGCGGCGCCGGAACTCGCAGCGAGCAGGACGGCGAGCGCCGCCAGCACCACGGACTGCAGGATGAACCCGCCGATGTAGTCCGCGAGGCGGTGGGCTCCCACCGTCCGCAGCGTCGCCAGGAGGAGCAGGGCCTCGAGCATCTGGAGCGCCTGGAGGGTCATGCCGCGACTCCCGTCGCGTACGCAGCGATCGTGCCGAGTGCTGCCAACAGCAGCGAGACGCCGAGGTACTCCGGGATCCGGAAGAACCGCCACTTGGCGACGGTCGACTCGATCACGACGATCGCCGCCGCAACCACCGCCATCTTGCCGAGCAGCGCGGCAGCCGCAAGGATCAGCGTGCCGGCGCTGGCAGCCCCCTCAGGCACGAGACCCCATGGCACCGTGAGCACGTTCAGCAGGATCGTCAGCAGGACGAACGTGCGCATCTGTCCGCCCCACTGCAGCAGCGCCAGCCACCGTCCCGAGTACTCGAACGTTCGCGAGTGCTCGATCATCGAGAGCTCGTACGAACTCGAAGGGTTGTCGACGGGGATCCGCCCACTCTCGGCCAGGATCACCATGAGCAGAGCGCCCGCGAGCATCCAGTGCGACGCCGAGAGCAGCAGGGTCGGGCCGGCCAGCGTCTGGTTCACGACGAACGGGATCGTGGCGTGGGCGAAGAGGGTCACGCCGAACAGCACGAGCAGGACAGTCGGCTCGGCGAGCGTGGAGACGACACGCGATCTGCTGCTGCCCATCCCGGCGTAGACGCTCCCGGAGTCGAGCGCGCCGATCGAGGTGAGCAGGCTTCCGAGCCCGAGGATGAAGCCCCCGGAGAGCATGTCCCCCATGAACGCGAACGGCAGAGGATACGACGTGAGCACCGGGATCAGCATCGCGACGGCGAGGGGCGTGATGAATGCCGCGTAGGGCGCGGCCCGGAAGAGCCACGACGAGTCCTCGGGCACGATGCTGCCCTTCCGCAGCAGCCGGGCGAGGTCGCGATATGGCTGGAAGATGCTCGGGCCACGCTTCGACTGGACGATGTGTTTCGCGCGGTCGATCACGCCGGGAACGAGCGGGGACGCCACCAGGACGAACAGAACCTGGCACGCCTGCTGGGCGACGAGACTCACCTATGCCTCCGCAGTGCGACTGCAGTCCTTCGACCCGACCGTGTCGGGGAGGAGCTATCAGCAGCGCGCTGCGGTTTCGGTCCGGACCATCACGGGCCGCGGCGAGGCTCCATCGCCGTCGAGCCGGGAGTCTATCCCAGACCGGTTCCATCCGGCAAACGCCGACCAACGATGCCAGTCAGGGGCGTGACGCCGTTGTCAGACCCGCGCCGTCCGCACCAGCGGACGATCGTTGCCGCCAGGATGAGATCGTCGGCGGCCCAGATCCGGGCAGGAGGTCCGGGACGAGATGCAGCGAGAGGAACGCGAAGAGAAGCAGCCACCGAACGATGCAGGACCGGGGCCGTTGCGCCTGTGGCCGTCCACACCTGTGGCCGTCTTGACAGTCCGGTGGTGCCGGTCTATGGTACGCGGCGGCCGAAGGGCTACGCGATGAAGCTCGCGTCCAAACCCCACCTGATGGGTGATGGCTTCTGGGGCAATGGCTCCAGGAGCCGTCTTGATTCCTGTGCGCCTGCGCCCATGCCATAGCGCGCTGCGGCGTCGCCGCAGCGGGCGGACGTTCCCCGGCCGCGACTTCGGCCAGGGCGCAGGAGGTTTCGCGGAATGGATCTTCGGCGGATCGCGTGGGATCGTACGCAATGGGCGGGCGAGCTTCCCGGGCTCGACACGTCGGCCGAGCCCGACGTGTCGCAATGGACGAAGTTCCAGTGGGCCGGCGAGAGCGCGCCGACGGATGGTCAGATGGCCTATTCGGAGCGCCTCGCCTCCGACGGCCCGCACGGGTACTCAGGCCGCGGTGTCGCCGACAGTGGCGGGCAGCGCTGGGCGCCCGGAATCGGCGGGCGGGAGCCCCTCGTTCCGCCGCGCGTTGTCGACAACGTCTATGACGTCGACGACGAGGTTGCGTGACGCAGGGTGACAGTGGCGAGGACGCCTCGGGACGTTGACGCGCCACATCCCATACATGGGCCCGGGGTTGGCCCCGACAGGTGCCCCGGGCCCGCCCTCTCTCGATAGGCATGCACTCGATACGCATGCCTTTGGACCGGCGCCTTCGGCGCGATCAGCAACGGATGCTTCAGGGGTATAGAGCATGGAACGCTACGAGTACAGAATCGAGCGCGTGCGCGTCGGTGCGAGCGGCACCGGACACGAGCTCTTGGCGGCCCTGGACCGCTTTGGCGAAGACGGTTGGCGCGTCGTGGACGGCGCGGGCCTCGATGAGCTTGCGCAGAGTGGGGCGGTGACCGTCCTCCTCGGACGGGAGGTCAACAGCCTGCGGACATTTCGACGACTGATGATGCCGCTCGCCGATTGATCGAGCGGGGAGAGCTGCCGGTGCGCAACCGCGCCGGCAGCGCCTTCAGTCGACCGGATAGCGCCGGCTCACGTCCGCCCCCGTCTCGTCCAGCACGAGGATCGTCGGCAACCACCCGGTGTCCGAGCGGACCGCCGCCCGCAGTTGATCTGCGACCTCCGCGACGATCATCGGGGTCGGGTGGTCGATCCGGCGCTCGGCAACCGCCCAGCCCTGGGGACCGACCGCGAGCAGCGTCACTGTTCCCGGGACATGGCGCCTGGACCGGCCGGGCCGGGCGGGAGCCGCCTCGGATTCCGTGCTCCGCGGCTCAGACGAGGCATCCCGCCCCGGCTTGCCTGCACTCATCGCGCCGCCCAGCCGAACAGGAGGACGACGAGCGCCTCGGCCACGACGATCCCGGCGATCAACAGCAAGTCGCGACGCCGGAGTGGCGCCACCCCGGGCATCGGGACCGCACGCATGGTTCGCACGAGCACACGCGCGAGGTGCTCGAGCTGCCGCTCGATCTCGGCATCGGAGAGCCCACGAGAGCCGGCCGCGCGCGGCCTCTGCCGCGCCGGCAGGGCGGGTGCGGAAACCACCGGCACGAGCCGCCGGCGACGAGCCAGCGCCGCGCGACGCCGCGCCGCCCTGGCTCGGGCAACTCGAGGGCCGGCCGACGAGAGGGCTGTGCCGGGTGGGGTTGGATCGAGGATGCCGGTTCGCATGGCGCCTCCGCACGATCGAGTGCAGAGGCTGTCAGCGCACCGCGGATTCGCCGGGTCGCCCCGGACTGGCGAGCCTCATCGCCGAGCGCCAGTGTAGCGCGCGGCCTGATCGGCACCGGAATCGGACGCGCCGTACGATGCGTCGGGCAACCGAATCACGCGAGAAGCTCGCGTGCGACAACCGTCGGCTCCGACCGGGTGACAGAGGCTCCGGCCGGCGCCTCGACCAGACTCCGGTCACCGGCGATGAAGCCCGCCCGTCGCGCTCGCGACGACCCGCATCCGCTGACGGCTTCTACCTTGGGCGAGAGGTGGATCGTGAACGGACCGCAGGCGAAGCGATCGGAGGGGCGCCGGGGGGTGCGAGGAGAACGGCCCACCCGCTTCTGCCCCGCGTGCTACGCGATGAACGAGTGGGACGCCGATGTGTGCCTGCGCTGCGATGCGCCGCTTGAGACGTCGCGTGACTTCGATGCCCGCCTCGTGTGGGCGCTCGGGCATCCCGATGGGGCGACCGCGATCCGCGCCGCCGACGCGCTCGCCGCCCGCCGGACGCCCGGGGCCATCGAGCCCCTCGGGCGCATGGCGGCGCGGATCGACGACCCGTACCGCGCGGCCGCGGCCGTGCGCGCCCTCCGCGCGTTCCTCCCGGACCCGCGGGCGGCCGCGCACCTCGCCGAGGCGCGACGTCATCCATCGGTCATCGTGCGGCGGGAAGCCGATGCCGCGAGCTGAGCGCTGTCGCGAGCGGGCCCCGGCGTCCGTTGACGCGCGGTCCTGGACATCCGGATCCCCGGGCTGCAGGGGTGCGGCGACTCGTCGGTGTGGTCGGGTGGCTGGCCCGCTCCACCTCCCTGGGCTCGGCGTCGCCCCGATCGTGCACGGAAGCAGTCGTCGACACGAAGGTCCGAAGGCAGCCGGCGCCTGCCGGAGCATCGACGCCGATGGCCGCGACTTCCACCGTTCGAAACGCGGGCACTGACTCTCCCACGCGACCCTACGGACCGGCTGGCCTGACTCTCAGCCGCGGCTGCAGAGGTACCTGCGTGACGACATCGGCGTCGCATTCGGGACAGCGGGGGACGCCCGCGTCGAGGAAGATGCCATCGACGCCGAGCCGCTCGCGGAGTCGGTCTGCCATCGCGGGATTCGCCATGGGCCGGCCGCACCTGGGGCAGACGGGTGTCGTATCGTGCAGCAGGACAGTGCGGCCGACCTGCAACAGCGTCGCGTCCGTCCGCGAATCAACCCGGATGGCCCCCTCGGGGCAGACGGCGCCACAGAATCCGCAGGGAACGCAGGACGCGCCATCCCAGCTCATGACCCATCCCCCCCCGCCATGGTCGATCGACAGCGCGTTCGTTGGACACGCGCGCGCGCACGCCCCGCAGACCGTGCACTTGTCGACGTCGAGTTCGACGGTCCCAGCAGGCGATGCACGATGTGTGATCGACCAGGCCATGCTCGTACCCATCTCGGACGCGAAGAGGCGGATAGCGTCCGCGGTCGCTGCGGGCTCCGTCAGCGGGACTCTCCGGCCGAGGTCCGCGCGCCTCGGCACGAGCGGCTCGAGATCCGGGAGCTTCGGCAGTGCCTGGCTGCCGTGAGGCGCGACCGCGCCATTGACCCACACGCGCCGGTCGGCGTGAACGTCGCCCAGCGCGTGCAGCACGTGCTGAGAGAACTCGACGCGGTCGCGGATGACATACCCGCGCATCTGGCCATCAGCATGCGAGCACGCGAGAACGCCGACCGCATCGGCGCCCCGGGCGAGCAGCGCGAGCAACCATCCGGGCTGGACCATGGTCACACAGGGCACCGCCAGCACAACCCAGTCTGCTGGCACCTCCCACTGGAGCCGCGAGTCGTCCTCGGAATGGGTGCTGCAGTGGAGGAGAACGCCATACCGGCCGGGACCATGCTCAGGTGACGGCGCAAGGGTGGCGAGGATCGCACCCATCTCGTCGGAAATGGCAGCGAGGGAAACGCCTGACACGCTGATCGCCCCAGCGGGACACACCACCGCACACGCGCCGCATCCGTCGCAGGCTCGCGCACCTACCTCCGCGCGACCCGACGGACCGGCACGAAGCGCCCCAGGATGGCAGGACAGCAGGCAAAGCTGGCAATGCGACCCGAGGCACTGGGCTTGGTTGATCGCGGCCGACGCCGGTGGCGGACCCAGCCCGCCCCGCACAACGTCCAGCAGCCCAACCTCGGTCGGGCGGACGGTGCCACCGGCGATGCGGGGATGGACCCGCACCCTCGCGACCTTTCCCGCCAGCACCGCCCGGGCCACCGCTGTCCGCGGACCAGTCAGCCAGGGCCAGCGCGGTGCCGCCGGGCCGGCGTAGATGGCTTCGACGGGGACAGGACCTGTCTCGTCGCGCATCCATCCCCGGTAGGCGGCGAGGTCAGCTCCGCCACCGCAGACCACGACGACGGCGCTGTGGGCCCCCACACTGCGGACCGCCTCGGCCGCCAGGTCTGGTCGGCGACATAGCCCCGGGACTACCCCCACGACCATCTCCTGCGGATGACCGCCCATGGGCTCCGGAGCCACCCGTCCGGGGGGATCGTCCTCGACAAGGTCCGAGCAGACAGCGACCAGCGTGCGATCTCGGGGCGGCGACATGCTCACACGCCTACCGCCGGGCGGATCCCGCGCCCGAGGGCGCGGCGAACACGCCCTGCAGCGAGTGTGCATACGCGGTGCCGGACTCGACCAGCAGATACGCGCTGAGGAAGCCGGCGATTGCGGCGTACAGTGGCTCCCGCGCCGCGGCGGCTAGCCGTTGGCAGAAATCCGGCAGCCAGGGCCGCAGGTGCTCGGCGACGAACGCCTGCTGCGCCCGCCGGAGTTCCTTGCCCTGTGCCGCGTCCTTCGTGGCCCATGCGTCGCGCTCCCTGCGGCAGAGCACGTACATGAACTCGAGCTCGGTAGCTACGTGATCGGGCATGTCCCGCCGTTGAGCGGAGGGTCGCAGGTCGTAGTGCGCGTACAGGGCTTCCACGGCCCGCGTTGATGGCCCGGCCAGGGTTGGCCTCCCCGACACGGGGTCCCGGTCGCGGTACACGGATCCGTACGGCGACACAGGGACTGGACCCGGACCCACGAACAGCCGCGTGTACTCGATCTCCAGACGCGTCAGCACCTCGTCCGGGGCGTCGTTTGCGCCCTCCCGACCAGCGTCGCGCAGCGTCGCAAGGGGGGCGACGAAACGGTCGCCATCCCGATCGAGCCAGGCGATGGCTGCCTCAAGGTCGCTGGCGAGTGCCCCGGACCGCAGGGCCTCCGCGAGTCCGGCGGTCGGGTACTCGAGCGCCACAGACAGGGTGCCCCACCCGAGACCGCGCCGTCCCGCGGTCCCCGTCAGCAGTTCCGTCGCCCTCCGGAGCCCGCTGGAGTCCGCCCCATGCTCGTCATCAGTTTCGCTGCCGCTGATGGGACTCATCCGAAGACCTCGCGAGCATCCGCCAGCGCGTCCGCGAGGAGCGCATCAATTGGCTGACCGGTCCCGCGCAACGCCGTGTACCGCCCGACCAGGAACGCGGCCAGCGGCGCATTCGTCCGCTCGCTGCCGTGCGCGACCACCGCCGTGAGCTCGAGGATCGCGGTCCTGTCCTCTGCGCTCAGGTGCAGGTGCGCATCCGGTTGACCGAGCCGCGATTCGAGCTTCGCCGCCAACCGGTCGAGTGCCTCCGGCATTCAAAAGCCTCCACGTTGTTTCACGAATGTCCGCGTCGCGGTTCTCCGCGGCTAGTCCGCAGACCACCGCTCGACGGTGAGTGGCTCACCTGCCCGGACAGTTCCCACCTCGGGCGGTATCAGCGCGACGTAGCCACTTCCTGCGATCCCACCGAGCATCGCGGAACCGCGGTGTTCGAGGGGCCAGGCGAGCGGTCCTGCGCTCCCGAGCTCGATCCGAACGGGCAGAAACTCGAATCGGCCGCCTGCCCGGACAATGTCGGTGGCTGCGGGAATCGTGCGCTGTTCCCGGGTGACGGCCTGGCGCCCGGCGAGACGAAGCAGTGCCGGTCGGGCGATGGCCTCGAAACCGACGAGCAGGGCGAACGGATTGCCCGGAAGCGAGACGACCGGTGTGCCACTGACGACCGCCAGCGTGGTCGGACGTCCGGGTTTGATCATGAGTTCACGCACCAGGACGTCGCCTCTGGCGGCGAGCGTCGCGAACATGTGGTCTCGGCTGCTGATCGACGCGCCGCCGCTCGTGCAGACAAGGTCGCTGTCGGCGGCAAGCCGCGATGTCGCGGCCCCGATCAGCGCAGCGTCGTCGGGTGCATGCTCACGTGCGACCAGCCTCCCTCCGGCCTCCGCAACCAGGCCCCCCAGCAGCGGGCCGTTGGCATCGTAGACCTGTCCCTGATGGAGCGGCGAGCCGGCAGCCACGACCTCGTCGCCGGTCACCAGGATTGCGACACGCGGCGCGGGAACCACGTCGACCATCGTGCAACCGAGGAGGGAGAGCAGACCCAGGGCGGCAGGAGAGAGCAACGAGCCACGCGACAGGGCCACCTCGCCGGCGCGAAACTCCTCGCCCGCGGGACGGATGTGGTCGCCCGGCTGCGTCGCGCCGTCGATCTCGAGCCATGAGCCCGTGACCCGGACGCGTTCGAGTGGGACGACTGCGTCGACGCCTCGTGGCACGGGTTGCCCGGTGCAGATAGGTGTCACCTCGCTGAGCGGGACGCGCCACCCGACGCCGGCAGGCTCCATCATCGCGAGCCGTACTGCGTACCCATCCATCGCGCTGTTATCGAACGCCGGAACCGCGCGTGGCGCCCGCACGTCGCTGGCCAGGATCCTCCCGTGGGCGGCCGCGAGGGGAACGCTCGTGGCCGGCAACGGCGCAACGCGGCCGAGCAGAAGGGCGCGCGCCGCCGCGAGGGGCGCCGCGCGGAGCATGGGATGGTCGTTCGATCGCGCCTCAACCTCCGATCGCGCGGCAGCGCCTCGGGGCCGAATGTCGCGGTCGGGATGTGGCATGGCTTCGGGGCCCCCTCAGGGCGAAGATGCACGTCACGGCCGGGATGCCAGGGTGGGCGGGCCGGCCGTGACGGTCCCACGTATTGCCGGTCTGGTCGGCTACGCTCCCTCCTCGTCCTCCACCTGCGCAGCGTACGCGCGCAGGGGAAGCCAGCGGGCCCCGACCAGGAGCAGCAGCAACCAGAGCGCGAGGATGCCGCCGATCACCGCGTACTCCACCCACGTGGGCGCATACGTGCTCACCATGGCGAAGGGTGCGGCGGTCGGGATGCCCGATACCGTCGTGGCAGTCACCTGACCCGTCGCGACGCCCGGGGCGAGCTCGAGCAGCGGAGTGCGAAAGCCGGCGAGCACCATGCCCAACCGGTACAGAAAGGTAGCGAGCACGGTCAGGGCGCCCGCGGTCCCCACGATCAGCGGTCGCTCCCGCATCTGGCGCGTGAACACGAGAGCAAAGGCGACGACCATGAGGACGATCTCCCCCCAGAGGACCCACGCATAGGGGCCCGAGAGGAGCAGTTGCAGGGGCTGGGTGTCGGTGGCGTTGCCGGGGAACATCGTGGTCAGGTAGTCGGCGAACAGCATGAAGAGGTCGGCCGCGATGAAGACGCCGAGCAGGCCGGCGAGCCAGCTCACGGTGTCGCCGGCGAGATCCAGGAAGCCAGCGCGCCGGGCGAGCAGGAGGACCACCAGCAGCAGCCCGAGGCCCGAGACGAGGGCCGAGGTGATGAACAACGGCGCCAGAATCGCGGTCGACCAGTACGGGTGCGAGGGCTGGAGGCCGAAGATCCACGCCGTCACCGAATGCACCGCGATGGCTACCGGCAGCGCCACGAACGCCAAGCCCTGGACGATCCGTTCGTTGCGACGGCGGGCAGTCGCATCGAGCGGCCCCCTCGTCAATGCAAGGGGGTTGCCCTGGGCGGCGAGCGTGGGACGCAGGTGCAGCCAGAGGTAGACAAGCGAAAGCAGACCGTAGAGGACGATGACTGCGACGTCCCACACGAGCGGTGAAGTGAGGTGCGCGTCGAACACGAGGTTGAGCAGCCGTTCCGGATGGCCCATGTCCGGCAGGATGAGGAACGCGGCCATCGCCACCGTCACGAGCGAGGTCCAGATGGCCAACGGGGCCAGCGGGGCCAGCCGGCGGACGCCGAACATGGTGCCTGCCGAGGCGACGATGAGGCCGCCAGCCGAGAGGCCCACGAACAGCATGAAACAGGTGATGTACAGCCCCCAGATCTGCACGTCCCGCATGCCGGTGACGATCAGACCATGGCTGAGCTGGTAGCCCCAGGCGGCCATGCCGCCGAGGAAGATCACGAACAGCACGGCCAGGAGGCCCAGGAAGGCTGGTCCCGGCCGGGCCGTGGCGGACGCCAGCGGGCGCTCAGTCCGAACGGCCATTTACTCGCCCTCCAACTTCGACCCGGCGCGCGCCACCGCGCGTCGATCCACACTCGGCGCCTGCCCCGCCCACGCCGCGGCACTCGGCGCAGGCGTCCCCTCGAGCTGCCGACGCTCCGGATCAAGCGACGGGTCCTGAATGGCCGGTGGGTTGCGCGGCGGGATGTAGTAGACGCTTGGTTCCGTCCCGAGCTCCTCGAGCACGCGGAAGGTGGGCTGCGAGCGGATGAGGTCGGACACCTCGCTGGATGGATCGTTCAGGTCGCCGAAGAAGCGGGCGCGCGACGGGCAGACCTCGACGCAGAAGGGCTGCTCGCCGGCGTCCACGCGCTGGTAGCAGAAGTCGCACTTCTCGACCACGCCGACGGGACGGGGCGGCTTGAGCGCGTCGCCCACGTGGTAGCCCGTCGCATTCGGGTCGGCCACCCCGCCGGCCAGCCACCCGCCGCCCTCGTTGGCGGGGATCTGCGTGGGGGTCTCCCAGTTGAACTGGCGCACGTTGTACGGACAGGCGACCATGCAGTACCGGCAGCCGATGCAGCGGTCGTAGTCGATCATGACGATCCCGTCCTCGCGCTTGAACGTCGCGCTGACGGGGCAGACCTTGACGCACGGCGGGTTGTCACAGTGCATGCAGCTGGTGGGTTGATAGGCGAGCGTCAGGTTCGGGTACTCCCCCACCGGCACGTCCATCTGGCCGCTGCCCAGGGTCAGGATCCGGTTCCACCAGAGTCCTTCGCCGACATCGTTGTTCGACTTGCAGGCGACCGCACAGGTCCAGCACCCGATGCACCGGTCGAGGTTGATCACCATGCCCCAGCGCTTCGCGCCGGTGCCGGTCGAGGCCGCCATCGTGGCCATCGTGGCGCTCTCGTGTGTGTCCATCACCATCCTCCTAGAGCGTCACCTTGCGTACGTCGACGAGGGCGTCGAAATACGCGCCGTTGGCCGAGAGCCGGTTGGTCCAGTTCTTGGTGAGATCCGAGTAACCGGAGTCGTTCTTCGTCTGGTGCCGCTGCCACCCCTTGGGGAGGTTGACCATGCCGGGCCGGATGCGCCCGGTCACGCGCGCCTTGGCCACTGTTGTGCCCCGGTCGTTGAAGATCTCCACGTAGTCGCCGTGGCTGATGCCTCGCGGTCGGGCGTCCTGCGGGTTGATCTCCACGTAGGGCTCCGGGTTGAGCTCACGCAGCCAGGGCTGGTCCCAATAGGTGGTGTGGACGCGGAAGCGCGAGTGCTCCTGCATGTACGCGAGCGGGTATTTCTGGGCCAGGACGTTCTCGTGCCAGGCCTCGCCCGGCGCCTCCCAGGCGGGCAGCGGATCCTCGCCGGTTGAGGTCGGGATCCAACCGGAGTACGGGTAGTTCACGACGACGCGCTCGGAGTAGGGCTCCAACCTGCCGGTCGGCGTCGGGAACTTCAAGTCCGCGTTGCTCACGAAGTCGGGAGGTGAGAACCGGGCTGCGCCGGTCGTTCGATACGATTCGAGCACCGCGTCGGCCGAAGCGCCGAGGAGTTTGCCCAGCCCCACGACGACGTTCTCGGCGACCTGTTTCTGATCCCCCGCGAAGTGCTGCTCCCAGCCGAACTTGCCGGCGAGAGCCTTGAAGATGTCGTAGTCCGACCGCGCCTCCCATTGCGGCTCGATCGCTCGCTCGTGGCGGAACATGTACGGATGGAGGCCGCCGACAAGGTCGTCGTTCTCGAGCCAGTGCGTGCCGGGCAGGACGATATCGGCGTAGCGGACGGTGTCGGTCGGAAGGCTGTCGGTGACGACGACGAACTCGAGCTTGTTTTCGTCCTTGAGCAGGCTGATGAAGCGGTTGCTTTCCTGGAGGTTGCTGATGTTGATCTGGGTGAACCAGAGCGCCTTCAGGGGCCAGGGGACTTCGACCGGTTCCCTGGTCACACCCTTCGCCGGATTCGTGCCGTCGAGTGGAACGAGCATCTTCGTCTTGCCGGTATCGATGGCGTCGTAGGCCATCCAGCCGTTCAGCGACGCGGCGAACGTCCCGGTCGGGGCGAAGAGCCCGTAGGCACCGTAGAAGACGAGGAAGAAGGCCGCTCCACCCATCGCGCCTGTCCCCGCGCCCGGCTCACCGATGTTGCCGGTCAGGGCGACCATCGTCCCGATGGTGCGTCCGTTCTGGTGGGCGTTCTCCCAGCGGTCGATCCCAAACCCCGGATAGACGAACGTCTTGCGGGTCGCCGCGTACTGGCGAGCGAGCCAGCGGACGTCGTCGGGGTTGACCTGCGTGTACGCCTGCGCCGCCTCCGGACTCCAGTCCCCCACCCGATCCGCCAGGAGCTGGAAGGCGGGCTTCACGCTCACCCCGTCGACGACGTAACTCCCCTCGAACGCGGGATCGCTGGATTGGCTGAACGGGACCGCGGAGTTGGTCGCCTTGTCCCAGACGAGCTGGGTCTTGCCGTCGGCCGCGCGCGCGAACGTCCCGTCCGTGCTCTTGACCAGGAATGGAAGCGTGGTGTGATCCCTCATGAAGGGTGCGTTGTAGAGCTTCTCGGTGATGATGACGTTGAGGATGGAGAGGCCAAGGGCAGGGTCTGACCCCGGCCGCGGGGCGATCCACCGATCGGCCTTCGAGGCCAGGATCGAGTAGTTCGGGTCGATGACGACGAGCTTGGCGCCGCCGTCCTTCGCATCGGCCGCGAAGTGCCAGTTGTGGATCTGGCTCTCCGTCATGTTTGAGCCCCAGGCGATGATCAGGCCGGCGTTGCTCATGTCGAGCGGCTCGTTGCCGCCGACGAATCCGGACATCGTGCCCACCTGGGTCTGGCCGAGAGGCATCGCCGTATCGACCGCGAGCCCGACACTTGTCGCCTCGAACAGGTTCATGAAGACGTTGAGGCCGTAGCCGTACCCGCCGTTGACCGCACCGTAGTTGCCGCTCCCGGGAAAGAAGCCGAACGCCTTCGAGCCGTACTTGTCCCGGATCTCCATCAAGCGCTGGGCGATCGTGTTGATGGCCTCGTCCCAGCTGATGCGCTGCCACTTGCCTTCGCCGCGTGCCCCAACTCGCTTCATGGGGAACTTGATGCGGTCGGGGTTGTAGACCCACTGGGCGTGGCTCAGGCCGCGCAGGCAGATCCGGTTGTAGCGTGGCTCCGGAAACGGGTTCATGGCCGTCTTGACCAACCGCCCGTTGCGGACGTGGGCCTCGATCCGGCAGCCCATCCAGCAGTTGGGCGAGCAGACGGCGTTGAAGACCTGGTCCGGCGAGGTCGCCGGCACGGCCGGCGTCCCCTCCTCGAGGCCGCCCAGCGTGCGCCGCCCGGCCAGCGCCACGCCGCCACTCGTCAGGGCAAGGGTGGCGCCGGTGACGGCTGCGCCCTTGAGGAACGTTCGGCGCCGCATCTTCCGGTTCACCAGCGAAAGGTCTTCGTCTCCCATGGGGCACCTCTCGACACTCCGCGGCCGGTCGACGTCCTCGCGCTGTCGAGCGCGTGCACAGGACAGAGCCCGCGACCACCCTCTCGGTGGCACGTCCACGCGGATGTTCCCGTTCCGCACGGCGCGCGACGCAGCGACGATCAGCCCATTGGAGTGGGCGGGTCGGTCGCCCGAATGGCCCTCTTCTGGCGGGGGGTTGCCTGACACAGCAGAGGGTGAGCCATCTGGCCCTAGCGGGGGACGACGGACCTCCGGATACCCTTCTTCCGTATTGGACGCCCGGCGCCGCCGGCCGGCGCACTGCACGGATCGAGGAACGGCCGCGTCATGGTGGGCTCGGGCTCCACGAGGGTTTCATGGACGCCTGTGACGCCATCACCGCCGCCGTCGCCGAGCTCGCAACAGCAGACTCAGGGTTGCGGCTCCTCGAGAGTGCCGCCGCGTGGGGCGCCCGGCTCGCGGGCGCACCCTGCGTGGTGGTGATGCATGGGCTCGAGGGCAGCTTCCACGTTGTCGCGTCCGGGCAGGACGGCCCCGTCGATCCGTCACTGGGCCGCCTGGTGACATCTGCGGCGACGCGCCACCGGTGGCTCCCTGCCGAGGCGCTCGGCTTCCCGCCGGGAGATGCACCGATGCGCCCGGCGGTCACCTTCGCTCTCGCGGCGAACCCGAAGGCAGCCAGCCTGGGCGAGCTCGTGCTCTTCGAGACCGCGGGGCCCACCCACGGAACCACCGTCGGCCCCACCACGGCAGGCGCCGAAGCGGCACACACGATCGCGCTGCTCGCGGGCGCGCTGCTGGCGGGGGGGCCGGGAGGGCGATGCGCCTGTGCCGCCAACACGGAGCGGACGCGCATCATGGCGGAGTTGCATGACGGACTGCTGCAGCGCCTCTACGGGGTTGCACTCGACATCCAGACGAACAGGCAGCTCCCGCTTCCGATTGCCGCGCGTCGGACCTTGAGGCGATGGGACCGAGAGATCTCCCGGGCGATCGACGATACGCGCCACTACCTCGACACGCTTGAGGCACCCGACGCAGTCGTGCCAGAGCTCGGCGCCGGGTTGGACGAGGCTGCGGCGGAGACGGCAGCCGCCGGAATCGACGCCGAGATCGACGTGACGGTCGACCCGAGCATCCGGCTGACGGCGGACGCGCGGCGGACGCTCCTGGGGATCGTCCAGGAGGCGCTCAGCAACGTCAGGCGCCACAGCCACGCCAGCCGGGTCACGGTGTGCCTGGACATCACGTGGCAGCGCGTCGCACTGCGCATCCACGATGACGGTGTGGGGTTCTGCGGGGAGACCGCCCGTGGAGGCCATGGATTGCAGATCATGGAGGCCCGCGCAGCCGACCTTGCGTGTGCTTTCCAGGTGTCGTCCGAGATCGGTCGCGGAACACGGATCGACGTCGCCGGTCCTCTCGTCCCGAGGGCCGCCAGTCTTGAGTACACCAGTGACGGAGCCGGTCACACGTGCTGCCTATCCGCGTCCTGATTGTCGATGACTACGAGGTCGTGCGGGCCGGCCTGCGCGCGCTCCTCTCAGGCGTCGATCGCGTGCTGGTCGTCGGCGAGGCCGAGGACGCGGGGGAAGCGGTCACCCTGGCTGACGATCTGGCGCCGGACGTGGTCGTCCTGGATCTGCGCCTCGGAACGCACAGCGGCTTGGACGCCTGCCGGCAGATCATCGAACGCCGTCCGTCGACTCGGGTCCTGGTGCTGAGCGCGTACTGCGACGTGCACGCGGCAGCCGAAGCTCTGTCGCTCGGTGCTGCCGGGTTCCTGCTCAAGCGATCCAGCGGCCGTGCGCTCATCCGGGCCGTGAAAGCCTCGGCGCAGACCGAGGCCATCGTCGATGCAGAGGTCGCACGGCGCCTGTCGACCACGGCGGCCCGCGCCATGATGGCGGCCGGGATGCGCGACGACGAACGCAACCTCGCGCAGATGATTGCAGACGGCATGACGAACGCCGCGATCGCCGCCCGTCTCGGGGTGCCCGAGGCGAGCGTGAAGGCCAGCCTGAGGCGATTGTTCACGCACCTCGGCGTGGCTCATCGCGCCGAGGTGGCGGCACGGCTCGCGGAGATCGGCGCATGAACGTTCTCAGCGATCGGCTTGGTCGGCCGCTGCGCGACCTCCGCATCTCGGTTACCGACCGATGCAACTTCCGGTGCACCTACTGCTTGCCGCCCACGCAGCCGGTTCGCTACCGACCCCAGGACCGGATCCTGTCGTTCGAGGAAATCGAGCGAGTGGCCCGCGTGTTCGTGGGGCTGGGCGTGCGGAAGATCCGGCTCACCGGCGGCGAACCGCTGGTGCGGCATGAGCTGCCGGAGCTCGTCGGGCGGCTGGCCGCCCTCCCCGGGCTCGGGGACCTGGGTCTTACCACCAACGGCTCCCTCCTCGCTGCCCAGGCTTCGCAGCTCCGTGAGGCAGGGCTTCGACGGGTCACCGTCAGCCTGGATGCACTGGACGATCGGACGTTCCGGAGCCTGGCCGGAACCGATCGCCCCGTCGCTGCCGTGCTGGCCGGAATCGACGCTGCGATGCGCGCCGGGTTCGCGCCGATCAAGCTCAACATGGTCGTCCTGCGCGGAGTGAACGAGGGCGAGATCATCCCCATGGCGCGTTTCGCGCGCGAGCGCGGCCTCACGCTGCGCTTCATCGAGTACATGGACGTCGGCGGGGGCAACGGCTGGTGCCGGCAGGATGTCGTCGAGGCCGGAGAGATCCTCGCCCGCGTCGGGGCGGAGCTGCCCATTCAGCCTATCCTTCCGCGTGTCGCCGGCGAGGTTGCCGAGCGCTTCAGCTATGAGGATGGAGCTGGCGAATTCGGGGTCATCGCCGCGGTGACCAGACCCTTCTGCGTCGACTGCTCACGGATGCGCCTCACGGCCGACGGAGAGTTGTACACGTGCCTGTTCGGCGTTTCCGGCGTCGACCTGCGGAGTCTGCTCAGAAGTGGAGCGACGGATGACGACCTCGCGTCGGTGATCGCCTCGACGTGGCGGAGCCGCGACGATCGCTACAGTCAGAGGCGCTCGGAGCTGCTGCCTGCGACCGCGCGAGTCGCGATGACGGTGATCGGCGGATGATCGGCGAGAGCCACCCGCCCCCGGCCTGGAACCGTCGCAAGGCAGGCGCGAACGACTGCCCCGACGCGGCGCGCGACCGAGCCTGCAGCCTGCTCGCCAATGCAGCGGAGCGGCGCGCAATGGCATGGCGTGCGCTCGCGCTGGCGTACCGCCCGCCCACCGCCGGATGGTTGGCCAGCCTGGAGTCGGGCGCAGCCTGCCAGGACATGGCGGGTGCGGTCGAGTGGACGCCCGGCGGCGCGGACCGACTGGCGCGGCCGATCGAACGCGTACGGCAGGCGGCAGCCCAGCTCTCAACGTCACCGAGCGGCGGACTTGACGAGGCGAGTGCCGAGTACGCTCGGCTCTATGGGGCCGATCACGGGCTCGTGCCGAGCGTCGAATCGGCATATTTCGACGGGGAACGGCAGGTGGAGGTCGAGCGCGTGTATGCGACCCACGGTCTCCACACGGTTGCGTGCGACTCCGTGGCAGTGGACCACGTAGCGAACCAGCTCGAGTTCGTGTACGTGCTGTGCCGTCGGGAGGAATCCGCGTGGGAAAGCGCCGATGTGGATGCGGCGAAGCGTCTGCGGCGGACCGAGCGGGAATTCCTCCGGCGGCACCTGGCGACGTGGGCCGTGGCTCTCCTGCGTGCTACCGAGAGGGAAGCGACGTTGCCGCTGTACCCGGCGCTCGCGGGCATTCTGCGGGAGACCCTCGCCATTGAGACGCGAGCATCGGCCCTGCGGGGTCGCGCAGGGGCAGGTTCGTCCGCCAGGCCGGTCGATCGGGGCCGCCGGCCCGGGAACGCGAACGGCTGAAGGCGCTCGAGCGGGAGAACCGCGAGCTCCGGCGGGCCAGCGATCCCAGGTCGCCCCGTCGTCCTGCTACGCCGCGAAGAGCCGCCCGCCGTCGGCACGCGCGGTCCGCGACGCGGCGCTGGGCACCGAGATCGTGCACCTGGGTCGACCTGTCACCCGACGGGTCGTTCGGGACGAGCGCTGGGCGCCGCCACGTCTTCGCCTGCCGGCCACCCGAGTCGGCGAGGCCCCACGGCGAGCAAGTCGCATGTGTCCCGCCAGCCGGACCCGCTTGCAACCACGACGTCCCGCTGCTAGCGTGCTGCGCCGGGGGGTGGCGAGCCGATGCCGAGCGTCCCCCACGGCTCGCCGCAACACATCGAGGCCGATGCGGGTGAGCCACGCGGTGTACCTCCTCACGGCACGGTTCTCGGAGCCCCAGTCCGGGCAGGACGCGGCCGTGGAGCTGACGGACCTGTCGGGCCTCGATCCGCGCGACGATCCGGTCGTACTCTCGCCCTCCGGCACCATTCTCGTCGCGCTCGTGGCCGACGAGCACCTCGACGAAGCGCGACTGGTGATCGCCCGACGCGGGGGCGACGTGCTCTACGAGGAGCGTCGCGAGCCGCGTGAGTGGCGACGACAGCGGGCGGACGGGACGGGACGGATGGCGCGGACTCCGCCGGGGAAGCGTCGCCATCCGTGATCGTGCGTTACTTCTGCCGCACTGGCGAAGGTGCGCCACGCCGTCAGTCGGGCGGCCGTCGTGAAATGTGGTGCCGAAGCCGGGGATCGAACCCGGACGA
>JAJYGH010000012.1 GCA_021785175.1 Chloroflexota bacterium | reverse complement strand
ACTGGACGAAGTGAGGGACGCTCAGCGGCAGGCTCGGGTCGTAGATCGGCCGGGACCAGGGCAGCCAGAACGACGCCGTGTCGATGAACGGCGCCCACAGGAGGATCGGGACGAGCCCGGCAGCGAGCCCCACGAGGCCGATCACGAACGCGGTCACGTTCAACGCGCGGCTCGTCATCGTCGACCTGCGAGGCGGCCCGTCTCCCCGTACGCTCTGCCGGGGCCAGCGTGAACGGAG
Source organism: Chloroflexota bacterium (assembly GCA_021785175.1). Classification (GTDB taxonomy): domain Bacteria; phylum Chloroflexota; class Limnocylindria; order Limnocylindrales; family CSP1-4; genus JAJYNJ01. The sequence goes on along the minus strand of JAJYGH010000012.1, from coordinate 3,813 downwards.
GTGGCCGGGTGAACGGGACGCGCGGTCGACCGGTCCTCGCTCGGGACGAGCAGATCCGCGGGCTGCTCCTGGCGGCTTCGATCGCGTCCGCGATCGTCGTCTGGGCGTGGGTCATGTGGAGCCCGGCATCGGGCTGGGACGCCCACGTCTACTGGTCGGCCTCGCTCGCGCACCCGTACGCGTCGTCGCTCGCGGGCCTGCCGGGCGCGTACCTCTACTCGCCGGCCTTCCGCCAGGCGTTCGAACCGCTCGCGTTGCTGCCGTGGCCGGTCTTCCACGCGATCTGGACGGCGGTGCTCGTCGGCATCGTCGTGCTGCTCACCGGACCGTTCGCGATCCTGATGTTCGCAAACCCGATGGTGCTCTTCGAGATCCAGGCCGGCAACATCCACCTGCTGCTGGCGCTCGCGATCGTGGTCGGCTTCCGCTGGCCGGCAACGTGGGCGTTCGTGCTCCTGACCAAGGTCACGCCCGGAATCGGAATCCTGTGGTTCGCGCTCCGGCGCGAGTGGCGCAACCTCGTGCTGGCGGCCGGCGCGACGGTGGTCGTCGTCGCGATATCGGGTGCGCTCCAGCCCGCGGCCTGGATCGAATGGGTGCAGTCGCTGATCACGAATGCGCAGATCCCATCGAGCGACTACACCGGCAGCCTCTTCGGACCGCTCTGGATGCGGGCGCCCATCGCGCTCGCGGTCGTCACGTGGGGGGCGCTGACCGGCCGGCGATGGACCGTCCCCGTCGCGTCCACGATCGCGATCCCGCTCCTCGCGCTGTTCAACCTGACGCTCCTCATCGCCCTCGTGCCGATCGCGCTCCCCGGGGCCGCTCGCTTCCGCTGGAACGAGTGGCTGCTGCGCTCCGCGCAATCCAGGCCAGCCGGGCCGCCACGCGCGGCCGCCCTCGTCGGGCCCGAGCCCGGGCAGAGCTGAGGTCACGTCGCAGGAACGAGGTCGGGTCGGGGACCCGACGGCACCCCGGAGGCCGGGGCCGCGAGCCAGGGGACCCGGTACGAGGCGAGGAGCGTCGCGGCGAGCAGTGCGAAGGCGGCCCACGATGGCCCGGGCGCGTAGGTCGTCCAGCCGAGCGCGACGAGGAGCGCGATCTCCCGCCTGACGCGGAGCATGGCGGGCATGGCGAAGATCCAGCTGTAATTCAGGATCGTCGGGGCGGCGACGATGACGAGCAGCCCGGTCCAGACGGCCGCGTCGCGACGTCGGAGCAGCCACACCGCGGGAATCGACCCGAGGGTGATCGCCAGCGGGAGCGGCTGTGGGAGGTACTCGGCGAGCGGCCAGCCGATGCTGTGCCACGCCGGGTCCGCCGCGCGCTGGAGCTGGTGCAGCCAGTCGACGTAGATCGCGACTCCGGTGAGCGGAAGCGTGGCGAGCGCGAGCACGGCGAGCACCGCGCCGCCCGCGACGGCCGCGCGCCAGTTCCGCCGCGCGGCGAGCACCCACGGCTGGACCTGCGAGATCTTCACGGCGGCGATCGCGGCGGCGAGGAATCCCTGGCGCACACCGACGGCCGACGGCTCCTCGCCACGGGGTCGCAGCTGCCACGGTCTCACCGGCCGTTCCCAGAACGCGCAGGCGAACGCGGCGAGCAGGAGCACGTGGAGGTTGCCGTTCCACACGACCTCCGCGAGCGGGGTCCAGGCGAGGGCGAACGGCCACCAGCGTCGCGGGATCGCGAACCGGTCGAGTGCCACGAGCGCGCCGGCCAGGCACGCCAGCTCCCAGGCGCCGAGCACGAGGGCACGCGGCAACTCGAGCAGCGGCACGAGGACCGGCAGGACGTACGGCGGATACAGGAACGGCAGCGGCTTCGGTGGCAGGTTCAGGAACTCGGCGGCGACGTACGGGGTCTGGCCGCTGGCCCAGCGCTCGGCCGCCCGCAGCGGGATCGTGAGGTCGGAGCCGATCGAGAACGCGGCGAGGATCCCCAGTGCCTGGTGGACGATCGCGGCGAGCAGGACGCCGAGCAGCAGGAGCATGGGAAGGGCGCGGAGCGCGCGGGCGAGGCCGCGTGCGCTCATGCTCGGTCCGATTCCGGCACACCTCGGCGCCTTCCGCCGGTGACCGTCTCACTGGCGAGCGGCCGGGCCAGGCCCGCGAGCAGGGATCCGAACATGTACGTGAGCAGGCGAGGGGTCGCGAGGATCGAGATCGCGACCGCCGCAGCCCATCCATATCGGGTCCTCGCGAGCCCCACGACCGCGACGACGGCGGCCGCCAGGAGCACCGCCCAGGCGACCGGGGACGCCATGAACGGCGACCAGTTGTTGACGTGACCGACCTGGCCGACCGTCAGCGTCCCGATGAAGTCGAGCGACGCGCGGGGGGCGAGCACGACCTGGAGGGCGACGAGCGCGAGCGACCAGCCTGCGAATTGCACGAGCGCGCGGAGGTCGCGCCGACCGAGCCAGAACAGGACGGCAAGGGCGGGCGTCACCTTGAGCTGGGCCGCGAGGGCGACAGACCACGGGGCGGCGATCGCGAGCAGAAGGGTGACCACCACCTGTGCCTGGCCGATCGTGAGTGCCCATGCGGTCGGCAGGGCGAGGATGCCCAGAGCCAGGAACACGGGCCGGCGCAGGCCGAGCCGCCGGAGGGTCAGCACGAAGGCCGCGACGACGAGCGTTTCCCACAGGAGCGCGGCGACGGCGAACGGCAGCACCGCGAGCGGCCGGAACAGGATCGCGAGCAGCGGCGGATAGCGGTAGAAGTCCGCTGCATCGGGGTTTGCGCCGGCTGGGTAGAGCGGGAGCCCGGCGTTGAGGCGACGTCCGGCGTCGTAGTACGCGTGCACGTCGGCGAGGGGATCCGTGGAGAGGTGGAGCGCCAGTTCCCAGATCCCCGCGAGCGTCCCGACCACGGCGGCCGCGAACAGCGCCAGCTGCAGGATCCGGCGGAGGCGGGCGTCCACGGCGCCACTCTAGCGTCGGAAGGGGCGTCGCAACGGGTCGCTCTCGGCCGGTTCGCTTTCGGTCCGAGCGTACGAGCATCCGCGGCACCCGCATCCGACAGGGGCGCGTTACGCGCGGACGGGGCGACGGCGCGCGATGCTGGCGTGGGACGTCGGCTAGGATTTCCCCGCTGAACCGCGCACAGGTACCCGACCCCGTGGTCATCGTCGTCATGCCGGCGTACAACGCCGCACAGACCCTCGAGCGCACCTACCACGACATCCCCCGCGACATCGTCGATCGGATCATCCTCGTCGACGACGTCTCGAGCGACGAGACCGTCGAGATCGCCCAGCGCCTGGGCCTCGACGTGATCGTCCACGCGCAGAACCGGGGCTACGGCGGCAACCAGAAGACCTGCTACCGCGAGGCGCTGGCCGCGGGGGCCGACATCGTGGTGATGGTGCACCCGGACTACCAGTACGACCCGACCTGCATCCCGGCCGTCATCGCGCCGATCCAGCAGGGGAAGGCCGACATGGTGCTCGGGTCGCGCTTCCTCGGTGATCCGCTGGCGGGCGGCATGCCGCTCTGGAAGTGGCTCGCGAACCACTTCCTGACCGACGTCGAGAACGTCGCGTTCGGGCTGCGCCTCTCCGAGTACCACACCGGCTTCCGGGCGTACTCGGCGCGCGTCCTGCGGACCGTGGCGTGGGACCGCGACAGCGACGACTTCGTGTTCGACCAGGAGTTCGTCGCGCAGGTGGTCGCGGCTGGGCTCCGGATCGCAGAGGTGGCGGTGCCGACGCGCTACTTCCGTGAAGCGTCGTCGGTGGGGTTCCGGCGGTCCGTGCGGTACGGCTTCGGGACCCTGCGCGTCGTGGCGCGCTTCCTGCTTCACACGTGGG
>JAJYGH010000037.1 GCA_021785175.1 Chloroflexota bacterium | reverse complement strand
AGATGACTTGCGCCTGCCATGACGACCTCAGCGTCGAGGTGATCCGGCTGGCAGGGGGCGCGAAGGGAGAGAGGGAGCCCCCTGGCTGGTGAGCGTTGCCGGGCCCGGTCAAGCGTCCTCCCCCGTCGATGCCCACGACCACCTACCGAGTCGGGCCGCCGAAATCGTGCTGCATGGCACCTGCTTCGAACTCGAGACGACGATCGAACAGGTCTCGCAGCGAGACAAGCCGCACGCCGGGCTCCGCTCGAACGTTGCGATCAAACCCGGATCGGCTGAAGAGGAAGAGGTCGGGCTGCTGGCCGGGAGCAGCGATCGCGACGGACCGGCGCAGGGCGTCAAGGTCGCCTGGCTTCACGTACTCGTTCGTCCATTTCACCGACCCGGCCAGCACGAGCCTCCGGCCCTGGAAGCCTGCCACGTCGATGTCGCCGCCGGCGAACCACCAGAAGGCGACCGATGACAGCGGCGGCGACTTGCCGGCCGCGCTGAGCCGCGCCACGTACTGCCGGGCGACCTCCTCGAACGTGCGGCTGACGAACGCGTCAAAGGGCTCGCCCACCACCTCGTCGATGATCCGTGACCCGGCTCCGAGCTGAATCGCGCTGCGCCACGGATCGATGAAGCGGTAATAGAAGCGCAGGTATCCGTCGGCCAGCACCCATTGACTGGTGCGCGGCCTCGGCCTGGTCTCCTCGGCAGGCGGGACGCGTCGATCGACAAGGCCCAGCTCGAGGAGGCGGTCAAGGTACGGATTCACGCGGTTGGCGGCGGCCAGGCCAGCCCTGTCCGCCACCTCGCCTGGGGTGGTCGCGCCCTGGGCGATGGCGCGGATGATCGACTCGTAGGTGCGTGGCTCGCTGAACTCCGAACGCAGGAGGTCTGGTGCCTCGCGAAACAGCCGCCCGTCGGCCGAGAAGGCGAGCCGGACCAGCTCGTCGCGCAGGCTCCGTTGGTCGTCGAACTCCTCGAGGTAATCGGGAATGCCACCGGCGATGGCGTACAGGCGGATCCGATCCTCGGCGGACCAGCCCCGCGCGAACTGGGCGGCGTGGAAGTAGTCGAATGGCTGCAGGTGGATCCGACGCGTGGGGCGGCCGTACAGCGCGCCCTCAGCCGACACCAGCCGCTGCATCATGGCCTGCTGGGATCCTGCGAGGATCAGCATGACATCGGCCCGCGAGCCATCGGCGTCCCACCAGCGCTGGATCAGGGACGGCAAGGCCGGGTTGGCTGCGACCAGGTACGGGAACTCGTCGAGCACAACGCCGACGCGCCGTCGCTGCCCAGCATCGCTGATGGTGGCCAGCAGCTCGTCCCAATCCCGGAAGGCGAGCCGCGGCGGCCGACTGCGGCGGAAGCCGGCCGACAGCGCGCCAAGGGCACGACCCAGATCCGCCAGTTGGTCACGCTCCAGCTGCTGCGCCGCGACGTAGTAGGCGATGGGCTTGCCGTGCGCGAAGCGCACGAGGAGCTCACTCTTGCCGACCCGTCGGCGGCCGTGGACGACGACAAGTTCCGGCTTCCCGGACCTCCAGGCCGAATCCAGCGTGTGCTGTTGCGAGAGGCGGTCGATGAACCGGCGCACGTCGACGCTCGCTTAGTCTAAGCCGTCTTAGGCGAACGGAGATTAGACTACGATCCACCACACGTCAAGCGACCAGTGCGGTTACGGACCGGCCAGCCCCTGCGCCGGCCGGCCCGACGATCGGCGGCTCCATCTCAACCGCCGCCGGTAGGGCACGCAGCCGCGCGCGCAGCAGGGGCACCGGCGGGGGGCCCTCCTCGTCGCACGGCGGATCGATCGACATGTCGAACATCCGCGACGCGCTGACCCAGAGGACGCCGCGGTTCTGCTCCCCGTTCGGCAGGGTGATGGTGAAAGGAAGGCTCCAAACGAGCCGCGCGACCGTCGCCGGGGCGTCGGGCATGGAGGGATCTGCGAAGTTGTTCGGTTGCCGCCACTCAAGCGTTCCCTGGTCCAGGGCATGGTCCGTGGCCTTCCCGGCGAGGAATCGGTCGGCGACAGTCCGTGCATCGTCAGCAGCAATCGGGCTGGGAGGTGCTCCCTCAAGGGGCGTTTCAATGTCGGAGATGCCCCACTCCGCGGCGCAGGAAATGGTGTTGGCCGTGTGGCTGATCGCCAGGGCTTCAATCCCCAAGCGGCCGCGTCAGCCACCGCGGGTGAGACAGCACCCACTATCGTGCCCTCGCGGGCAGCGGCGGGCGCACGGTGACCGCGAGGGCACCGCGACGAGCCCGGCCCGGCGGCGCGGACCGGGGGCTAGCCTGCCGGCAGCAGTCGCTCGATCCCGTCGAGCAGCAGGTCGAGGCCGAACGCGAACCCGGCATCCTCGTCGAACGGCTGCTCCGCGTACGCCGCCACCACCTGCATGAGCGCGGGAAAGGCGCGGGGCTCGATCGCATCGGCGACCTCCTGGGCCGTGTCCGTGGAGTCGCCCCCGTCATCCCTGGCCAGGATCGACCGCTGCCGTTCGTAGCCGTAGATGTAGCTGTCGAGGACGAGGAACGCGCGGGTTGCGGCCCTACTGCGTGGCGAGGCTCGCCAGGAGACCGGAAACGGGACATTCAGATACGTCGGTGCGACATGGACACCTCGACGCATCCGCGGAATTGCCGGTCCCGAGCGACATAGAACAAGTGGTCGGGGCGAGAGGAGGCGAGCGCGTCCCGCACCGACCTCAGCGTGGAGCTGATTCGGCTGGCGCCCCCGGCCTCGCCTGCCGGGCAGCTTCGGTGACGCCAGGTGAGTTCGATCCCCGTCGGCTCAGGTGTCCGGCGCGATCAGCTCGAGGGTCGGGAAGTAGGTCCGATAGCGCGCCCGATCGCGGGTCAGGAGTCGGTAGCCAGCCACCGCGGCATGGGCACCGACGTAGAAGTCGGGAAGCGGCGAGCGCCTGGCCCCGCCGGCCTCCCGATAGCGCAGAAAGGCCTTCCCGGCCAGGAACGCGGCCTCGTAGGGCAGGTGCTCCCGGCGATAGAGGTCGGGTGGCAGCGCCTCCTCGAGCGCCTCGATCGAGGCGAAGCCGATCGAGACCTCGGCGTAGATGAGCGCGTTGATGACCAGGATCGACTCGTCCGCCGCCCGCTCGAGTGACCGGCTCGACCACGCGCCCCAGGTCGGGTCAGCGGTGACGACATCGAGCAGGACGTTGCTGTCGACGATGACCGGGGTCACCCCTCCCCCCGGGTGAGGGCCATGATCTCGTCGGTGCTCATCGACACGTGCCCCGCGCCCCGCCGCAGGCGCTCGACGGCCCGAGCGCCGCGGGTCGGTCGACGCGTCGCGCGCGCCTTGACGATCCGGACCCCGTCGCGCTCCACGACGAACTCCACCTCGGTCTCGGGCAGCAGCCCGGCCTGCTCTCGTACCGCCTGGGGGATCGTCACCTGCCCCTTCGAGGTGATCCGCACCGGCTGTCCTCCTTCTTACCGGTAAGAGTAACACGCGGCACCGCTCCGGGCTGGCACGTGCGCCGCGGCCGGATGGGCGATTGGGCGAGCAGCCGCGCCGGGGCTGAGCGCCGTTCACTCACCCCCGGCGCGCCCCCCGCTGTCTCGCCAGACGTCGAGGGTCTGGACCACGGCGGATTGGACCTGCGCGCGTGCCGCGTCGCGCTCGACGCCCGACATCAGCAGAGAGGACCTGGCCGCGCCGAACCGACGTCATCACGCGTTAGCCGGTCGTCCTCGCCTCGCCTCGCCCCGACGCGAAGTCAATCGGCCTCGTTCTCCCAGCCGACGAGGATCCGCCCCTGGACACCGGGCAGCGGCAAGGACTCCGCCTCCGACTCGACCGCATCGCGTTCGGCTCGCGAGAGCCGGCGCCAGGGCCGGATGCTCACGTTCGCCTCCGCACGTCGCCACGTCCCGACAAGCTCGCCTCCCACGAGGAGCCCGCCCGGCCAGACGCGCGGGGTCCACAGCGCGTGGCGATGATCGTCGTCCGGCACGAGGAGCGCGCGGTCCGCTCCCCGGAGGAGGAAGTAGGCGTCGCCGCTCGGGAGGAGCCGTGCCAGGGCTGGACGCCCTGCGGGGGCTCGGAGCATCGGCTCGTCGCTGGTCAGGATCCACGCATCGCCGACCGCCGTTCGCACCGGTGTCAACGATCCGAGGAGCGCG
>JAJYGH010000036.1 GCA_021785175.1 Chloroflexota bacterium | reverse complement strand
CGTTTACCCCGGACGCCCGGAGCGCGCGGGTCAGACCAATGTCGCGCGCGTTGAGGAAGTCCTCGCTGCTGCCCGTGCCAGAGCCGCCGGTCGAGTCGTTGTACACCGCCGCCTGCGGTGCCCACTCGGTGCCGCCGTCGATTTTCGGCGCCATCCCAGGGACGCCCTGGTGGTGCTGCTGGAGGAGCCCGCTGACGAACGGCGCGTAGGGAGTCCCGCTGGCGAACGTCAGCGGACCGCCGCCGGGACCGTTCGTCAGCCAGGTGCCGCGGCCCGGAATGAACACGGACTGGGCGTTGAGGTTGGCAGCGTAGGCGCCCGACGAAACCACGACGTAGAGCGGGACCGCGTTCGCCGGAACCGCAAGGTTCGCGACCGCCGCGGCGAAGGTCGTCTCGTTCGCGCCGGCCAGCAGCGCCAGGGTGGCGTAGTTCGCCCGCGCGGTCGCCTGGAGAGCTCCGTCGCCACCTGGGCCACCAAACGGCGTGCCCGGGTTGCTCGCCTCGTAGTAGGGGATCAGCGCCTCGGACTCGGAGGGCTGAAGGTTCGGATCGTCGGCGTCCGTCACGTCCGACGCGACCGGAGTCGCATAGATCAGGTACGCGGCGAAATAGCCAGTCGGCGGGATCACGATCCCGGTCAGGCTCGTGGCGTTGACCGTGCAGCGCAGCAGGATCGAACTCTGGTCAGCCGCCCCGACCCCGATCTCGGAGTTGGCTCCGGCAAGGTCGGAGTACTGGACTCCGGCCGCCTTGGATTGGGGGAGCAGGTCGAGCGTCTGAGGAGTCGCCGGAGTGCCCGACGGCAGCGCGGAGGCGTCGGTCGAGCCGAGCACGTAGATGGTCCCGGCGTCGACGTTCGCGGTCAGGCCCGTCGAGTTCGCCTGGAGCGCGCAGCCGCCGATCAGCGCCACGAGTCCGCTGCCGGCCGACGTGGTCCCGCCAGGGCCGCCGGGGTTCCCCGCGGGCGCGGTGAAGCCGCCATACGGGCTTGGACCGCCGACGATCGGACCGGCCGGGTTCAGGCCGAGCGCGCTCTTGTCGGCAACGCCGGCCGCTCCCGGTCCGTGCGGAATCCCGCCGAAGATGTCGAGCTGGCTCATCCCCTCGCGGATCTTCAGCCAGCGCCACCCCTTCAGGTGGTCGTAGTCGCGCGGGATCTCATTCGTCCAGATCTGAGGGATTTCGGACACAGGAACTCCGGATCAATTCGGCTCCGGCGGTCCGGCGGCCTACAGACCGATCCCTAGCACGCCCGCATTAGATTGCCCAGTTCCCTCGCCCGGTCACGTCTGGCAACTGCCAGGTCCCGGCCGCCAGCGGCTCGGCGGCTCGGAATCCGACGAGGCATCGGATCCCGGCCGCGACCATCGGACGGAGCTGATTCAGGAGCGCGAGCTGCCCCTCGAGCAGCATGTAGCGCCAAACGGCGCCTGCGGGCTGCGCAGTCCCCCAGCCGCCGAAGTAGGCGAGGCCGGAGCCCGACGCGAACGCCGGGTAGATCCACAGACCGCCTGACAGCGATGGCGTGCCCCATGCCGCCGCAGTCGAGCCGCCGTAGCCGGAGGTTGCGCCGAGCCTGTAGGAGGCGTAGCGCGTTTTCCCGTCGCCGCCGACGACGGGCGCGCCGTAGTCTGCGCCGACCGAGGACCCGTAGGGCTGGACCGGGTTCCCCTGGGCGCCGAAGCCGACTGGCACCGCGGACTCCAGGTAGGCGGTGAACGCCTGGCTTTTCTCGGGGAGCGTCTGAACCGCCGGGATTGGCAGCCCTGGCGTCGGCGGGGTCGTGCGACCGCCCTGCGCGTGCGTCCAGCGCAGGGGGCCCGGAGAGCCGTCGCTGCCGTAGCCGCACGGCGGGCTCCCGGTCGCCAGGGCATACCGGTAGATGCCGCCAGAGAGCGTCGGTGCTCCCGAGGTCTTGGAGTAGCCGCCGAGGTCGCCGGGTCGCAGTACCTCAGTCACCCGCGGCGCGATCCCGGTCACGGCCTTGACGAGGCCGAAAATCGCGGCGCGTGTTACACGTGGAACGAACAGCCCGGCGACGATCCGAGCTCGGTACGACGCATCGGACTCGGATGGCCGGCGCGGCAGGCTGGCCCCGTAGAAGTCGGTGGCCGCGAGGTCGAGCATGTTGCCGGTCATGCTCGAGAGCCGAAGCTGCGAGCGAATTGGCGCCGCGCCGCCGGACGGCACCGAGACGAGCAGGTCCCCGGCCCGGCCGAGGTTGTTCGCCATGGTCGAGAGGAGCCAGTAGAGCGGCCCGGACGGCGGCGTCATGGCGTCCCCTTGGCGGCGTCAGGGACCCAACTCGGCGGGAAGAGCCCGAGCATGATCCCGGTGAGGTAGGACTGGGTCGCTGCCGTCGGACCCTGTACCGTCGAGCCTGACGATGGAGACGGAGTCGGAGGGCTCGGAGGCGGAGCGGACGCCGAGAGCGACCAATCGCCCGAGAGCTCGCCGTTGCTCGCTGGGCCCGTCGGCGTCCAGCGGATCCACGCCGTCTCGTAGAACTGGCTCTGGAGGCTGAACGTGAACGACTGGAGCCCACCCGCGGCGACGCCGACGCTCAGGGTCCCGAGGCTCACGGCGGCGCCCCCGTTGCTCGCCATGAGCTGGAGGTTGCCGTTGGCGATACCGGTCACCGAGATGATAGCGCTGAAGCCCGCGACGCCACCGAGCGAGATCGGATCGCTGTCGACCTCCGCGGCGGCGCTCTCGCTGAGCTGGCCGCTCCATGTGATCGGCCGACTCATGCGGCCTGGATTGCCGTGAAGGTGACGGGATTCGTCCCAGGATCCCACGACAGGTAGCCGAGCTGATCGAGGGCACTCGGTGTCCCGGGCTGAACGAAGTCGCCAGCGCCGAAGGTCCCGCCCGTCGTGGTGAAGCTCATGGCGGGCACGTCCACGTCGGTCACGATCCCGCTGACGATTCCGGTCGGCAGCGTCACCGAGATCGAGAGGATCGCGGCGGCTAGGGCGGAGCAGTAGACGAGCGATCCGAGGGCGCCGCCAGTCGCTGGGATGACACCTGACACCGCCTGAGAGATCAGGCCCTGGAGCGCGGACACCGAGAGGCCGGCTCGATTCAGCGCGGCCGCCGAATAGGTGTAGGTCAAATCGATTGCCGTGACGGCGTACTGCTCGGCGTAGTAGACAACCGGCGTCAGACCGAGCGCCTCGCTGCTCTGCATCGCTCCGAGGATCGCCTGAGCGTTCGGATCGAACGGGGAGCCAACGTACTGGCCGGAGTTGCCGGGCGAAACGAACACCGCGGCGATCAGCCCCGGGAGCACCCGCGTCGGCGCGGTGGAGTTCGTCAGGAGTCGGTAGTTCACCCCGAACTGAAGCGATCCGAACGCGCTCTCGACGGAAGCCCGAACTCCCAGCGCGGTCGATTTCGCCAGCGAGCCGATCCAATCGATGAAGTCCGCTCGCGTCGCCGCATCCGATGCCGCGTCGGTTCCGCCGGTCGGGCTAGCGGGATTCGAGACGCTCGTCACGCCCGCGATCGGCTGGTACGCCGTGGCGATCGCGCCAACGGGGAGCGAGTTGTAGACGGAGTATCCCGGGATGCCGTTGAGCGTCACTGGTTTTACGGCAGTCGCCTCGATCTGGAACGTCCCGGGCGACGTGAACACGTAGGCTTGATTTGCCGCGACCTGGTAGACGGCCGGGAGCGTCGCAGGCGGCACGACAATCGACCCCGTCTGAAAGAGCGCGCCCTGTGGGATCGTCACGGAGCCCGGTGGATTCGCCAGTGCGGGGTTGATCGTGACATTGAGCGTCACCTGAGCCTCGGCGCCCTGCGGCCGCGCGTAGCCGAAATCGGCGAGCCAGGAGTCGAGGTCCGGCCCCTCCGAGGTCGACGCCCGCGCGTACTCGACGAGGTCATAGATGAGCCCCTGGAGATGGAGCGCGGCCCCAGAGTTGGAGCCGGCGATCGCCACGATGGGATCGCTCGGCGGGATCACCGTCCCAGGGGCGTTGCCGACGTAGGCATTCCAGCCCGCAAGAAACTCGCTCTGGAGCTGCGACAGGGACTTCGGGACGGGCAAACTCATGTGGTGGCTCCGACCTGGAAGGCGACCGATGCCGGTTGGCCGTTCGAGAGGCTGTAGGACACGAGGATCACGACCGCGTGCCCCACCGGCGTCACCTGAATCGTCGGCGGGACGTTCGGGTCGACGCCGGGCGTCGTGAGTACGACGCTCGTGATCTCCTGAGTGAGTCGGTCGACCAGATCCTCGGTCACGGTCTGGCCGACGAGCACGCGAAGGCTGCGGCCGAAACCTGGTAGCAGGTAGAACTCGGGCGACGCCCGGACGCCGTTGGCGAGCAGGACGTTGGATGTCGTCAGGAGCTCTCGCGTGATCATCTGGTTGATCCCGTCCTGCCCGGTCGCAAGCGCGAGCCCGCCCGCTGGACTCATGACCAGATCACCACCCCAGGGCATCGACAGGCACGCCATGATTGCAGTCTAGCTGCCACCGGGAGCTGGAGCCAACACGTCCTGGGCCCCCTGGCCTACGTCGACCGAGACCCTGCTCCCGACCACCACCGGGGCGACCATTGTGACCGTCGGCGTCGCGGCCGCAAGTGCCGTCACGAGGAGCGCGCCGTAGGCGTTGAGGGCATCGTCTAGCGTGATCTGCGACCCCTCGACCGCAACCGGGGTCGCTCCCTCCTGCATCACGAGGTCTCCCCCGCGGAAGCGCAGCCTGGCTCCGCCGCCGCTCTTGATGTAGGCGTCCCCAGGGGCGAGCGCGGTGTCCGGCGGCGCGAAGATCGCGTTGAACAGCATCACGGCCGCGACACCGATCCCAGTTCCGTGGCTGAACTGGAGGATCACCACGGGTTCACCCTGAGTCGGGTCCTGCGGTGTCGCCGCCGCCTTCGCGGGCGCGACCTGGATCCCGATCCCGTCCCCGGCCCAGCTCGAGCCAAGCCGGATCGGCCCCACCGTGATGGGAGTCGGAACGCCTGTCACCGGATCCGGCTGACAGTACGACGGCACCACCGCGGTTACGGTCGCGGTCGCCGGGTCGTAGCTCGCGATGTAGCCGAGGGTCGGGCCGCGCTCGGCCCCCGCCTGGTCCTGGGCGATCTGCTTGACCAGTAGGACGAAATCGTCGCCAGAGATGCTCATGCCGCGATGTCCTGCCACGCCACGAAGCGCGTCACGAAGCCGCCGTTGACCCGGAATGCGTGCTCGACCCCGACGACGACGAAGTGTCCGGAGTCGATCGCCTTGATCTTGGTGCCAGAGAAGCGAATCGGAAGCCCGACCTGGATCCGCGTGTTCCCCGGCATCGAGCCGTGCAGGATGATCTCGTGCGATACGATGTCGAGCGCGTGGCCAAGCGCCTCGAACTGCGCCGCCGCTGGACTGAGGCCGGTCGCGCCGAAGTTGTAGACCTGGATCTGCCCGAGCCCGGGGTCGGCGCGCAGTTGCGCAAGCGTCTGCCCGGTGACGATCTGCTCGCGGTTCAGGCGGTTGAACTCGAGCGACTCCGCGTTGACGTAGCTGGCCGTCGCCGCGTGCGCGCGCCCGGAGTCGATGTCGTGCGATGCGACCTGAACCTGGAACGCGCCGTTGCGGGCCGGGGTGTGCTGGATCTGAAGCGTCTTGAGATCACCCTGAGCGCCAAGGCCGCCCCAGATCAGCGTCAACGGGGTCTTGCTCGGGTCCGTCCGCTTGCCGAAGTAAAGCAGCCCGTCGGGGCGGACGAAGGCGACGTACCCAAGGTACTTGGCAAGCTTCTGGACGAAGTTCCAGCCGCTGATCCGATGCTCTGCGTAGGTCCGGCCCGTGTGGGCTAGCAGCGTCCCATAGATTTGCTGGGTGTTGGAGTCGTTGGCCACGTAGGCATTCTGCGGGACGCCCGTCTGCGACTGCGGCGGCCCGATCTGCAAGGCGATCGTCGAGACGAGGTCGTAGACCGTCTTGGACGTGCCGGCGCGCGCGGCGGTGTCGGTCTCCATGGCGAGCGCGGCGTTGTCGCGGAAATTCATCCTCAGATCGTCGCGCTCGAGCTGGTACGTCGCCTCGTCGAGGATGCCCCTGAAGAGCGTCACCGGCTGGCCGCCCGTGGTGTCGGGTGCCGTCAGGGTCGCATCTGAGCCGACGATCGCGACCGTGGCCCCGACGAAGAGGCGACGCCGCGCGACCGAGAAGAGCCCCAGGTACGGCCTGCCCTCGAACGTCGCGAACGGCTCGCTGCCGATGTCGGAGTCGATCGAGCATCCGCCGGCCGAGCCGTAGGAGCCGCAGGAGATCGTGACGCCCGAGAGACCGAAATCCGCGTTCGTCACGACGGCGCCGACCGGGGCCGGAGGCAGCAGCAGTTTCGTCCCGTCGTCGAACTCGAGGTTTTCGCCGGGGCCCAGCTCGGCCAACTCCACCTGGACGCTGATCGGAGAGATCACGTCGCCGCCGGGAGCACGAGGGTAAAGCTGCCCTCGGCGTAGACAGGGAAGCCGCCGTTCGCCTCCGAGATCAGGAGGTAGTCGTCCGGATCGCCATAGACCGCGGCGGCGATCAGCAGCAGATTCGGGTTGACGAACGTCTGGACGTTGAGCAGCGCGGTCGGCAGCGAGAGCACGTAGAGCATGGCGTCGAGCTGGACGATCTCGGCCTGAATCCAGAGCTGATCGGCGTAGCTCGCTGCGATCTCGGAGACCGCGACGGCGAACGGTGGCGCCGGCAGGATGACCGCGCTCTCGCGCCCCTCGAGAGTCTCGACCACCCCGGAAAGTTCCATGGTCACCGCGGCGAGCTGCGGCCCAGGGATGGCCGAGATCAAGCCTCCGTTCGCTGGGAGGAGCACGGCCATCGACTGGAGGAGCGCGTTGACCGTCGCGATCGCCCGGAGAATGTCTGGGGTGCTCCCACCGTATGCCGCGCCGTTCTGCGTGAGCTTCGACGCGGTTGCGGCGTAGGCGACCTGCGGAGAGACGGCCGCGCTGAACGGCGTCTGGCCCGAGAAGTCGGTGTCCGGGACGAAGATCGCCGAGTAGGGGATGTCGCCGATGAAGTGGGGATTGATGCCGGTCTCGGCGAGGATGCCGGTGTACTTCCAAGCGCTCCACGTGAGTGTGCATTGCGCGCCGCTCGCCCGGATGGCGTCAAGGAGCTTCGCACGGGTCGCGCCCGTCGCGCCGAGGAACCGACCTGACCACGAGATACGCTCATGCGGCACCGAGCCGTAGGTCTGGATCGCCCTGGCGCCGCCGATGAACTGGTGAACCGCGTGGAGTTGTTTTCCGCCGAGCGCGTTTAGCGTCGGAGGGACCTCGAAGTCGGCGAACTCGAACACCTGGTCGCCGGACCTGAGCACCAGCGGGTTGGCGTCCATCAGTGGCTCCCGAATCCGCTGGCGGGCGCGTGCGAGGGCGTCGTCGGCGCGGAGCCAGACGAGCGGTTGGCGGCGGCCCGGATGTTCGGGATCGTGAACGACTCATCGGTCGCGGTCCCGTGGATGTGGATTTCCAGCGGCACCGGAGGCAGGGCCGGAAAGGTCTTCGGCTCCTCTGGTGTGTCAGGCGTGGCGGCGTCGCGCTCCGGGTCGGCGCCGCCGTAGCGAGCATGTACCCGCTTTTTCGCCTGCGCGTCCCCCGAGTAGATGTCGTAGATGTCTGCCCCGAGATCCCCTGAAAGGAATCGACCCGCGGCAGTCGTGCGGAGCAGGTGCCCGAGCGCCGAGGTCGTGTCTCGTGAGGCATCCGTCGCGACAGCGTGGATGAGTCCGCCGATCGCGACTCCGGTACCGGCCGCGCCGAGAACCTTGGCGGCCTTTCCGGCGATGCCGCCGCCAGTCGGACCGCCCCTCTTGATCACCACAGGCAGGGCACCGCCGTGGGCCATCATCTTGGCGATGATGTACCCCTCGGCACCCTTGGCTGCGAGCTCGATCCCCTTGCCGCCGTACTTCCCGCCGATCAGCAGCGCGGTCGCGATGGTCTGATGCGCCTTCGCGAAATTCGCAAGCCCGCCGCCGGGCGCCACGATCTCGCCGAGCCACGCGTTGAACTTCGCGAGCGGTCCTAGCGTTCCGGCGCCTAGTACCGCCTGGAGGGAGTCGAAGTTCGTCGCCAGCACGTGGGTCTGGTAGGTGAGCGTCCCTAGCTCGATCTCGTATGCCTTCTGGAGGTCCACCACGTCACCCCAGTGGGCCTGCATCTCGCGCATGTTCTCCAGGGCCGCCGGGCTGCTGAGCGGTGCCGCGAGGCGGGTCCCCTGGAGACCGAATGCCTGGACGAACGACGTGACGAAGTCCTTTGGATCGAGCTTCGTGCCCGCCTTGATCAGCCCCTCGATCAGCTTGTTGGGGTCGAACTTTCCGCCAACGAACGAGGCGTTCTCGCCGTGCGGACCTTCGAGTCCGAGCCGCTCGAGCGCCATCGTCTGTGTCTTCTGGCGGTGCGCTGTGATCGTGGCGGTGCTCCCGAGCGCCTTGATCATGAGCTGCATCAGGCCGCGGCCGCCGGTCGACGAGAGCCCCATCGTCCCCATGAGCGCCGCGAGCTGGAACTGTCCCTCTTGGCTAACTCCGAGCTTGCCTGCCGTCGGGGCGAACTTCGTGATCATGTTGACGAGTTCGCCGGGCGTCGCCGGGGTCATGTTCATGGCGCGATAGAGGTTGTTCATCACCCGCTCGATGGCCTCGGGTGTCCTCGCACCGAAGAAGCGGGCCACGCTCGCGCCGAGCTTGGCCGACTGCTCGAAGTCCATCCCCCGCTCCATCTTCTCGATGTCGGAGAACTTGGCGATCGTCGGGAAGGTGGCCTGGATTGCCTCGCGGCTCATGCCCGTGCGGGCCAGGACGGCGACCTGGGACGCGGCCTGCTCGGTGGACATCGCGTGGAGACTCGACTGCTTCAGGATCAGCTCGTTCAGCCGACCGAACTCCGCCCCCGTTGCCCCGGTGGCGATCGCGACCTTCGCCATGGCGCCCTGGAAGCCGGCCGCCTTGTCGATGATCCCGTCGAACATTCCGGACACAAATCGGCCGAACCGCTCCACCTGGTGAAGCGCGAAGAGCTTCCCGAACGTCCGGCCCATTTGATTTGCCTGACCCTGGAGTCCGGTCATCTGCTGCCCGAACGCCGCGAGCTGCCCCTCCATCGCCGTGAGGAGGCGGATCTGGACGTCGACCGAATGCTGTGTCCGAGTGGCCATCAGGGAATCCCGAATGCGATGTCGATGCACTCGCCGATGGTGCGGTCCAGCGACTCGGTGATGTCCATTTCGTGTTCACTCAATGCCAACAACAAAAACGGGCGCGGCGGGACGTGTATTGATCCGTCCTTCCATTTCGTGCCGCCTTCCATCCACAGCGCACGCGGCAGTCGCGATCCGATCCCGTACGCAACGAGGACCTCATCTGGCGGGAATGGCTGCTTTCGCACGCTGATCGTGTCGCGCAGCAAGCCTGTCTCGAGGAGCGGGCTATTACCGGTCGTCTTGCTGGCAATCGTGCTCGCGGCCAGCGGCGGCCACCCTGGTTGATAGGTCCCGAGATAGCTCTTAGCTGTCTCGGCGACCCTCTCGGCCAGGATCTCGGTTTGAAGCGCCCCGCCCTTCTCGATGATCTTCTCGAGCGTGCGGAGCCCGTAGGCGAACTCGTCGACCGTCACGGCGCCCTCACTTCGGGGTGCTGACCGCGCCGGTCTCCCAATCGATCGAGAGTCCGCGCAGCTTGCACTGTGCGTAGAAAAAGGCGTCGCGCTCGGTCTCGGAGTAGCTCCACACCCGCTCCCAGTCGCCCATGCCATGGCGGCAGCAGAAGGCCGCGACGAGGAAGGCCCCGTCGTCCACGGCCCTCCTCACAAAGGGAGGTTGCTGGTCTCCCCGGCAATCGGGCCTCCGATGGCGGCCTCGGCCTGCTCCTGGCTGATGTGGCCGTCGATGACCGCCTGACGGAACGCATCGCGAACGATCAGCGCCGAGCCGTCCCGGACCTGGAAGTGCAGCATGAAGGCGTTGAGCACCTCGTCGACGCCGGCGTCACCGAGCTTGTTCATCAAGGCATCTGCGTTGGCCCGCGTGCAGATGCGGCCAACCGGCGAGCCGCCGACGGCGGTGACGTACATGAGCGCCTTGACCACGTTGAAGCTGTAGCTGCTCCACTTGTCCCCGAGGACCGCGCCGATGTCCAGTTGCGTGGCGCGCTTCGGCGCGGACATCTCCACCCGGAGACCGGCCGCGGTCGTGAAGATGTGGGCGGGCGCGTCCTTCGCTGGCTCCTTGGCCTGCTGGATCGCGGCGAGCGCCGCGGCGGTGTCGATCGGCTTGATCGCTTCGGGCATGGAGTTCTTCTCCTGTGCGACGGTGGACTAGAAGCTGAGCGGCGAGGCGCCAGGCAGCGGCGCGTTGACCGAGCCGGCAGAGACGAGCTGACCGCGCTGACAGCGGGCCTTCATGCCGTTGTTGACCTGCTTCGCGCCCTCGTAGTCGCCGAGCGTCGGCTTGCTGACCGCCGCCCCGGTGAAGGCGAACTCGTCGACGCTTCCGTCCCGGTTGATCACGGAAGCGTTGAACATGAAGCTCGGCAGGAGGTGAAGGTCGAAATAGTTGTTCTGGAGCTGCGTCCAGAAGTACTCGAGCGCCGCGTAGACCTTGGCCCATCGGATATCGAGCTCGCAGCCCGCCCAGAGGGTCTGGTACAGGTGGACGCCGCCGCGGCTGATCGGCGCGACCTCGATCTCCTTGTCGATGGCCGTGACCTTGAAGCTCTCGAGATGCCCGAACTCGTCCAGGTTCCGGGTGATCCCGGAGACCGGATCCGTGATCGAGCAGGAGAGATCCTGTCCTACGGAAAAGGCGTTGGGGATCTGGAGGATCAGGTTGGCCATTGGCTAGCTCCCCTGCGAGACTTGGACGACGACGGTGGTGCCGCCGATCAGGCTGACGACGAAATACCAGACGCTCGCCAGGTAGGTGACCTTGCAGCTCGCCTGCATGATGTGGGCGGCCACGAGGTTCGGCGGGTTGTTCTTCGTGTCGCACTGGACCGAGAACGCGTCGATGCCGCTCTGATCCTTGATGCCCTGGAGAAAGCCGTTGATCTTGTCCCGGACGAGCTTCCGCAGCGGGTCGACGGGGCTGTTGCTCTGGTTCTGCCCGACGACGCCGCCCATGGCCGAGGCGATGCTGCGCGCCAGGAAGTTCGTCAGGGTCGAGTACTCGCACGGCCCCGTCGCGGGGTTGGCTGGGAAACTCGTGTTGACCGCCGCGTTGACACCGACGTAGGAGCCGCCGGGCGATGGCGCGGCCACGAGCGAGATGCCGTTGGCGTTGAGATCGCCGATCTCGGCCCAGGAGTAGGCCGCCTTTCCAGCGCCGGTGCTGCGGTAGGTGCCGGAGATCCCCTTGATCGGCCGGTTCAGCGGGCTGACCCACGGCGGGAGCGAGGCCTGCAGCCCGGCCATGAACGGAGCCATCGGGTAGAAGCGCAGGCCGCTGACGCCGTCGTTCCACCAGGCCCAATCCTTCACCGCGTTCATGTTGTAGTCGACCACGGGCTGAGTGACGGTGGTCTCGGTGACGGCGGCCGCGCTCGAATCGCCAAGCGAGTAGTCGAACCACACCACCGTGCCGGTCGAGTCGGCGAACGTCGCGAGCGTCGCGGCGTAGGTTCCGATGTCCCCGTCCGACGCGGTCGCGCCGAAGCCGGCGATCACCGCGATGGCCGGCTTCGGGACCGCGGTCGAAAGCGCGAAGATTCCGGTCTGCGGGGTCGCGGAGATCGAGCCGACCGCTGCCGCGATGATCGTCGCTGCGGTCGCGGTTCCGTCGACGCCGCCAGCCATCGAGGTCGCCGCGAGGACCGCCGGGTTCTCTGCGGTCGCGGACGGAGTCGCGAGACTGACGAGCTGCGACGGACCCGTGACGCCTGGGATGCCGGAGGTCCACGCCGCGGCCAGGTTCGCCCAGAAGGGCGAGTTGACTGCGGAGGCCACGCCGCCCTTGATGTTCGGGTAGAACTCGGCCTGGAGTCCGGACCCGGCGGGCGGCGCCACCGTGACGTTGAAATACACGTTGCTCGATGCGTCGGTCTTCGCCGCGGTGGCGATCGTGATCTTGATCCCGTTGCCGAGCGAGCCCGTGTGGAGCGCGGTCACGGTCCCGCCATGCACCGGGGTCGCCGTCGTGTCGTTGAGGACGAGGGTCGCGGCGACATCGGTGCCGTCGCTGACCCGCACGGCCTGGACCTGCACCGGGCCCTGCGAGAAAACGGCGCTGCACGCGCTCACGAGGTCGTAGGGGTTCGCGGACGCGGCCACGGCGCCGACGGGCGCGGGGCTCCCGATGATCGGCCCGAAGGCCGCCTGAAGATCCTGCGGGCTCCCGAGCAACACGGGGACGCCCTTCGGGCCCCAGCTCGCGGTCCCGACGACCCCGACAACGTTGGTCGCGACTCCCGGGATCTGCGCGGACGGCGCGATCACCTGGACGTAGACGCCAGGCGCGGTCAGATTGGCGAGACTGATCGGGCCGTTGCTGATTTGCGGCATCGGAACTCCATGAGCGAGTCAGCTCCGGTCGTTCCGGCGGCCTACGGACGAACCCTACGCCAAACCGCCGAGTGAGGCAACCAGCTCAGTCGACAGCACCGGGTACAGCACGTCCTGGCCCGTGACGCCGTACTCCAGCGTCGCATGGAAGTCGCGCCGGTAGATGTCCCTGAGCTGCTCCTGCTCGACGTACTGGTCGCTCGAGTAGGCGAGGCGAATCCAGTCCCCGGCGGGCGCCTGGAATCCGTAGCCCGCGTAGAGCCTGGCGAGCTGCGAGTCGATCGGGTCGCCGTAGGACTGCCGTGTGGCCTCCGACGGCGTCCACAGCACGACTCTGACGAGGCGATCGATCCGCTTGAACTCCGTGACCCTGACGCCCTGGTTCGCCACGCCCGCGCTCAGCGTGACCACCGGCGCCACGGCTGTCAGCGTGACGACCGCGCCAGACGCCGACGCGGTCACGGCCGTCATCCCCGCGTTGATCGCCGCTGCGAGTCCGGCGGCGATCGTGTCGAGCGTGTCCGTCGCGGTCGCGGTGTAGCTCGCGGCCTGCGACTCGAGCGACCCGAGTGCCACGCAGTCGTCGACCTTCGGGGTGCCGGAGAGCGTGATCGTCGCGGTGGTGGTGGTCACGGTCGCGCTGAGCGTCGCGACGAGGCCAGGAGGGGTCACGCTGTCCGGGATCGCTGGGATCGGGTGCCACCTCGTGGTGTTCCGCGGCACGCCCTCATCGTAGACGCTGGCGAGCGGACCGACCTCTCCGGTCGCGACCCGCATGACCGTCGATTCGCTGGGCCACCCGTAGCCGATGGTCAGTGCTGGGCTCGCCGGCAGGCCGGCCGAGGCCGCTACCTGCGCTCCGAGGGCGCTGAGCGCGATCGCGGTCGTCGCCACGTCAACCCCCCGCGATCTGCCGCGAGAGCACGAGCTGGGAGCCCGCGAGTCCGGCCTGCTGCGTGTAGGGGTGCTCGATCACGTACCTGTCGCCGCTCGAACTGTCGACGAGGCGGTCACCCTCCTTCGGCAGCCAGCCGGGGAGTGCCGGCACGTAGCCGAAGTAGGCGAGAGAGTCGGTCGTGCCGGGGAGCGCCTTGAACAAATCGTGCTTGGTTCTCACGTGGCTCGTGAGTCCGAGCGGGATCTGACTCGGCGTCGCGCCGACCGTCCCGAGGCCGAAGGCGCCAGCGGACAGCACGACCGGGGCGAGGTTCGGCAGCGTCGGCGTCCATGCCCCGGCGGACGCCGCTGGCGCATCGGTCGGCCGGTAGATCGTGCAGAGACGATCCACCCGCGCGGCCATCGTCTGCTTGAATGGCCCGTGGTACGCGATGGCGTAGGCCTCGAACTGCGTGGTCGCGAAATCCACCTCGGTCGCGCCCTCGCCGTAGTAGGGGTCGTTTTCGACGAGCACGTCCCCGACCTCGAGGCTCGTCGCGTCGATGAGGAGCGAGTAAAAGATCGATCCCATGATCGGGGCTTCGATCAGATCCTTCGAGCCAGTCTGACGGCGCCCGACGCGCAGCCCAGTGGTCACGCGCTGGGCAACATCGAGGTAGTTCCCGCTCGCCGTCGCGCCGACCCGGTAGACCGAGCAGGGCGGCCCGAGGATGGCGCCGGCCATGCCGCGCGCGCGGTCGATGAGCAGCATCGCCGAGCGGTAGTCCATGTCAGATCCCAATCATGCGCGTTCCGCCGCTGCCGATGCCCGGGCCGCCGCGGCGCCCCACGAGGCCCTCGTCGTTCGACTCGCCAAAGAGGTACTTGGTCATCTCCATGCAGGCGTGCCGGTAGAGCTTGGTTCGCTCCTTCACCTCGTCCATGCGGAACGTCACGCCGAGCGGGCCGCCGGCCTGGGCCGTCGAGAGGTTCGGGCTCGCTCCGTACTTGCTGCCCTCGAGGTAGTCGCAGATCGGCAGGTAGCCATAGACCGTCCCGTAGGGCAGCACCGTCCAGTTGACCGGGGCGAACGGCGGGAGTTGCACACCGGTCGCGGTGATGGCGGCGCCGATGACTCCGGTCGACGTCACCGAGGCGACCGTGAATGCCACGTCGCTCTGGAAACTGACCTCGGGCAACGGAATCGCCACGTTTCCGGCCGGGTTGCCCTGGTTCCCGGTGAGCGAGTTCGCGCCCACGTAGTTCTGCGAGAACGCGCCGGTGCCGAACGGAGCGAGCGACTGGATGCCGGCCGCCTGCATCGTCGCGTCCTGGTTGACCGTGGATGCGATTCGAGCGCAGAGGGTGAGCAGCGAGTCGCCCGCAACGGCCGTCGTCGTGACGGTGTGCGAACCCGTGAGGTTTCCGCCGCTAAAGGTGATCGACACCTCGTCGCCGGGCTGCGGGTTCGTCGTGCCGTCGATCTTGACCAGCGGCCCCATGAGCGCGACCGCGCCGTAGCCGTTTCCGAGCAGGCGGGCTTCCTCGTCGGCCGCGAGGTTGTTGAGCACGAACTCGAGCATGCCCCAGGCCTGCGCCCATCGAAACCCGACGAAGGACCCGAGCGACCCGCCACCGATCGGCGAGTTACGCGGGAGTCCGCCCACGGCGAACTTCAGGTGCCTGCGGATGTCGCTCTTCTGCGAGAGAGAGAGGGGCACGAGTCACCGCCCCGCGGTGTAGCTCCGGCCGCAGTTGGGGCAGCTCAGGCGCTCGATGAACGGGACCGCCGCCTCTGGAACAGGGATCATCTTCGCCCCGAACTGCTTGAGCAGCTTCACGACCGACGGCAGGTTCTTGGACGACACGACCGCGCCGGCTCGGTAGGTCAGGAACGTGCCGCGCACGGACTGGGCGAAGTCCTCCTCGAGCTGCCAGTAGCTCGGCTCGACGGGAACCGGCGGAGGCGGCTTCAGCGCCTCGGCGGCGAGCGCCTCCTCGAGCGGGCGCTCGTGGCGCCACTGGCGGTCGCGCTTGCTCATCCGATTGGAGCTCCAGCGGCGACCATCGCCGCGACGACCGCGCTCCCCATGACCGCCGGGAGACCGCTCTGCATGCGGAACGTCGACGAGCCGTGCGGGAATGCGAAGTTGCCGAACGGGAGCACCGCGCCGGCGCCACCGGAGAGGGTCGTCGCCGACAGGGTGACGGTCTCGGTCGCGCCGACGCTCGTGGATTCGGCCAGCGTCGTGAAGTTCCCGACGGGGCCCGGGTGATGGATGGTCACGACGTCGGCGGCGACGGTCGCGTAGATCCCGAAGCCTCGGCACACGGCGTCCGCGTTGACCGCCGAGGCGAGCGCCTCCGCGATCTGCTCGATGGTCTCGCCGGCGCCGACGGTGACCGTGAGCGCCCTGGCGCCTCCGAAGCGCTTGAACACGGGGTTGCCGATCGTCAGCGTCACGGTGTCGGCCGCCGTCGCGGTGCCGCCCACGGTCGCCGTCGCCGTCGCGGCGGTCCGGCTCATGGACGAGTCCGCGAGGGCCGCGTTCGGGCTCTCGTAGACCACCTGCCCTCGCCCGCCCTTGGCGACGGGCAGGTAGAACGAGGGCATGAGCATCGGGTTCTGCGCGCTGTCCTGGAGGCTCCCGCTGTCCGAGCCGCCGAGCGGGATCGCGGTGCCTGGCGTGAGGGTCTGCGCCATCTGTTACCTCTTGTACTTCCTCGCCTGCTTCGCGTTGAGGTTGCGCGCCGTCCTACGCTGCTCGTCGGCGTGGACCTGGGCCTGCATCAGCCCGGGCGTCTTGTCCCAGTCGGGCAGCTTTCGATCCTTGTCGAAGGTCTGCTGCCGCGGGTTCACCCGCTCTCTCGGCAAGAAGCCCATCGGCTACTTCGTCCAGCGCCCCGACTTCGCCTTGCCGAGACCGAACGTCGACGTCGCGTCGTTCGCGTGCCGGATGGCCGAGCGCGGCGAGATCTCGCCCTTGGGGAGCAGGATCTTGCCATCGCCCGGAACCGCCTGGAGGACGAACTTGCCCTTGGCCTTCGAGCCCCCGCGCCGCGGGGTGCTGCCCTTCTTGTTCGCGCTGAAGATGCCGGCCATGTGCGACCTCCTGACTACGACGCGATCTCGGCCATGACGGCCCGCTTGTAGCGGGCCGCGCTCGCGGTGGGGATGATGTCCGGGGTCGCCGTGATGTCGGTCGGCACCGCGTAGCCGCCGATCCAGTCCCACACGATCGTGTAGAACCGCCCGAGGGCGTCGATCGGCTGGCGCAGGATGTGGACCGTCCCGTCCACCATCTCGGCCTGGATCACGTTGCTGTTGCGATTGAGGTCGCGCATGTAGTTCTCGAGGCCCGTGAACTGCCCCTCGATGAGCGCCTCTGCGCCGACGAGGATCGGCCGGCGCACCTTGACCTCCACCGTGTCGGTGTCGCCGTTCCCGGAGTGGGTCGAGGGGAGCTGGAGGTAGACCTCGGTGGTGACGATGAACTCGACGCCGAGCATCTTGAGGACGTAGCCGCTCTGCACGGTCTCGCTGTCCTCACGGCCCGCGTAGTAGACCTTGAAGTCCTGGTCGGCGAGCAACTGCCGCTGCGCCGTCGGGTCCAGCATCATCCGGTAGAGGCCGTTCGCGAACGGCGGAACGCCGTTGTTCTCGAGCTCGGCCTTCATGTCCAGGATCATCTGGAGGTTGAAGGTGTTGCTGGCGACGAGCGCCGCCGTGGTCGCGGCGCCGCCCGAGCGGATGATGGTCGGCGCGTCCGAGGCCACGATCGCGTCCCCGTGGACGGGCGCGCTGGCGACCGCGGTGTAGGTGAGCGAGCCGGAGATCCCGCCCGGGGCCGTGCTGATGTTCGTGACGTCGGCCGTCGCGGCGGTGACGTTGAGCGTGTTCGACTGCGTGCCGCTCTCGATGGCCGTCACCGGGTTCGTCGCCGACACCGGCGTGATCACGCCGTTGACGATCGTGTTCTGGAAGCCCCGAATGTCGTCGACGTAGCAGACGGTCGTGGTCGGAGCCGCGGTGTCGTCGCCGCGCACGCGGGTGTTGCCTGAGATGTAGGCGTCGAAGATGGCGGCCCGTGCGAGGCGGTCGCGCGTGGTCGCCGCGTCGACGCCGCTGTTGCGGGCGCCCGCGAGCAACTGATCGTAGATGCCGACCTGCTGCTGCACGTTGTCGATCTCGGCCGCCATGCGGTTGTAGTCGTACATCGTGATCGTGTACTGCTCGATCGAGTACGACGCGGCGGTGAGGCCGGAGTCGATGTTCATCGCCGTCTGCGGCGCGCTGGGCGTGGTCGTCGACGTGATGCGGCCCTTGCGGGTCAGCGTCAGGGTCGAGCCGATGCCGGCGGGAATCTCCTCGGGGGTCGCGAGCGACCGCCATGCGAGGACGGTGTCGAGCCCTTCCTTCGCGTTGCGCGCGAGGAAGTTGATCATCTCGGCTGCTGCGAGGGCTGCGGGGAACGCTGCGACGCCGTCGGCCATCTTGGGAACTCCGAAGCAAGTCAGCTCGGGTCGTTCCCGTGGCCTACAGACTGCACGCTACCGCCGGGGTGGCGGCTACGTCAAGGGGTCTTGGTTCTGCGGTCCAACCAGGATCGTTTCCTTCTTCACGACGCGGATGATCTTCCCGTTCTGCATGACGAGCGTCATCTCGCCGTAGAGCTTCTCGTCGACGGCGAGCTTGAGACGGCGCTCGACCTCTCGCGGAAGGTCGAGCGGCATCAGTGGCTCGCCAGCTTCTCGCGGGTTTCCCTCACGAGCTTTCGCCACTCGTCCGGCTTCAGCTTCATGACGTCGGGCTTCTTCGCGGGCTCGCCCTTCTTCGCGGGAGGCGCGCCCGTCTTGCCCACCGGCGGCTTGTTCGCCTGCGCCTCCAGCTCGGCGATCTTCGCCTTGAGGGCCGCGACCTCATCGGTGCCCGTCTCGGTCTGCGTCTCCGTCTCGGGCGCCGTCTGCGCCTCGGCGAAGAGCTTCGGGTGCTTCTCCTTGAGCCGCGCGATGGCCGCGTCCACGCCCTCGATCGCGTCGTCCTTGTAGCTCGCGCCCTCGATGGGCAGGTGGTCGAGCAGCGTGTCGTCGAGGATGCCGGCCTCGCGAGCCTTCGCCCTCACCGCCTCCTTGACGAGCCGCTTCTGCGCCGCGTCGAGCTTCTTCGCGGCGTCCTCCTGGGCGGTCTTGAGCGCGGCGGCGCCCTGCTCCTTGGTCGCCTTGAGATTCTTCTCCATCTCGGCGAGCTGCTGCGTCAGCGCGTTGATCTGCGCGGTGATCGCGGGGTCCACCACGGAGGCATCGGCCATCGGTCAGGCTCCTTTGAGCACAGGCATGAACACGCACTCGATCTCTACAGCCACGGGCGCGTGTAGGTCAACCGCCAGTCCACCGCGAGCGAAGACGTGCTCGAGGAGGAAACTGCCGGCAAACAGGCTGGGGCACTCCCACAGACGCTCCCCGATCCCGTCCCTGACGACGACCTGCCCGTTGCCGGCCCTGCTGATCAGCATGCTGTAGAGCACGCAATCCGAGTCGAAGACAATCTGGTGCCCCGGCTGGAGTCGCACGCTCTGCTTCGGCCCGAGCTGGTTGCGGCTGGGCTCCATGCGCGTCTGCCAGACGATGGACGCGATGGCCGACATCGAGTCGCCGCCTCGGCCCGTGTTCTCGACGATGAGCCCGTGCTGCACGCCGGCCGAGAGGTGCCACACGCCCATCGCGGTCGCGACCTGACGGAAGATCATTCGGCCCTCGACGCGGCCGTCGACGACTTGGCCGTCGAGGATGCGAAGCGAGCCCGCTCCAGCATGCGTGCATGTGACGTGGTGGAGCACCGCCGGCTGCTCTTCGAGCACGAAGATCCCGCGCTCGGACATCACCCATGCCTTGGCGCCGAGGGGAGGCTTTGGGGCGACGATGCGGCGGATCATTCGGTTTGGTCGCCAGGCTTGCCAGCCGACTTCGCCTTCGCGAGTTCCACCGGATCCGGCAGAGCCGGCGGCGCCTGCGGGGGCGGCAGCGACTTCAGCGGGATGTCGAGGTTGGCCGCCCAAATCTTCTGCGCGTCCTCGGGGCCGATCCAGCCGAGCTGCACGGCCTGGAAGAGCGCGGGCTGCAAGAGCGAGAAGTCCTGCGGCGTGA